>OMYE01000129.1 GCA_900315145.1 uncultured Pseudomonadota bacterium | reverse complement strand
CTGAATGGCTATTGTGGTAGGCATACTGGCAGATGAAAGAAAACGACTTAGTGCATTTACATAATCACTAACTCCAAGAAGATCTTTTTCAGTCCCGCCAAGAGGGGAATCAATAATATTTGTATATTTCATAACTATCTCTATATGTTAATATCTCAAAAATAATATATTTATAAAATATTTATATAAAACATGTATTGATCATTGTATACATATTCAAATATATTTATATTTTATAGTATTCAACTACTATATAAGTTATATAAGTGTTTCAAATAAACTAATTCATAATCCAAAATGTTTAAGTATTTCAAAAGCTTTAAATAACTTTAAATAGCAAAACTCCAAGAAAAAATTCAAAAATATAAAATAAAAAGGCTGCTTCAAAAAATAATTAAAAATAAATTAAAAAAATACATACTTATTTTTATACACTGTTAATGTTCTCTGCATCTGTTGTCTGCTGGATTTAAAACGAATATCAAGTAGATGGCAGGTAGATAGTATTAACAGCAGATTATAATCATCATCTGTAGTTCTTAATCTCTGCCTTTTTCTACACATTATTAATATTTTTTGGGAAAATAATCCTTTCCCAGCTGCCACAAATAAACGTCTAGCTGTTTTAAATCATATTTCTCCAGACCGTAGAATTTTCGGAAATTATTAAGTGCGCCTTTGAAATGAATATAATCCTTCAGATCATCATTTTTAAAAGAGGCAAAATTATCCTTATCCCTATAATATCTAAGAACAGCGTCAACATAGCTGTCGTAAATCGGGAAGTCCTTCGGATTATGGTGACTGCAGTACTTCGAAGCGAAAGAATAAAAATTCTTGATCTTGCCACCAATACTAATCTGTTTAATATCATTTACTAAACTGATATCACCGGATTTTAATCTGGCATCAATATTTAACGATTGAATATGCCTGGCCACCGGATAAACAGAAAAAATATTAGTACTGTAGAAATCATTAAGCGTTGATACCTTTAGCAGGATATCTTCAATATCAGTGTTTTCAGGACATAACTCAAAGAACAGTTTGTTCAAAGCCTGTTCCTGCAGACGATAATTCTCCAGTTCATTCCATCTCGAAAGATAGAACTCAACCTGAGCTTCTGACGGCTCGGGAATATCTTTAACTGCAGATTTGAGAACGCGTTTGTTCTGTGCTACCCTGAAATTAGGAGAATTAGGGGGAGTGGAAGCAGTGGATTCAGTGGAAACAGAGGGAACAGTTAATACAGGCCGTCCTTCATTTTTTCCTAATTCATCCCATTTGAGAAACTGCTGGAAACGTCTGATATGAGACAGGTAACCATTAATAACTTTTTGAGGATCAGCACTGCTGTTTCTTTTCAAAGTTTCTAAAAGAAGGTTCTTTGCATCTTCATCTCTCGCTTCAACAGCCTTCCAGAAAAGGTCGTGATTCCCTTTTCTCCACAGATAAAAGGAGTCTGAATAAGCTGTCTGAATGGTATTTTTGCTAATGTTCTGCTGATGCAGAAATGACAGATAAAGCTGACGCACCTCTTCAAAGCTCATTTGTTTTAAAGCGATTATATCCATTGTATTAATGATTCCCGATATCTTTTAAGTTACTTTATAATCTTCAGATTTTGTACGTAATTATGAATAACCACTCTTAAAACATTAATGTTAATGGTATTAATGCTATTAAAACTATCTTAGTCATTACATATATTAAGTACGTTTTCCGTTATTCATAAAGCTCCGTAATTCTTAAAGTTCCTTAGTTCTTAACTAAGTTTACTCACCAGTCTTTTTATGTAATAGAAGATTGACCCAGTTACACCAAAGATTTGTTCTATCTCTAATGATCTATAGTGACTCACCTTTTTACTTTTCCATAACAATAATCCGGCTGTTGCATCAGGAGAAGTTAAATCAAAACCGGAAATCTGAACATACCTGAAAAAGCCTACAAATTTCGCGGGTATTCTGCTTTCCGGTTTTGTACTGCATCACAACTATCAAACGAATCATTATTACGTCGAAATACTCTCCGGCTTAATAGTTGTATGCAGGTTTTAACTTAGCTAGCTATAAATTCATCCACAAAACCGGACGGATGGCAGTAAAGGTACTGCTGAGATCATTGTATCCGCCGATAGAACCGTTCTCTCTGATAAGGTAAGCTCCGAATTCGTAGACTCCACGGGATCTTAACCACCAGAGACAGGTGCCCTTGCCGTTAAGCATAAATACTTCTGACTGGACAACACCTTCGCCGACAGCATAAGGGGTAGGAATACATTTACGTGCTGCGTCTTCATCAAACAGACTGTCTGCTTCAGCCATACTCAAACAGAAAATGTAGTCGTCCGTATTTTTACCGCCAAAGGTCTGGTACTGAGGGTCTGCTATATTCTCTACATTGGTAAGAGCAATCCTCTTTTGTTCTTCTTCAGAAAAGGCAGTCTTTAAAAAGGTATCATTAAGCCATTTTCTGAGGTCAGATTCCTCCCATGGGACATCCGCATTTTCATGATGATACTGCTTACGATCCAGTCCGTAACGTGACATAAGGAGAACCTTAGGACCAAGTCTTTTAATGACAATCCACTCTATCGGACTCATATAATTACTGCTTTCCTGATAATAACTGCCAAACTTAAAGGTGTCTCCGACTTTAAGGTCAGGCGGTACAACCAGAACCTCTTTCTTAGGAGGCTGTACAATTTTCGGATCTGAAGGTTGTTTCTTTGGTTTTGCATCATTGCTGTCTGATTTAACATCAGCAGTATTGGCAAAGGAACGCAGGAGTTTACCCGCCTCATCATTGCCTTCCCATGCTAAAAATAAGCGGAAACGTCTGAGATGGCTCATATATGAGCTGGCATTTTTTTCAGGATCAACACTACTGTTTTTTCTCAATATTTCAATGAGAATGCTCCTCGCATCTGCATCACTGCTCTCAACAGCCTGCCAGAAAAGATCATGATCACCTTTTTTCCATATATAGAAGGAATCATTTAAAGCTGTATTGATGGTAGCTTGAGCTATTCCCTGAATTTTCAGGAAGATCATATAAAGTTGACGTACCTGGTCATAACTCAATTTTTTTAATAAATTAATATCCCAGAAGCTACCCGCTGATCCGTTAGAGGTTGGTTCACTGGATTTACCTGTTTGTATTTCTTTGATTCTTCTGAGAAATCTTTCTCTCATAGTATCAAATTTCGATTGCGATTCTGATACTGTTAAAGGAGCCTGCTTATGTGCTGACTCATCAGAAGCCAGCACATTAATATCATTCCAGATTGAATCTTTGTTTATAAGCTCATTAAGCAACTGCCTGTAAGCCTGACCATCAATTTCATCAGAATAATATACTCGCATACCCTGCGGAATAATCACTTTTCGATCAGATTTAAGATAAATAACTATTCCATCATCTGACTTGAAATTATTATCTAAAGTTATAAATATTCTTTTGGTCGGAGTAGCGACTTTTGCAGCACGAAATGACACTTGATTGGGAACAGGATCCTTATTGCCAAGATATGAATTATCGCCAAAAATATGGTCAAGTGAATACCCTTTATAAGTAATTTGTTTAATTTCATCATCAGAAATTGTAGAAATTCCTTTTGCCATCGCTACAACTTCGACTGTTATTCTGGCAGAAATATTACAAACAAATAAGACACCTTCAACTTCATGATTACGTACAAGTCCTGAAGGCGTTATAAATAAATTATTGTGTCCTGCATCATCCTTGAAAAGATTAATAACTTCATGACCGATATTTTCACCTTCTTCAAGATATCTGCCCGTAAATATTTGATTAATTAATATTTCAGAATTCATATGATTCCCCGACTGTACTTCACTGATCCTTTTGAGAAATCTTTCTCTCATAATGTCAAATTTAGATTGCGATTCTGATACTGTTAAAGGAGCCTGCTTATGTACCAGATCATCAGAAACAACTTCATTAACGTCATTCCAGATTGAATCTTTATTGATAAGCTCAGCAAGCAGCTGTCTATAGGCATTACCATCAACTTCATCAGAATAATATTCCCGCATTCCCTGCGGAATAATCACTTTTCTATCTGATTTAAGATAAATGACAATTGCATCTTCGAACTTAAAATTATTATCTAAAGTTATAAATATTCTTCTTGATGGAGTAGATACTTTTTCAGCACGAAATGATACTTGATTTGGAACAGGATCCTCATTGCCAAGATATTTATTACTGCCGAAAATCTGGTCAAGAGAAAAACCTTTATAAGTAATTTGATTAATCTCATCATCAGAAATTGAAGATATACCTTTTGCCATCCCTACAACTTCAACTGTTGTTCTTGCAGAAATATTACAAACAAATAATACCGCTCCGACATCATGATTACGTACCTGTCCTGAAGGGGTTATAAATAAATTATTGTTACCTGCATCATCTTTAAAAAGATTAATGACTTCATGACCGATATTTTCACCTTCATCAAGATATCTACCCGTAAACAGTTGATTAATTAGTAATTCAGTAGCCATACAATCCCCTTATCTATCTAAATTTCTATCAAAAAAAACTTTTATCCTCTACCACTCTGTTTACCGTCAGCTTAAACTGGTACAGGCAAACAGAACACTTCCATTCCATCATTATCAAAAAGCCGATTCAAAGTTGCCACTCTGTCAGATTTGGCCTCCTTATAGTCAAATATTTAAGATCTCCTTCTTTACTTAACCAATCTTCATTTTCTCAAAAACCGCCCGCTTCGCAGGCGGATTATCAGCGCGGCTCAGCCGCGCAGGATTCCGTGGCTTCGCCACGGTGGGTGGATTTCAGATTAGAAGATTCCGGATTACAGATT
>OMYE01000005.1 GCA_900315145.1 uncultured Pseudomonadota bacterium | reverse complement strand
TGAACCACCTGTACCCATTCCGAACACAGAAGTGAAAAGCAGTGACGCCGATGGTAGTGTAGCATTCGCTATGTGAGAGTAGGTCATCGCCAGGCACTTGATATGCTGATATGGCTCAGTCGGTAGAGCGCACCCTTGGTAAGGGTGAGGTCCCCAGTTCGATTCTGGGTATCAGCACCATATTGAAAACCCCTTCTTTTGAAGGGGTTTTTCATTTTCATATATCTATTTCTCAGTAAAATTTACCAGATGTTGTTTTCAGGAATATTTTTATGATATTGAGTTGATGCAAATCAACAGATACTTGTACATCTCGTATTCTGAAATATTATATGATTACGATGTTGCCAGTAGGCAACTGTTAAGCATTTCTGTTACACTGAAAGGTATTAAGACTTAATTTCATATCTCATATCTTTAAGTGAGAATCATTCCTGTTAATATTTCTGTTAAAATATCAAATAATTATTTATTTTTTTCTTTAATTATCTTGGTATTTTTATCATGAAATCTCTTATTCATGCTATATTGTCCGGTCTGATTTTAGGCTGTACTATTATCCTTGTTAATCAGGCACTTCAACATGAATCTTCAAATAAAATAGCCTATTCACTCTTTAATAATGATAATGCACCTGTTAGTTATTATCATGCTATTGAGCGCAGTGCACCTGCAGTTGTAAATATTTTTATTCAGGTTACAGACCTTAAGTATGATGGTAGTAAGCAGGATAGCGCTATAAGCAATGCAAATATAAGCTCAGCTTCAGGCATTATTATGCATAGTGATGGATATATTCTGACTAACTATCATGTAATAATGAATGCTTCGATGACCGGTAGCTCTATCTATGTACAACTCCGTAATGGTAAAACTTATCTGGCTAAAGTTCTTGGATATGATAAACGTACGGATATTGCCGTGTTAAAGGTTACAACCAAAGATGTTCTCCCAGTGATACCTATTAATACAAAGACTGTTCCCCGTCTAGGGGACGTGGTTCTAGCTATTGGTAATCCGTATAATATTGGACAGACCGTTACGGTAGGTATAATAAGTGCTGTGGGGCGTTCAGGTAGTGGAATAACTAATATGAATACGCTTGATTTAAAACCGGGTATTCAGGAATTTATTCAGACTGATGCTGCAATAAATTCAGGAAATTCCGGCGGAGCACTTGTGAATACCAAAGGAGAATATATCGGTATGAATACTGCTACACTTTCTTCTGTGGAGACCCAAACCAATGGTATTAGTTTTGCGATTTCAGCAGAGCTTTCTCTTAAGATAATGCAGGAGATTATTCATCATGGAAGGGTAATCAGGGGATATTTGGGGATTTTAGCAAGAGATTCTGCATACTCTGATATCCAGGACGGTAAGCTTGGTAGTTATCAGAGTGGGATTATTGTTACCAGTATTGATCCTAATGGTCCTGCACAGGATATACTTATGCAAAATGACGTAATAGTGTCAATTAATGATGTCAGAGTTACGGATTTGAAGCAGGCAATGACTATGATTGCTTCTTCTAAACCTGATACGGTTCTTAATTTTTCTGTTGTAAGAGATGGAAAACTGATTAATTGTCAGGTCACTGTTGTTGAGCAGATATAATTATCCTACAACTATCATATATCGTTTGCAATTTGAAACGGAAATTGTAGAGCAGGATATCTGAGATTGTTCTTTTAAGTTAAATAAGGTTGGTTGTCTGTTCTTATTTAACTTTTTTGCTTCTTAAAGAAAAAGCTCATTCATTGAGCTAATGATGAGCTTTTATACCCCGGAGTACTCAATTCTAAGACATTAGTAATCCGGTTTTTTATTTCCTTAATCTGCTAAGCTAAGTAGCTGTTTTAGTAAGATTTAATAGTTACTGGTAAGATATACAGTCATTCCTTTACGGTTGATCTTTAGAGCAAGGAAACGATCCTTCTTTGAAAGTACCTTATTAAGGTCGGCCACAGTGTTAACCTTATTTCTATTAGCCTCGACTATTATATCTCCTTTGGCAAGACCAAATCTGGCTGCTCTTGAGTTCTCCTTGATGTCAGATACAGTGATACCATTACCATCTGTGTCTGCAAGCACCGCTCCTTCAAATAACGGATTGTTGTTGTTTACAGCAGTTTGCATTGCCGAATTGCTGTCACTGTCCAGTGTTACTTCTATCTGCTTTTCAGAGCCATCTCTGAATACTCCAAGTTTGATTTTTGCTCCGGCACCCAGGGTTGCAATTTTGGCTCTCAGCTGACCGAAACTGGTAATCGGCACACCATTGATGGATGTCAGAATATCTCCGGATTTTATACCTGCCTTGTCTGCAGCCGAGTCCTTCATTACTTCGTTGACAAAAGCACCGTTTCGGCTCTTATAGTCAAAGTTCTTTGCAAGATCCTCGTTAACTTCTGTGCCCATTATACCCAGAAGACCACGGGTTACTTTTCCATTAGCAATTAACTGATCCACGATTGAGTGAGCCATATTTGACGGGATTGCGAATCCAATACCTATATTGCCACCAGCTTTACCTAAAATAGCTGTATTGATACCTATCAGTTCGCCTTTAAGATTGATTAGAGCGCCACCTGAATTACCGGAATTGATAGCGGCGTCGGTTTGAATGAAGTTTTCATAATTTTCAATATTAAGACCGCTTCTGCCAAGAGCACTTACAATGCCAGAAGTAACGGTTTGTCCTAATCCGAACGGATTTCCGATGGCTATGGCAAAATCCCCGACTTTTAATGAATCAGAATCAGCAAACTTTAATTCTGTTAAATTCTGAGGATTTTCAAGCTCAAGAAGGGCAAAATCTGTCTGCTCATCCTGACCTTTTACTTTGGCATTGAATACTCTGCTGTCATGCAGTGTAACTTTAATTTCATCTGCACCATCTATTACGTGATGATTGGTAATGACGTATCCTTTTTTTGCATCAATAATTACACCTGAGCCGAGAGCAGAGAATTTTCTTTCTCTCTGCTGAATGTCGGGGAAGAAAAATCTGAATTCTTCCGGTATATCGAAAGCATCACGATTAAGAGATTTCTTTCCGTTTACGGAGATGTTCACAACAGCAGGGATAGCTTTTTCAATTAATGGAGCCAGGGAAGGTACACCATCGCTGTTTTGAGCTAAGGCTCCAATGAGAGGTGTGGCATCAGCATATGCTAAATTTCCGATTGAGCTTAAGGCAAAAGCAATGGATAACGCACCTAAGATTTTTCTGTTTTTTAGCATTTGTATTATTTCTCCAAAAATGAACTGAGACATTTATTATTTTAGTGTTCATATAAATATGACTTATGACAATTTTAAAAGTTCATTTAGTAACAATTTGTAACAATAATGTGGTGTTTTGGTTATTTGTTTTTTAAATTACGGTTTTTAAGGTTATCTGTTTTATTTGATAAAACAGATATTTGTATAATCAACGTTAAGATTAATTACATTGCAAACCGTCATACTGTTAAAGTTCAGTCATTGATGAAATTGTTGCATATTAAAAAATTTTTTGATTGAACAGCAGTATGAACAATTTCTCTGATTACACACCTCCATATTCTATAAATAAGGTCTGTATTAGTGAACTTAAAGAGAGTCTGAGGAACGCATGATGAACGTCAGGTTATGTGCGGTTTGAGTTAAAAAATATAGAATGTGGGATTATTATTAAAAAGGGATGCCTTTAACTAGGGCATCCCCGAATCTTTGCTTCAGTGAGAGATTATTTGCTCGTATTGGATTTTTCTTCTGATGACTCAGTTGACTCTGAAATAATTTCTGCTTCCATGATGACGTTTTTTTTACCTGAAGGGATGTTTTTATCATTATTCAGGTCATTTTCCTCTCTGTTGAATTTATATACTTCATGTTTTGAGGATTCGTACATGTTGCCAAATTGTGGAATAATTTTTTTGGACTGTTCATTCATGAATTTTGCATAGTTGGAGTAACTTGCTTCAAGCTGATCAAAGAGGGTTCCTGAATTCTGTATGAAATCAGTTATAATTCCCCTTTGATTTGCCATTTCTCTTTTGATTTTGGTGAGTTCATCCTGCAAATCTCTTTTGGAGGCGTCACGTATTAAAAAATGTCTGATTAAAAAGCCAATAATTAGTCCCGCAATTCCTGAAAGTAGAGGTATTGTTTCTTCCATGGACATAAAAAAGACTCCTGTGTTCAAGTAATAAGGTAATATTGGGAATTATCCGGTTGAATACTGGTAATGATTAGAATTCCGGTGATCACATGGTTTTTGATTAAGGATAATCCATGATACTATGCATATAATAAGTTAAATATTAAATGAAATGCAATGACAATTTACTGGTACTTGTTTCATTGCACAAAATCACTTGAGAACTTTATAGTCCGAACTCACTGAACAGGTTTTAGCCGTCGTTAAATTAACGGGATTATGACGCTCTGTCTAATCGATAAGTACGTTTTTCTGCTTCTTGATTTTCAATATCAGTTGTTATATTTCGGTGAGAAATCAGTTTGTTTCAATTCTCATCAATACGTATAATTCAATGCATTAATTATGTTCTGAACAATAAGATCAGATGTGAGAAAATTAATAATGAAATTCGCCAAAAAATATGTGCATTTTTAGGAAATTTAGTGTATTATTTGCACGCCCACATAGCGAAGCAGGGAAGACCTGTTATCGTATTCGAGTGTCTTTATCTCGAAGGGGGTGAAGATATCGATAATAATTGGATATGAGAAGTCATATCAAGGTTTAACTTTTTTTAAGTTGGGTTATATCAATGAAAACTTTCGTAGCTAAGCCAGACACAATTAAGCGTGACTGGTATGTAGTTGATGCAGAAGGCAAGACTTTAGGTCGTCTTGCTACTGAGATCGCCTCACGTTTAAGAGGCAAGCACAAGCCTGAATATACTCCTTCAGCTGATACAGGTGATTACATCATCGTTATCAATGCTTCTAAGGTTGTAGTAACTGGTAATAAGACCACTGATAAGGTTTACTATGCTCACACTGGTTTCCCAGGTGGTATTAAATCTGTCACTTTTGATAAGCTCATTCAGTCAAAGCCTGAAATGGTAATTGAATCAGCTGTTCGTGGCATGTTACCAAAGGGACCTTTGGGTCGTGCAATGTTCCGTAAGTTAAAGGTTTATGCTGGTGCTTCTCATGATCACGCAGCCCAGAAACCTCAGGTTTTAGACATTTAAGGAATAGATAAATGGCAGAAAATCAATATTACGGTACAGGCCGCCGCAAGAGCTCTACTGCACGTGTATTCATCAAGAAGGGTACTGGTAAGATCGTTATCAACCAGAAGCCGCTTGAACAGTATTTCACCCGTCCTACTTCACGCATGGTTGTTTGTCAGCCACTCGAGTTGTTAAATCTTAAGGATAGTCTTGATCTTTACGTTACCGTTGCTGGTGGCGGTAATTCAGGTCAGGCTGGTGCTGTTCGTCACGGTATCACCCGTGCTCTTATTGAATATGATGAATCATTCCGTTCAGCACTTCGTCAAGCTGGTTACGTTACTCGTGATGCTCGTCGCGTTGAACGTAAGAAGGTTGGTTTACATAAGGCTCGTAAGCGTCCTCAGTACTCAAAGCGTTAATCTTTAGTACGTTGTTTTATAATAAAACCCCGGATTTTCTGGGGTTTTTTAGTTTAGATATAATATGGCCAATAAATGCGTATGTTATTCACAGTCGCTGACGGATGATAATAACAATATTGTTTTGTTTATAACATGGCGTGTTTATTGACAGTTAAGGTTTCTTTTATTATTCTATTGTGGATTTTTAGGAATAGTAAAGAAAAAATATGTGCTGTAATTATTGAATTTTCATAGATATATTGAAATGCTGAAAGATATCGGTACCTTTGTATTATCGATGTTTTAAGGGCTATAGAACTTTAAAAGAGTATTAATGTAGTGTAGTTACGCATTTTTTAAATATAATCTAGTATATTATAGCTTTTATTCTTATTTTGTATGATATTATATTCTACATAATAGTAAATGTAGGAGATTTTATGGCTGATGGTATAAAAGTACCTCCGTACAGGCCGTACATAGTGCGAGCTATGTATGATTGGATGCTGGATAACATGCTGACACCTCAGATAGCTGTTAATGTAAATTATCCTTTAGTTGATTTACCATTGCAGTATGCACAGAATGGTATGATTATCTTGAATATTTCACCTCGGGCAGTGTTGAATTTAAAAATTGATAATCAGGGGTTGTCGTTTGATGCTAGATTTGGTGGGGTTCCTCATTCTGTTTATGTCCCTATGATTGCTGTTTCATCTATTTATCCGCGTGAAGACCCAAAGCTGGGCATGTATCTGTTTCCTGAAGCGGCTTATGATGATTATTATGAGAATTGTGATAGCGGTTCGTCAAAGACCCATCTTTCTGCTGTGGAGGAGGTTTCATCAGGAGACCATATGACTGAAGATGAAAGAAAGAAAATTGACAGTAGCGCAAAAGAACACAAGAAACCTACATTGGAAATAGTTGAGTAATTAAATTGTATATATATCGGAAAACCTCGAAGAAATCTGCGGTTTTTTTTATTTTATGGAAGCTTTTACAAGATATTTATTCTACGCAATTTTATTGGTTGCAGAGCCCCAATTCTTTGATGATCTAGTTACATTAAGAAAATAATTTAATAAGAAGTCTTGAAAAATAAGAGACTTCTTTTATTTTTTATGTTATCCTAGTTACATATTATTATATAACTATACAGGTGTAATTATGGTTGTTGATGCTCCCGAACTTCCTCCATTGCTTTTTAACAGAAATGGTAAATATACTTATGTCTGCTCGTATGAGAATGTATGGGATTCTGAAAAACATATATCTGTCAGAGTCAAAGGGAAGACCCGTACAGTAGGTAAGATTATTGGCGGGGAACTAACAGGTACTATCGAATGGACTGAGGATTTTATAAATCAGTATCCAATCCTCAAGAACTTAAAGACAGACAGAGTAGTGGATAAGCTAAAATCAAAAGGTAATCTTACTCGCTATAAGCTGGAATTTTCTCAGAATGACGATATGGATGAAAACTCTTTGTTCATAAGGAGGGCTACCTCTCTAAAGGTTCTTCATGCAGGAGCAACCTGGTTGCTTGATCAAGTAATTGCATCAACACCTCTGTCAAAAGCACTTGCCAGAGTTTTTGACAAATATTACGGAGCTAAGAAGCTTCTGTCTCTAGCTTATTTCAAAACAATAGAGCCTGATAAAGGAATGTACCTGTACGAGGACTTTGCTTCCTGTACCAGACTGCCTTTTCACAGACCAATGGGTATTAGCAGTATTACCAGATTTTTACAGCACATTGATGAGGATAAAATTGATAGTTTTCTGAGAAAGCTAAATGAGTGCTGTATTGAAGAAGAGGATAAGTCAAAGGAAAGCGTTTATTATGCACTTGACTCAACTTCTATTTCAACCTGTTCTGACGACCTTGATTTTGCTGAATGGGGACACAAAAAAGACGGCGATCAGCTTAAACAGATAAACGTGGTAATGCTTGTAAATCAGAGTACAGGATGTCCGCTGTACTACAGGTACTATGCAGGCTCAACACCTGACGTTTCTACGTTTATCCATCTGCTGAAGGAATATGCAAGGATGGGGTTAAATCGAAGAGCTATTCTGGTTGCTGACAGAGGCTACGGCTCTGTCAAAAATATACACAAGCTCTATCAGGACAATCAAAGCTTCATTCTCAATATGAAGCTTAACTTCAGCATCTGCAAGAACTTGATTGCAAAGAATCTATCCTATCTGCTGGATGACTGCAGCTACAACCGGAAACTTAGTCAGAACATCATGACAGAAGAGGTTTACTGGAGTTATCCAGGTAACTACAACAAAGATACCGTAAGATGTAAACACGAGAAAGGCAGGATGTTTATTCATATCTATCTTGATCATGAAATCAGGAATGAGGCTGAGGATAAATTCCGTGCAAGAATAGCAGAGCTTCTAGACAGGCAGAAGGCAGGTATTGACCCACTAACTAAGGATGAGGAGGACTTCCTTTCAACTTATGTTACGGAGGATTCAACCGGAAGAAAAGTCATCAACAGTACCAAAAAATTTGAGTATATGATGTGCAAGGGCATAAGGATTCTATTATCGGATTTAATTAGTGATCCTGTTGAGGCTTCACGAGCCTATACAGAGCGAAATGAGGTCGAGGAAAGTTTTAGAAAACTAAAGGATTTCACCGGAGCAAGAAGATTACACATATCTTCTTCTAAAACACTCACAGGAAAGATATTTGTGCATTTCCTGTCCTGTAGTATTCTCTGCATGTTAAGACATCGTATTCATTCTGCAGAAGCTAAAGGTATCAAACTGCCTTTTGACTCTGTACCAAAGATGCTGTCATCCCTGTCAAATATCACTCAAACAGTATTCTCGTATGGTGGATACTTTTCAGAAATAGTAGGAAAAAAGAAGGAACTGCTTAAGGGATTAGAAATTCCATTCCCTGAACCTGAAATGAATATAGAGTATGAGGAAGATGCTGCTGCAGAGGAAAGTATGGATTAACCATACATATAAAGTAATCCTTAGCTAGACTGAGGATTACTTACTGTTCCCATAGTTATACAAAAAAGTTCAAAGATTGGTAGGGAAGAAGGATTGTGCGGTTCTGGTATGAAAAGGAAACTGCAAACACTGTAGTTTCCCTTTTTACAAAGTAAAGTTTTAACAGAATAAAATGTATCAATATCAAGTTCTGTTAACATCATTCAAGAATTCATTGAAGATATTAAGAATTGCTAAAACCACCTCAGTGAAATTGGCACTGTTCTGAGTATTAAGGATGATTTGGATATCATTGTCACTCAGCATATCCTTCAATACTGTATCGTGGTGGTGATATATAGCAATCAGTGGAATATCGTATTCATGAGTTGAATTGATGATGCCGCTGAAATTCAGACTGTCGTTTGGATTGTCTGAAATAAGTAACAAAGTATCATTGATTCTTGCAATGCTTTCAAACTGAACCTTTAGACTTTCATCAATACCAAGATTTGGATACAGATGGCTCATTTGTTGAGCATCATTATTCAGAGTATAGGCATTGATTTTTTGAGTCAGATACATATGGTTTCCGTTAAGTACCTGTGTAAATAGTGAGCATAACGGATGGCAAAGCGGACTTCCCAGACAGATTACTTTATTGTCAGGAAGGCTCAGACTCATTATGGCTGTTGCTGTTTCAACGCCGTCCAATGCCTCCTGAGGAATGCTTGAAACGGCGGTGATGGTATTGTCCAAACAACTGCTTATGGTGTTTTCGATATACTGCTGAATATTATCAGTCATCATTAGTTACCTACTTTGATCCAAGTAATGATGCGTTTCAGTGAACCGTTACTGATGGAGATGTCTCCACTTAATCCTCTGATTTTTTGATCTTCGTTTGCAGAGAGATCCTTGAGATGTAGAGCAAGATTAAGGGCATCATAGCCGATGGCGAAACTTCTTAATGTATCACCCTTTGCCTTAGGAAGAAGTTCCTGAATTTTTTTCTTGGCGTTGCTGTCTTTAATCATCCATGGCTGGTCGCCAAGCTTTATGCCGTAAAGACTCTGAGCAATCGCGGATTGAGTGAGACCATCGTTACTTTTTGCACCTGCATAATAGGTAGAACTGTCTCCGATATATGCTCTGGCACTGTCACGTATTTTGGATGTCTCCAAAGGAGTGCCGTATATATATATAGCGTCGAAGGTTTTATATCCGTTAAGACATCCTTTAACGTCGTTTTCAATGGAATTCATATCATTGTAGTAGCAGAGACTGATACCGCTGTGCTTAGCCTGAGTCCAGAATTCATTGAAGGAGTTGGCGATCCTGTCTCCTTTTTCATTTCTTGGAGCTACAATCATCGGATTCTGTATATTATCGTTACTCATTTCCAGAACAGCATTGTACATGTCATTTTCCGGGGCAAGGGTAAGGAAGTATACATTGTTTGAATTAGGCTGTACGTTTGTCTGATTAAGAGCAATAACCGGAACTGAAGGATTGAGTCTTAACAGATCTGACACTTCCTCCTTTATAACAGGGCCGATAATGATTTTTGCTTTATCAGCGTTGGCTTCACTGTATAGAGAAGAAATTGAATTGCTGGATGTATCATAAAATTTTAGATTTACACTTACGCCTCTGTCACGGTACGAATTGATTATCCCCATTTTAATAGGGTTGCCGATGATTTTGGCATAAGGTCCGGTTAAAGGAAGGAATACTGCAATGACATCACCGTTTCCGATGTTGTTGGTGACAGCATCAAATTTTTCAGGATCCGGAGCTGGAGTGGAATTGCGACTGATAATTGGGTGATTAGGATATTTTTTTTCAAACTCATTCATCAGTCTGTTTTTTGTCTGTCTGCTGGTACTCTTACCGATGAGAGCATATTCCATAAAACCTTTAATGGTTTCATCTTCAGCATTTCTGAATCCATTAACCAGTTCTTTTGAAGGAGCCTTCTGCAACGCTTTTTCAGCGCGATCATAGGCGTTCTGCTTGTTTTCCGCACTGAGGGTGTCAGCTAGCATCAGATAGCTTTCACCGGCTTTAAGGTAGTTGCCGTTTGCTTCATTTACTCTACCTGAAAGGGCATAGTAATAGCTGGCGACATCTCCAGGCAGAGTCATGGTGTTAACTTGATCCAGTAATCTCTGTGCGGCTTTATAGTTACCTGACTTGGATTTGATTTGAGCCTCGATAATGTCAGTGATGTTTCCCTGCAGAGGTGTCATAAAGTTGTGGCGCATCTGTTCAATCACTTCGTTTGCGGCACGGAAGTTTCCTTCATTAGAATAAGCTCTGGCAAGAAGGATCTGCCAGTCAAAGTTATATTCAGGATCTGCAGCTTTCAACTGATCTTCATACCATGATGACTCATGTTCGAGAGCTGTAAAAGGCTGTGGCTTTAATGAGGAATCATGACCTGAAAGAATAGAACATCCGTTTAAAACAGATAAAAATAAAAGTGTATAAAAGACTGTAGATAATTTAAAATGCTTACAGTTTACCATTTTCTATATTCTCATAGTTAATAAATATTTTATTGGCTAATTATACACGTTTTGGATGGTTATAAGTAGTATTAAGGTTGTTAAAAATGTTTGAAATTAAGAAAGCTCTGTATATTGTTCCCACACCGATCGGAAACATGGACGATATTACTGTCAGAGCGTGCGAGGTATTGAAGCTGGTGGATTATATATGTGCTGAGGATACCAGACATTCTCTGCCTTTACTTGAAGGAATCGGTGTATCCTCACCTAAACTTATCAGCTACCATGATCATAATGAAACAGAAAAGGCTGAAAAGATAATTTCAATTATAAAGGACGGTTATTCTGTGGCGCTTATTTCAGATGCCGGAACCCCGATGGTCTCTGATCCGGGATATCATCTTGTTTCAGCCTGCGTTAAAGATAATATTCCTGTATTCCCTCTGCCGGGTGCGTGTGCTGCCATAACGGCACTGTGTGCATCAGGCATGCCGAGTGATAGATTCAGTTTTGAAGGTTTTCTGCCGGTAAAGGAAAAGATGCTTAGGGATCGTTTGACTTCATTAGTCAAAGAACCAAGAACAATGATTTTTTATGAAGCTCCCAGACGGGTTCTTGATACGGCGAAAATTCTTGCTGAAGTTTTTGGCGATCGAGAGGTAATGATTGCCAGAGAACTAACCAAAACTTTTGAGACCAAGTACTATACTACATGCAGTAAATTATACGACGTTCTGAACAGCGACCCAAATGTACAGAAGGGGGAGATGGTTATCATTTTGGCTCCGTACAGAGAGAAAGAGATAAATGATGTTCCCGATGAGGCTGTTAAAATGATGAATCTGCTGAAGGGAGAACTGTCACCTAAGAAAGTATGTGAAATTGTTGCTAAAATCTACGGTTTACGCAAGAATCAGCTATACAAGTATTTTTTGGAGCAGATCCATGAAGGGGCATCTGAAGAATACGTGGATGATGAATAGTAAAAAAGTCCGTGTGTTATACTGAGAACATTGAAAATACGATGTTCCTTGTATTTCCGGTGTTCTTTTTCAGCATCGCAAGGATTGGCTGATAATTTGCCTGATAAATAATTGTCGGCTGATCATGTGAGTTTTATCAAGATTTGTCTGAAGAGATGTTTTTTGAATCTACAAAAAAAAGTATCTTTAGGGACTGAATAAGGTCACAAGAAAAATTAATGGTTCGATTATATCTATAACGTAAAAATTAGAAAATATTATGATATAATTACCGCCGAAGTTGGTCGGGTGATCGCTGCTTTATGGTTGTGTTCTCTGAACAGACGCATGAAGGGGAGGAAAGTCCGGGCTCCGCAGAGCAGGGTGCTAGGTAATGCCTAGGGGATGTGAATCCACGACTAGTGCAACAGAAAGTATACCGCCATTGCATAATGGTAAGGGTGAAATGGTGCGGTAAGAGCGCACCGCATAATTAGCAATAATTATGGCATGGTAAACTCCACCCGGAGCAAGACCAAATAGGCCTCATTGACGTTGCTCGCGTAAGGGGCGGGTTGGTCGCTTGAACCGGTGAGTGATTGCCGGTCTAGAGGAATGATCACTACTGATTTTTTTCAGACAGAACCCGGCTTACAGACCAACTTCGGTAATTTTCTTTCGGCTGATATTAATTCTTGTGTCTGGTTGAATTATAGGGCGAAATAGAAGTATTACATGCATCTCTAGAATAAAAGTATACAGTTGCTTTTTCAAAAGGGATTGTTCCTGATTTTTACTGCTTCAGCGGAAAAATCTTCACTAGATATTTCTTCTTTTGTTTTCTACCATACTAAAGTTTAACCTTAAGCTTATTTTTTCTGTCGTTACCATTATGAATAGCTATAAACACGTTACAGTTTTGCTTAAAGAAGCAGTCGATTCTCTTGATATAAAGTCAGACGGCATATATCTTGACTGTACTTTCGGGAGAGGCGGTCATTCTAGAGAAATACTTGGCAGACTCGGACCTGAGGGACATCTTTATGCCATAGATAGAGATCCCGAAGCAATTAAATCTGCCGCAGAAATTAATGATTCCAGGTTTACTATTCTTCATGGTTGTTTCGCAGATGCGGTTGAGCTTCTGGAGCCTTTTGGTGTTGTTGGCAGTGTGGACGGCATTCTGATGGATTTGGGCGTATCATCGCCGCAGATAGATGATCCCAGCAGAGGGTTCAGTTTTATGAATGACGGTCCCCTAGATATGCGTATGGATCCGACTGTGGGATTCAGCGCGGCGGATTGGCTGAACAGTGCTGATGCCGATGCTATATCCAGAGTACTTCATGATTTCGGTGAGGAACGTTTCGCAAGAAAAATAGCAGCAGCCATAGTTCATGACAGAATCGATACACCGTTCACTACAACAGGACAGCTGAGCGGTCTTATTTCTAGAGTTATTCCTTTTAAGGAAAAGGGCAAGAATCCGGCTACTAGAAGTTTTCAGGCAATAAGAATCCTTGTTAACAGTGAACTTGAACAGGTTGAACAGGCCTTGGAAAATGCCAAGCATCTTTTGAAAAAAGACGGGATTCTGGCAGTAATTAGTTTCCATTCTCTTGAAGACAGACTCGTTAAGAATTTTATGCGTCGGTCTGAGAGAGGAATCCAGCCGCCTAGAGGTCTTCCTGTATCCGAAGAGGAAATTCTGAAAACAAGAACGTTCCAGACCATTGGTAAACCTGTATATCCTTCAGAAGAGGAAATTCAGGTGAATCCGCGTTCCAGAAGTGCAGTATTGCGTATAGCTAGAAGATGGGGATAATTTATGTCTCGTAATCTTAACCCTGATATAAACTCCAAGAATACGGTTAAAATCAATAATGAGGAATTGTTGATTACTCTGTTGTGGGAATTTATCTTGAATAATTTTTATTTTTTTCTCTGCCTGATAGCAATCGTTGTTGTCAGCGGACTTCTTGTAACTCAGGTTCATGAAACAAGAGCAAGTAATACCCTTATAAGCAGGGAGAAAAAAATTCAGGACAGTTATGATAAGGAATATCAGCATCTTATGTTAGAACGTCAGACATTGACTGAGGATTTTTATGTCCGTGAGCAGGTTACAAAAAAATTAAAGATGTCGGATTTGAGTGTTGAAAACAAGCGTGTTATTGATCTTAGAAATTCCGCCGGTGGCAACAAATGAGTTCTTTTTTGAAAAAAAAGCTAAAGTTTTTTTTTAAATTAAATCAGAAAGCCCCTCTTGAAGTAACCAATGGTCGAGTATATACCTTCTGGGGGGTTATTGCTTTTCTGTCGTTCTGTGTGCTGTTAAATCTTTTTTATATTATGGTTTATGATCCTAGTATGTTGCTTAAGGAAGGGAATAAACGCATACAGAGAACAGAACTTGACGGTATTCAAAGGGGGATGATTCTGGATCGTAATGGAGAACTGTTAGCCGTTAGTGTGCCGGCTAACTCTGTTTCTCTTTATCGTAAAAATTTTTTAGAAACAAAAAAATTTACCCGGGAACAGCTTGACGAAAAGTTGCAGATTCTCGCTCCTTTACTCGGTGTTGAGTATCAGGAACTGCATAATAAGGTTTATGCAAGTCAGACAGGAGAATTCACCCTTGCAAGAGAGGTAGACTCTTCTATTCAAAAGAGTATAAGTGAATTACACATTCCCGGGTTGTCATTTTCACCGGTACTTCACAGATATTATCCAACTGCTGAGATTAATGCCCATCTTGTGGGCATAACCGATTCCGATGGTGTAGGATCTGAAGGGGTGGAGAAGCAGTACAATGAATATTTGCTGTCTATCCCGAGTAAAAGATTGATCAAAAAAGATAACAAAAACAATATTATCGAAGACCTTGGTATATATGAGGAAGGTAAGAAGGCAGAGGATCTATATTTAAGTATAGATGAAAGAATTCAGCATTATGCATACATAACTTTAAAGTATGCTGTGGAAATTAATCAGGCAACCTCCGGAAGTCTGGTTCTTATTGATGCCAAAACCGGAGAAGTGCTGGCAATGGTAAATTCTCCTTCCTATAATCCGAATAACAGGGCTGATTATGAATCCAGGAAGGCTAGAAACAGAGCTGTAACTGATGCGTACGAACCTGGTTCTACCACCAAGCCCTTGGTCGCAATGGGGGCTTTGGCGCACAAAAAAATCAACTGGCAGCGTGTTATTGACTGTCGCCCGTTTTTTGTAAACGGCAAGAGAATTTCTGACAGTCATGCTATGAACAGCGGAACTCTCAAAGACGTGATAAAGTTCTCATCAAATACCGGTATGGCTCATCTCGCTCTAGATATGAAAGCCTCCGAAATAGTAGATACACTTTCGATATTTGGTTATGGTGAAAAATCTAATCTGAATCTTGTTGGTGAAACTTCAGGTTATCTGCCGAAAATTAATCCTAAAAGACGCATAAGTGACATTGAAAGAGCAACTATGAGCTATGGTTATCGCATACGTGTCACACCTCTGCAGCTTGCTCAGGCATACAGTATTTTTGCTAATAAGGGGATTAGAAAGCCGTTGTCAATCACTAGAGTAGACTCTGTTCCAACCGGAACAAGAGTGCTTAAGGAAGCAGAGGCTGTGAAAATGCTGGATGCCCTTGAATCTGTTGTTGAAGGTGGAGGTACAGGTTCACTTGCCAGAATCCCCGGATACCGTGTAGGCGGAAAGACCGGTACCGCCAAGGTGGCAGAAAGCGGCGGTTATGGAAAATACTATACTTCTTCATTTGTGGGGGTGGCTCCCATGAGCAACCCTCGTTTTGCTATGGCTGTTGTGATATACGAGCCTCATGGAGGCAAAGTTTATGGTGGTGTAGTAGCCGGGCCTGTTTTTTCAGAAGTAATGGGAAAGGTGCTGGAATTATATAAAATTCCACCTGATGATTTGAATCCTGATGGAACAATGAAAACTATAAAAGATAAAGACAGATACCTCAGGATGAAGAAGCATTAAAGGAATTAATAAAATGGTTAGTCTTAGAGTTATAGCGTCAGCGTTGGGAGTTGAGACTGCTGATGTTGAGCTCCGTGCTCTCTGCAATGATACAAGAAAGGTTACGACCGGTTCTCTTTTCATTGCTCTTAAAGGTTTAAATTTTGATGCAAGAAAAGAGATAGGGAACGCGATAAAAGCTGGGGCTGTTGCAGTTATATACGAGGATACCGGGGACGGTTTCGTTCCTGATATGGAAAATTATGATGTGCCATGCATAGGTGTTCCCGGATTGGCGGAGAAACAGTCTCTTGTGGCATCCGCTTTTTATGGCTGTCCGTCTGCCGGATTAGATTTGATAGGTGTTACGGGAACCAATGGCAAAAGTACCATAACTCATCTGATAGCGACATGGTTAACAGCTTTAGGAAGAAAAACAGGTATTCTGGGAACATTGGGAACAGGTTTTTATCCAAATCTGATACCATGCGCCAATACGACTCTGGCAGCAATTGATTTAGAAAGGACTATCAGTGAATTGAGTAATGATGGTGCTAAAGCCATTGCCATGGAGGTTTCTTCTCATGGAATAGCTCTCAAGAGAGTCAGTGAGCTTAAGTTTAAAATTGCTGCTTTTACCAATCTCAGCAGAGATCATTTGGATTTTCATAAGACTATGAAAAACTACGCTGAAACTAAATTTCAGCTAATGAAGAGTGTTTTACCGGAGATGTGTGTTATCAATGCTGATGATTCCACCGGAGTGGAATTTATATCTCGCATCCCTGAGGCTCTTACGTACAGTAAACAAGGGCTGTACGGAGGCAGAGGCATCTACGCTCATGACATTGTATATTATCCGCATGGAATAAATTTTAAGGTTTCCGGTTCGTACGGAGATGCCGAGTTTACCATACCGCTCATCGGTTCATTTAATGTTGACAACGTTCTGTGTGCCATCGGTGTGTTGCTACTTTGCGGATACAGTTTGAAAGAAATGGAAAAAACTGCAGGTGTACTGCGGGCTGTTACAGGAAGAATGGAGTGTTTTTCTAATAAGAATACACCTCTGCTTATTGTTGACTATGCCCACACTCCTGACGGGCTGGAAAAGGCACTTGCTGCTGTAAAGGAGCATAAATTCGGAAAGATTACCTGTATTTGCGGATGTGGTGGAGACCGTGATACTGGTAAACGCCCTGAAATGGCTGCTATTGCGTGTGGTATGGCTGATCATGTAATTTTTACGAATGACAATCCTCGCACGGAGAACCCTGACAGCATCATAGAAATGATGCTTGCCGGAGTGAAGGACTGTTCTAACTATGAAGTTGTCAAGGACAGAAGAAGTGCTATAGAAGTGGCGTTTAGTAAATCAGTTCCCGGCGATGTTTTGCTTATAGCCGGCAAGGGGCATGAGGATTATCAGATTATAGGTAAAACTAAATATCATTACAGTGACCGTGAGGTTGCTATGGAATTAACTGGAGATAGAAAATAATGATTTCCCTTAGTTTAAAAACTATAGCTCAGGAAATTGATGGTGAGCTTGTAGGAGACGGAAGCATTACTGTATCCGGAGTTGAAACAGATTCCCGTAAGAATGTTGAAGGAATACTGTTCGTGGCTCTGAAAGGGGAACGCTTTGATGCTCATGAATTTATAAAAGATGTAGAGGGGAGAAAGGCTGCTGCTGTCGTAACAGAGCACCGCTGTGATGTTTCCATACCGCAGATCATTGTTAAAGACACACTGAAAGCTTTGGGAAAAATTGGACTTCTCAACAGAAAATCCTGCCGTGCAAAGGTTGTAAGCGTCACCGGAACATGCGGTAAGACTTCTGTAAAGGAAATGACAAGTTCTATTCTGAAACAGGTGGGTAATACTGTTGCCACAAGAGGAAATTTCAATAATAACATCGGTGTGCCTATTTCTCTGCTGCAGATTAATGAAAATACAGATTTTGCAGTGATAGAACTGGGCGCTAACCATCCGCACGAAATTGAATATATCGTAAATCTGGCTAAACCTGATGCTGTTGCTATTAATAATGTCGGCAACGCTCATCTGGAGGGATTCGGATCTCTAGACGGTGTATACAGAGCCAAGAGCGAGATACTTGATTACGCGGCAGTAAATGGTGTTCCCGGCGTTGTAAACGGAGACAATGTTTATTTTGAAAAATGGCAGTCAGACTATAAATCCAAAGTTGATTTGCATTCTTTTTCAGTAGAAGGAAATCAGCAGTCTGATTTTACTGCATCAAATATAAAATCAAATGGTGACGGTACATTTTCATTTATACTTCATTCACCGGCCGGACAGACTGAAGTTTCACTTAAGCTGCCGGGGAAGCATAATGTCTCTAATGCGCTTTGTGCATCTGCTCTGAGTTATCTTGCCGGAGCCGATCTGTTGAGTATAAAGAAAGGTCTGGAGGAGGTTCAGCCTTCTAAGGGCAGACTTTTTGTAGAAAAATTCGGTAAGATTGTACTGATAGATGATGCTTACAATGCATCAGTCAATGCAGTGAAGGCTTCTATTGATACATTGTCAACCTTTAATAATGGATTAAGGGTGTTTGTTTTTGGCGACATGGGGGAGCTCGGAGCAGAGGCTGAAGAACTTCATAGATCCATCGGCGTCTATGCTAAAGATAAGATTGATGTGTTTATATGCATGGGAAGTCTTTCTGCTAAGGCCTGCGAAGCATTTGGCGATAATGGTTTACATTTTGATACTCATGAGGATATAGAGAACTATATTAAAGAACTCATGGGACAGCAGAAAGAATATGTCATTGCTGTAAAAGGGGCTCATTTTATGCGAATGGATAAGATAGTTGAATATATCCGTGATTACTGTAAGGAAAGCAAATGTTAGTTTTTTTAGCCGATTATCTTGCCAATAACGTTTCTGGATGCGGAGCATTCAGAGTTGTAAATTATATAAGTTTCAGAGCTATCTGTTCGTTACTAACCGCGCTGTTATTTTCTTTAGCGATAGGTCCGTTCATGATCCGCAAGCTACAGATGCTTCATTTTGGACAGGTTGTGAGAAATGACGGTCCGGAAAGTCATTTCAGTAAAAGAGGTACTCCAACCATGGGCGGTATCATGATAATTGGAGTAATTGTTGCCACGATGCTGTTATGGTGTAAACTCGATAATATTCATGTCTGGGTTATTCTTTTTGCTTTGGTGAGTCATGCTCTTATCGGTTTTGCAGATGATTATCTTAAAATTATCAGAAAGAATCCAAACGGTCTTATAGCAAAATACAAATATTTCTGGCAGTCAGTTGTAGCGGTAATTATCGGCGTTACACTTTATTGTGTAAGCAAGACTCCGGGGGAAACCCAGCTGGTGATTCCTTTCTTTAAGGAGTTCATGCCGGACATGGGATGGCTGTTTATTCCTTTTGTTTATTTTGTTATCGTCGGTTCATCAAACGCTGTTAATTTAACTGACGGACTGGATGGTTTGGCTATTACCTGTACCATTCTTGTTGCCGCCGGTCTGGGGATTGTTGCCTATCTTACCAGTAACATTGAGTACGCCAACTATCTGTTTATACCTCATCTGCCTCATGCTGCGGAATGCAGTTTAATATGTACATCAATAATCGGTGCGGGTCTCGGTTTCCTTTGGTTTAACACTTATCCTGCACAGGTCTTTATGGGGGATGTTGGTTCTCTGGCACTTGGTGCGGTTCTCGGGGTTATTTCTGTAGTAATCCGTGAAGAAATACTGTTATTCATTATGGGTGGTATTTTTGTAATTGAAACAGTGAGTGTAATTCTTCAGGTAGGTTCTTATAAGTTAAGACATGGTAAACGTATCTTTAAGATGGCTCCTATTCATCATCATTTTGAAAAATGTGGCTGGCCTGAACCAAGGGTTATTGTTCGCTTCTGGATTATTACATTCGTGTTGGTACTGGTAGGTTTGGTAACATTAAAGTTACGTTAAGGATTGAAAATGACTAAATCTATAGCTGTTGTCGGATTGGGTAAAAGCGGTTTATCAACTGTTAATTTTTTATTGAAGCAGGGACTTATACCTGTAGTTTTTGACAGTAGAGAAAAGCCTGCAGGTGAGTTAGAACTTGACAAACGTGTCACACTGATTAAAGGTCCTCTTGACGGAGTCAGACTTGCTGAATTTGATGAATTGGTTGTTGGTCCCGGTCTTTCCGTAAATCTTCCTGCATTGAAGCAGGCCAGAGAAAATGGAGTCAAGATTATCGGAGATATTGAATTATTTGCCAGATATGCCAAGGCACCAACAGTTGGTATAACCGGTTCTAACGGTAAAAGTACTGTAACCACGCTGACCGCACTTATGGTCGAGGCTGATGGTAAAAAATGCGGTATGGGCGGGAATATCGGTATTCCTGCTTTGGATGTACTTGATGATTCGGTTGATGCGTATGTTTTAGAACTGTCCAGTTTTGAGTTGGAAACAACCTATAATTTGAAACTAGCTGGTGCAACTATTCTCAATCTGAGTGAAGACCATCTCGACAGATATAATGCTAGCATGCAGCTGTATCTTGAGGCAAAACAGAGAATATTCACCAATGCTGATAAAATAATAATCAACCGTCAGGATAAGGCTACAGTTCCTCCTGACGGCAGGTATTTCTCAAGTTTCGGTTCAGATGAGAGTGATTATGGTCGTGTTCAGATCGATGGTGAATACTGGTTAAGTGTTAACGGTAAGCCGGTTATAAAAACATCTGAACTGGGTATAAAGGGGTTGCATAATGAAATGAATGCTCTAGCAGCTATTGCCCTTGCGGATACTCTTGGTGTCAGCAGAGAAGCTGAGATAAATGTTCTGAAGTCCTTTACAGGACTGCCGCATAGATGTCAGCTGGTCCGTGAATTGAATGGTGTAAGATATTTTAATGATTCGAAAGCTACTAATGTAGGTTCAACTCTTGCGGCAGTCGCCGGACTTAAGGACAGTGTTGAAGGACGGATAATACTGTTGGCCGGCGGGCTCGGCAAGGGACAGGATTTTACTCCTATTAAAAATATGCTCGGGCGAGAAATTTCATTTATGCTTTGTTTTGGCAGGGATGGAAAGATGCTGTCCGAACTTGGCAGTGAAACCAGACTTACAGAAAACATGGCTGAAGCCGTTAGTATTGCCCATGCGGAAATAGCCAAGCCAGGAGATGTAGTACTGCTGGCACCAGCCTGTGCAAGTCTGGATCAATTTAAAAGCTTTGAGGAACGTGGGGATATTTTTGCTGAACTGGTGAGGAATCTTTAATGCGGTTTCTTAATCTGCTGCTAGGTAATAGTGATAAAAAGTACAATACTACAAACTGGGTGCCCTTTGACCCGTGGTTTATCGTGATACCTGCAATTCTGATGACCATTGGGTTGATTGCCATATATTCAGCTTCAATTTACGTCAGTTTTGATAAGTTCGGTACTTCAACTTACTATGTCAATAAACAGATTCTTTTCATGGGCATGGGGATTGTGATGTACTGTGTTTGTATAAACATAAGTACAAAACTGTGGTACAGTCTCGGTCAGTGGAAGATGATGACCTTGGTGGCGGTCATGTGTCTGCTGGTAATATTTGTCGGTAAAGAGATAAATGGTGCGAAAAGATGGCTTTCATTAGGTTTTTTTAATGTCCAGCCGTCAGAATTTTTAAAAATATCCTTAATCCTATATGTGGCAGGATATATTCACAGACATAATGAGGACATAAAGAATCCGTTAAGGAGTTTCCTAGTAGTTATACCGACATTTGTTTTTCTAGTTATCCTATTTTTTCAAAAAGATTTAGGTACATGCGTGGTACTTGCGTGTATCCTGATTACAATGTTGGTTTTTGCCGGGATTATGTGGCGTACTTTTCTGGTGTATGCAATAGTGGGTATAGCCGGTGCAGTGGCTATGATTGTCAAGGATCCATACAGAATTCAACGTCTGCTGAGTTTCACGGATCCTTTTAAGGATATTACCAAAAGCGGATACCAGCTTGCAGCTTCGCAGATGAGTCTCGCAAGAGGGGGGATGTGGGGGCTTGGCCTGGGAAACAGTGAATTAAAATTAAGCTATATTCCTGAACCACATACAGACTTTATCATGTCAATTATTGGTGAGGAAATGGGGTTTGTCTTTGTTTCCTTTGTGTTTATATTGGAACTTTTGCTGATATTCAGAACTGTTAAACTCGGATTGGAGGCAATAAGTTCAACAAACGACAGAAATTATTTTCATGGTTACTGTGCCATCGGCATAGGTTCGTGGTTTGCTGTGCAGAGTATTATTAACATGGGAGTGGTTTCTGGTCTGTTTCCGACAAAAGGGTTGACTATGCCTTTTATCAGTTACGGCGGATCAAGTTTAATTTCATCAATTCTTGCGGTATGCATTCTCTTGAGAATCAGTTATGAACGGAGAGCAAATTATCTTAACAGAATCCGTAATTCTCAATTAAGATATAAGCAAAACAGTAAGAGAAGCAGATATAACAAAAACGTTGCTGTTTCCGGAGAAAATACTGACGCCAATGTGGCGGCAAACGGCTGATGTGTGGTCTTAACATATATTGTCCGTAGATGTATGGATGTGATAGTTATATGAAAAAAATTTTAATTATGGCAGGCGGTACCGGTGGGCATGTTTTTCCGGGGCTTGCAGTAGCAAAAGAGCTTACTAAAAATAATGAATTTGAAGTACTGTGGTTGGGAACCAGAGAAAGAATGGAAGCAAGACTGGTACCTCAGCATGGCTTTAAGATTGAGTTTATAAAAATTAAAGGTTTAAGAAGAAATGGTCTATTGAGAAAGATTGTTTCCCCTTTTTTAGTAGCTAGAGCTGTATACGAAGCGCTGGGTATAATCAGAAAGTTTAAACCTGACGTTGTTCTCGGACTTGGCGGATATGCATCTGGTCCGGGGGGGATTGCTGCGAAGATTTTAGGGATTCCTCTGATTCTGCACGAACAGAATGCTTCACCAGGTGTTACTAACAGAATCCTTTCAAAATTTGCTGACGTTGTTCTATTGGGATTCCCGGGGGCTCTTACGGGAAAAAGGACTGAATATGTGGGGAATCCAGTAAGAGAAGACGTATTGAACCTCAACAAAGAACTTCCGAAGAATTTCGATCATGAGAATTTAAACGTGCTGGTTATAGGAGGAAGTCTTGGTGCTCAGGCTTTGAATGAGAATATTCCTGAAGCTGTGGCCATCGCTAACAGATACGGAGCCAAAATTAATATTACGCATCAGACCGGTCAGGGGAACAGTGCAGGCGTGACTGAGGTGTATAAAAAACTTGGTGTTGATCATTATACTGTTACGGATTTTATTTCAGATATGGCATCTGCATATAAGGAAAATGATGTTATTATCTGTCGTGCAGGTGCTTTGACACTTGCTGAAGTCAGTGCTGCAGGCATGCCGGCTATTTTTGTTCCGCTTCCTACAGCCGTAGATGATCATCAGACAAAGAATGCTAGATATCTTTCCGATAATGGTGGTGCGGTATGTCTGCCTCAGTCTGAACTTACACCTGAAAAGTTGGCTGATATACTTAAAGACTGGTCTATGAATCGTAATAAGATTGCTCAGATAAGTCAGATAGCTGGAAAGATGGCTAAATTAGATGCCACAGTTTGTGCTTCAGAAGTATGTAGAAAAATGGCCGGGATGGCAAATGATAAACGGGACTAAAGGGAGCTAGAAGTAATGTCAGGAAATTCTGAATTTAAAATTCCTCAGATGCATAAGGTTAAACGCATTCATTTTGTTGGTATAGGCGGTGCCGGTATGAATGGTATTGCAGAAGTACTTGCAAATGAAGGATATGAAGTAACCGGCTCCGATATTATGGCCAGTAATACTACTAAACATCTTGAGAATAATAACATAAAAGTTTATATAGGACACAACGCCTCGAATGTTGACGGGGCAAGTGTTGTTGTTATCTCCAGTGCCATTAAGAAGGATAATCCTGAATGGCTGAGGGCTATCGAATTGCGTATTCCGGTCGTTCGTCGTGCGGAAATGCTTGCTGAACTTATGCGTTATCGTTTTGGAATAGCTGTTGCGGGTACTCATGGAAAAACAACTACTACTAGTCTTATATCCAGTATCTATGCCCAGGCTGGTAAGGATCCAACCTTTGTTATAGGTGGACTGCTAAACAGTGCAGGGGTAAACGCCAGACTTGGAAGCGGTAAATATCTTATAGCTGAAGCAGACGAATCTGATGCCTCATTTCTTCATCTGCAGCCGATGACCTCAGTTGTTACAAATATTGAAGAAGACCATATGGATACCTATGGCGGTGACTTTTCAAAATTAAAGGATACATTTATTGAATTTCTGCATAATTTACCATTTTACGGTGTTGCAGTTGTCTGCAATGATGATCCTGTGATTCGTGAACTGTTGCCTAGAATCGGAAGAAGCGTCATAACCTATGGCGCAAGAGAAGACAGTGATGTGATGGTATATGATTTTAAGCAGTGTACCAGTTATTCCACATTTAAAGTCAGACGTAAAGACGGATCTGTTCTAGATATTAAACTGACTATTCCTGGATTCCATATGGCTCTCAATGCTGCAGCAGCTATAGCAGTAGCTACAGAGGACAATATTGATGATAAATCAATTGTTGATGCTCTCGGATCATTTCAGGGTGTAGGTAGAAGGTTCGAACAGTATGGAGAATTTGATACTGAAAACGGCAAGGTTATGCTGGTGGATGATTACGGACATCATCCGAGTGAAGTTAAGGCCACCATACGTGCGGTTCGTGCAGGCTGGCCGGACAGACGTCTTGTCATGATTTTTCAGCCTCATCGTTATACAAGAACACGCGACTGTTATGAGGAATTCATAGATGTTCTCGGACTTGTGGATGAATTGATTCTTCTTGATGTTTATCCTGCGGGTGAAGATCCTATAGTCGGGGCAGATGGTCGTTCACTGTGTCGTTCAATCCGATTAAGAGGAAAGGTGGAACCTTATTTTGTTCCTTCTGCAGAACAGGTTCCAGCGGTTGTTGCTGATGTAATTAGAGATGGTGATATTCTCCTTACTCAGGGAGCGGGTAATGTTGGTAAGCTAGCCAAGGTACTGGCTGAGTACAAGCTTGATATAGCCAAAATGAAGGAAAGAAACTGATTGTGGCAAGAAACAGAAATACGCAACAGAAATACGGAATAACCAAGGGAGGATATATCTTTGGGGTATTTCTGTTTGTTTTAGTTATTTTTTTTGAAACGGTGTTTGTTAATTATCTTTATGATGAACTGACTGATGTTGATAATATACAGATCGGTCATGTCAAGATTACCGGTAATCTCAAATACTCAACCAAGGAAGATATTGAGCAGTATTTCCGTGATAATCCCAACAGTTATAATATGATGACCATGGATCTTATTGAAACCAGAGCCTATATGGAAACAATGCCATGGATTTATCATGCCAGTATGAGAAAGAGACTTCCAGATATTCTGACTATTCATGTGGTGGAGCATACCCCTCTGGCATATTACAATGATGGTGTGCTGGTATCAGACTGGAGTATTATTCATCCTGAAAATACTAATAATGCTTTAAATTTACCAAGAATGAACGGTCCTGAAAAACTGGCAAGAACCGTTTATGAAATGTACAAGGTTATAGACGGATATATACAGCAGTACGGGTATCGAGTACAGGAATTGAATTTAAGTGACAGTTATATATGGAATTTTAAATTAAATAACGGTTTGTTACTGATTTTAGGCAGAGAGAATACAATTGATCTAGGAAATGATCAAAATAACGTTTTCTTTTTGAGGTTAAGCAACTTTATTAAAGCATATCCATATATTCAGGATAAAGATAATATAGAATATATCGACCTAAGATATGATACAGGGGTCGCGGTTAAGTGGGTTGAACGGAAAGGGCAATAGTATGGCAGCAAATGATTTAAGTAACGTCGGTACTCAAGATTACATTGTGTCAATTGACCTTGGAACAAGTGAAATAAAAATCTGCAGTGCCATTTTGTTTGATGATGAAAATATTCAGATTATCGGCTATGGCAAATGCAAGACAACAGGAATGAATGCTGATGGTATTGTCAGCATGGATAAGCTGAAGGAAAATATTTCAACTGCTTATAACATGGCACAGAATGCGGTGACTCGTTCACAGGATGAGCGTTCTATTCCTCAGATTAATAATCCTCGGGTTTTTGTATCTATTCCGGGAAGATTTATAACATTCAGAAACAATTCTGGTTCCTGTGATTTGAAAAAGAATCCGATTACCGAAGAAGACATAATAAGAGCCAACAGTGTAGCCAAATCCTTAAAGATTAAGGATTATGAGTTGATCACAGCAATACCGAATTATTATCAGGTTGATTCAAGTGAAAGAGTTGAAGATCCCCTTGAGTTGAGTGGAGGCCAATTAAAGTCTTTTCTGAATTTAGTATATGCTGAAAGTTCTTTTTTAGAGAATATCAAGCGCGCCCTGTGTTGTATTGAGACTGAGTATGATCCGGAATTTATATTCAGCGGTCAGGCTGCTGCATATGCAGTGGCCAGTGATACCGAAAAGAATCTTGGTGTATGTGTTCTTGATATCGGGAAAAGTACCACAGATATAACTATTTTTGATAAGGGGCACTGTGTGTACGTAGGGTCATGTCCGTACGGTGCTGATAAGATTACTCAGAATATTGCTGTTACATACAACCTGAGTGAGAGGGAAGCGGAAAAGATCAAATGTGAGCTTGGTTTTGCAGTATCCAACAGTATTATTTCAGGTAAGGAAATCAGAATCGAAAACAGGGCTGCTCAGATTAAATCAATTAATCAGGGGGAACTGGCTGAGTCCATTGAGGCTGGATATAATCAGCTGATTCTCAAAGTCCTAACCAAGCTTAACGAAGTAAATGATTCAGCTGATATTTCTCTCGGTGCCGGCTTCGTTATATGTGGAGGCGCTGCTGAAACAAAATGTCTGCAGGAATGTGTTGCTAAGATTTTTAATAACAACGGCCTCGGCGGATACGCTAGAAAGATTAGAATACATCAGGTTGACAAGCGGATGATAAACGGTCTTACTGATGCTATTAGTCCATATTCAGGAAGTGCCTCTCTAGGATTGATCAAGTTTAGTGATATCCTTGAAAGCCATAAGAAAAACAGGAATTATAAGGGGATAATCAAGGTATTTCATAAGATAGCTGATTGGTGTGGAAATAATATGTAATATGTATCAGATTAAATGACTGATATACGGTATATTTTTTACAAAAAATTATCCAGACTGAGAGCAATGCGATCGTGAACTAGTTTTAAATAAAATAAAGTGGATAATAGTGTAATATTTTGATATATATTACATAATGTGAAGATTGTTCGATGGTTGAGTGTTTTTGCAATCACCACCTACAAGTTTTATTTTTAAATTCAATATCACTCTGACATGTATCACCGGCATTTTCCTTAAGGACGAGGTAATGTCATGCATGCAGAGTGGTTTTTTATAGGGTATCTGTGGTAAGGCCATATCTGCGGGCGAAAATTCTTAAGGATTGTTGATTTTTTGCCATGGATGTTTTTACTAGGGATTTAAATGAATAAGCTAATATATCAAGTGTATTGGCATGTCTGTGGAGTAGTAGTTTAATATGAGTGATATTTTACAAGCGGCAGATGCTACTGCAGAAGGTGGATATGTGCCCTCTGATAATGGTAAAGCTGTTATTAAGGTAATCGGTGTCGGCGGTGGTGGCGGTAATACCGTTCAGCATATGATTAATGAGGAAGTTACCAATGTTGACTTCCTGGTTGTTAATACAGATCTGCAAGCCTTGAATTCGAATACTGCAAAAAACAGAATTCAGATAGGTGTTAATACCACCAGAGGTCTGGGTTCCGGTTCTAATCCTGAAATCGGCAGAAACGCTGCTGAGGAAAGCAGGGAAGTGCTGCGTGAAAATATCGGAAAGAGCGATATAGTGTTTATTACCGCAGGTATGGGTGGTGGTACTGGTACTGGTGCTTCACCGGTAATTGCTAATATTGCCCGCAAGGAATTAGGAGCACTGACAGTTGCAATCGTTACCAAACCATTCTCTTTTGAGGGGAAAAAACAGTTACAGAAAGCAGAACAGGGTATTGAGAAGTTAAGAGAAGAGGTAGATGCCCTGATTATTATTCCTAACGATAAGTTATTGAGATATCTGCCTAAAAACATTTCACTGGTGAGAGCTTTCCAGGAATGTAATAATGTTTTAAAGAGAGCCGTTCAGGGGATAGCAGATGTTATTGAAAGATGTGGCTATCAGAATCTCGATTTCAATGATATCAGAACAATGCTTCTCCGTTCCGGCACAGCCCTTATAGGTATGGGTGAAGGTGAAGGCGAAAATGCAGTTGAGCAAGCTGTTCAGAATGCCGTAAACTGTCCGTTGCTCGAAGACTTCTCTAACTGTAAGGCACGAGGTCTCATTGTTAATGTGACAATGAACGAAGAACTAGGTCTTGATAGATATGAAAGACTTGGTAACATTCTGCATAAGAGTTTTGCTACTGAAAATTCTGATATTAAGTATGGTTTTGTTATTAATTCAAATATGAAGCCGGATGCTGTTCATGTAACTATCGTTTTGGCCGGTCTTACAGAAGTTGACAAGCCTGATTCAGAAAATATCAATACTATTTTGGGGCAGGTATCATCTGCGTCTGCGGATGATTCTGCGGTTTCTACAACAACTTCAGCAGAAGTTCTTACCAGCATGTTCCAGAACACCGGAATGAATACTAGTGGATTAAGTAGGGTGAGTTCAGGTTTTGATGATGTTCAGAATAAGAAGAGTGTGACGGATGACACTATTGAACTGCCAAGCTGGTTGTCAAAGAAATCCAATTAATGACTGAACCTTAAGTTCGGTCGACAAGCTCCGTAGTTAGATATTACGGGGCTTTTTTTGTATCAGAAATTTTGGAGAGATTGACAAGTTAAACAGTTAATAATTAACATCTGTGAATAAAACAGTACTGTTTTCAGAAAATATAAAACCATCGGAATATAGAATAATTATATATTTAAATATTGATGAAAAGCCATTTTTAGGGAAAAGTTTCGATGAAAAGGTTTTAAAAGTAAATAATTATTTTAAAAAACTGAAATCTTGCTATAATGTTGATAGTAAGTGATATCAATCACAACTTGATGAGATACAGGTGGGTATAAAAGAATCTTTTATATTAAATTACTGTCAATATATTGGGTATTATGCTAAATATCATAAGTTGTAAGTTGAATTAACCAAGAGTCGTAATTATGATGATAAGACAGCGTACAATCAAAAAAGAAGTTTCAGCTTCAGGTATTGGATTGCATTCTGGCAGAAAGGTGAATATCACTTTTAAGCCGGCCCCAGCCGATACTGGCATTGTATATGTTCGTAGCGATATGTCTCCTAAGGTTTACATGAAGACATCTGCTGAAATGGTTAGAGACACTGAGCTATGTACCGCAATCATTAATGATACCGGTGCGAGAGTAGCCACTATCGAGCACCTGAGTGCAGCCTTGAGTGCTACAGGAATAGATAATTTATACATAGAGGTTGATGCGCCGGAGCTTCCTGTTATGGATGGTTCTGCTCAGCCGTTCATTTATTTACTTGAGAGTGCGGGTATTCAAATTTTATCTGCTCCAAAGAAATTTATTAAGATTACGAAGAAAGTTCGTGTCGAGCTTGAGGACAAGTGGGCAGAGCTGAGTCCTACGACTGCTGGCTTCAAACTGGATCTTCAGATAGACTTCAATCATCCGGCTATGGATAAGAGTCTGCAACATTACAAAATGGATTTCAGTGGCGTGAAATTCCTTAAGCATGTAAGCCGAGCCAGAACATTTTGTTTTATGCGAGATGTTGAATATATGCATGCTCATAATCTTGCTTTAGGTGGTAGTTTGGATAATGCGGTTGTTTTGGATGATTTTTCAGTTATGAATCCTGAAGGTCTTCGTTATCCGAATGAATTTGTAAAGCATAAACTTCTCGATGCAATTGGTGATCTTTATATGTCAGCACAGAGTATTGTCGGAGAATTCAAGGCGTATAAGACCGGTCATCATTTGAATAATATGTTGTTGAGAACCTTGCTCGCCGATGCAACCGCGTATAAGTTAATAACTATTGAAGATGGTATGCATTGTGCTGAGCAGAACAGGTTCCTTGAAGAAGAGAAGGTAAGTGATTTTGTTCTTGCTTAAAGATTAATTAAGAGAATTCAATAAAAAAAATCTGCCCGACGGCAGATTTTTTTTATTATGGTTTTTATGGATGACAGTATCTGAAATATATAGTTAATAACAATTGATGTGCTGTATTTTAAGGAAGAAATAAAAATGGCAGGGGCATGTACAGTAATACCAGAAATTAAAGACGGTTGGATTAAAGGTGTTGAAATAATCCCTTCTCCTAATTTTAATCATCGTCCTAATGGAGAGATCAGTCTGCTGATTATCCATAATATTTCGTTACCACCGAAACAGTTCGGCGGTAATTATGTTGAATCTTTTTTTACTAACAGACTCCCAGTTGAAGAACACCCTTATTTCAAGGAGATAGTTGATCTAACCGTAAGCTCACATCTTTATGTAAAAAGGACTGGTGCTGTGGTGCAGTTTGTTTCTTTAAATGAGCGGGCATGGCATGCCGGTAAATCATTCTTTAACGGAAGAGAAGCATGTAATGATTTTTCAATAGGCATTGAATTAGAAGGCGCTGATGATATCCCCTACACTGATGAGCAGTACCGGTCATTAAAATTTCTCACTATGGCTATAATGAGGGAATATCCAAAAATCACAAAAGATAGAATAGTTGGACACGAGCATGTTGCCCCGGTTAGAAAAACTGATCCAGGAGTGGCCTTTGACTGGAAGCGCTATTTATCAGATATTTGATTTAGCAGTCGACAGACTAAACATGATTTTTTATGCTGGAAAACTGGTATATGCTGTATTGATGAAGGGCTTTTTCATATGAAGAAGCCTTTTATATTTAGAGTACATGGAATATTTCATAATCCGAATAACCGGACAATGAGAGAACTGCGGATGGTCAAGTGTTATTTCATACCTATGATTGTTTTTTTAGTTCAATTTGTTCTTTGTAAAATTTTGTAATATTTAAATACAAGTTTGCCACATTTTCTTTATCTTAATTGATTATAATAAAAGTAATGAATGAGTAGTTAGTTATAGTAATTTCTTCAGTTAGGAGTGTACTATGTTAGGATTAAAATTGTTAAAAATGATGTTAGTTTCATCTGTATTGGCATTATGTTTTTATACTCCGGCCAATGCAGATGTTTCCGTATCAGTTGGGCCAGGAGGGACTGGTTTATACGTAGGACCTTCATATGCCCGTCCTGTTGTTGCGGCGCCGGTAGTTGTTTCTCCTCCGGTAGTTGTGACCCCAGCTCCTTATGTAGGGATGCCTCCACCACCATCTCGCTATTATTATCGTCCGTATCGTGGTTATCATTATGCGCCTCCACCACCACCTCCGCATCACCACCATCATCACCACCATCATCACGGACCACACCATGGTTACCATCATTATTAAGTAGGTAGTGGTCGGTACAAAAAAAGGCGATATGTAATCGTCTTTTTTTTTGCACAGGTGTATTCAGGGTAAGATTATTATTGATAAAAGAATTTAGGAAAAACATGGATAATACTCAATTCTTTAAGAAATAATTGGCTATAACAATCAAATTGAATATACACGTAAAGAATGTTATGATTGAGAGCTAATAAAAACAATTTTACTATGGTGTATAACTTGTACTGCATGCATTTGAAGAGAATGTAATTGTTCGTTTTATTATAGGAATTGAATAAACACCAGTTTTTCTCTTTTCTGCTGAATATACTCAATTTTTTAGTGTTTTTCTGAACTGTACAGTTATTTGACAAATGTGAAGTTTGGAAAATTATTCCTGTTTTAATAGTCAGCGGTGTTTTGAATTTCATTAATGCGAAGTGGATAAATGATGTCAGTAAAATGAGAATATGGGCTGCCATTTCGTGATTTGAGAAACCATATTGATTGTTTATCTTTTTGAAATTATTTTTTTGAGAGATGGTATTTTACTGTTAGTTTTTTGATATAGTAACAGTGGTTTTGTTTTATAAGGAGCATATCGTGCTAGATGCATATCATGCAAAGGTTGAAGAACGTGCAAAGATTGGTGTCGTTCCAAAGCCTTTAACTGTTGATGAAGTTGCTGAAGTAATTACTTTGTTGCAAAATCCTCCAAAAGGTTCTGAAGATGAGTTGATTTCGCTTTTGGAAAATCGTATTCCACCGGGGGTAGACGAGGCTGCCAAGGTTAAGGCTGATTTCCTGACAAATATTGCAGTAGGTGCTCTTTCAAGTCCGCTGATTACTCCTGTAAGAGCAGTTGAACTGTTAGGCACAATGCAGGGTGGATATAATGTTGCTTCCTTGATTAATTTCCTTGAGCTTGAAGAATTAGCTCCGGTTGCTGCCAAGGCATTGTCACATACTTTATTAATTTTTGATGCATTTACAGATGTCGCAAAACTGGCTGATAGTGGCAATGAGTACGCCAAGTCTGTTATTAAGTCATGGGCCGATGCAGAATGGTTTACTTCAAAGCCAAAACTCGCTGATAAGATTACTTTAACAGTATTCAAGGTACCTGGAGAAACCAATACCGATGATCTTTCACCTGCGCCTGATGCGTGGAGCAGACCAGATATTCCTTTACATGCCATGGCTATGTTGAAGAATGAGAGACCTGGAATAGTTCCTGATGAAAATGGTGTCACGGGTCCTGTTTCAACAATAAACGCTCTTCGTGAAAAAGGCTATCCTTTAGTTTATGTCGGTGATGTAGTAGGTACTGGTTCATCAAGAAAGAGTGCTACCAACAGTGTTCTCTGGTTTATGGGAAATGACATTCCTTTTGTCCCTAACAAGAGAGCCGGAGGTTTCGTATTTGGTGGTAAGATCGCACCTATATTCTTCAACACTATGGAAGATGCCGGTGCATTACCTGTTGAGCTTGATGTAACAGCCATGAATACAGGTGATATTATTGATGTTTATCCTTATGAAGGAAAGGTAACATCTCATGATAATAAAGATGCTGTTCTTTCAACTTTCAGTTTAAAAACTCAGGTTCTACTTGATGAAGTAAGAGCAGGCGGACGTATTCCATTAATCATAGGTCGAGGTTTGACGGCTAAGGCTCGTAATTATCTTGGTCTTCCTGCCAGTGAAGTCTTTGTTAAACCTATGCAGGCACCTGATACTGGCAAGGGCTATACTTTAGCTCAGAAGATTGTGGGACGTGCCTGCGGGGTAGATGGTGTGAGACCTGGAAGTTACTGTGAACCAGTAATGACAACTGTTGGATCTCAGGATACCACAGGTCCTATGACTCGTGATGAATTAAAAGATCTTGCCTGTCTTAGTTTCAGTGCGGATCTGGTTATGCAGTCATTCTGTCATACAGCAGCCTATCCAAAGCCTGTTGACGTTGTAACTCATGATACCTTGCCTAAGTTTATTGAAGAGCGTGGTGGCGTTGCTTTAAGACCTGGGGATGGTGTTATTCACAGCTGGCTGAACCGCATGGTGCTTCCTGATACTGTCGGTACAGGCGGTGATTCACACACCAGATTCCCAATGGGGATATCCTTTCCGGCTGGTTCAGGTCTTGTTGCCTTTGCAGCTGCTACCGGTGTGATGCCGCTTGATATGCCTGAGTCAGTACTGGTTCGTTTTACCGGTAAAATTCAGCCGGGCATAACATTGAGAGACCTGGTTCATGCTATTCCTCTTAAAGCCATCGAAATGGGACTTCTGACAGTTGAAAAGAAGGGCAAAAAGAATATTTTCTCAGGTAGAATTCTTGAGATTCAGGGGCTGGAGGACTTGAAGGTGGAACAGGCATTTGAACTTGCCGATGCTTCTGCTGAAAGATCAGCTGCGGGCTGTACAGTCGCACTTAATAAAGAGCCATTAATCGAATATATAACTTCTAACATTTCACTGCTTAAGTGGATGATTAAGGAAGGATATCAGTCTAAGGATACTTTAGCCAAGAGAATCAAGGCTATGGAGGACTGGCTGGCCAATCCTGAACTTCTCAGGGCAGATGCTGATGCTGAATATGCTGCTGTTATCGAAATCAATATGGATGATATAAAGGAACCTGTACTTTGTGCTCCGAATGACCCTGATGATGCCAGAACATTGAGTGCTGTCGCAGGTGCATCAATTGATGAAGTATTTATCGGTTCATGTATGACAAACATCGGTCATTACAGGGCAGCTGCAACAATTTTGGAAAAGTGTAAGAATCAGCTTCCTGTTAAATTGTGGATTGCACCTCCAACCAAGATGGACAGAGCAGAGATAATTCATGAAGGTCTGTATAGTATTTTTGGTAAGGTAGGTACTAGATGTGAAATTCCAGGATGTTCTCTGTGTATGGGGAACCAGGCCCGTGTGGCAGATAATTCCACAGTAATTTCAACCTCAACAAGAAACTTCCCTAATAGACTTGGTCAGGGGGCCAATGTTTATCTTGCTTCCGCCGAGCTTGCAACTGTTGCATCTGTTTTAGGTCATATTCCTACGAAAGAGGAATATCTTGAAGGTGTTAAGGTACTTTCAGGAAAAGAAAGCTCCATTTATTCATATTTGAAGTTTAATGAAATGACTGATTATAACGTGTAACTTTTAACGTTTTATGAAAAAAGGCTGTCGGCACTGTCGACAGCCTTTTTTTGTGCACCAAACAATATTAATAAACAGGTGAATTCATAATTGGTGCATTTAGACGGTTAAATTGCTTTTTAGTATGTTTTTTTAAATAAAAGAACTGACTTCTGATGGTTAAGACTATTTCTAAGATATAAATAAATGGTAATTAACGAAAAGGGGGATATGCAGTTTTATTAAATTCATGCTGTTATTTGGTCGGAAGATATATTAGCAGCAGTTACTGGGTGTTTGGTGAAAAAACTCAAATAATTATAAAAATTGGCACGTTACTTGAATAATAATAAAGCAGGTATGAACTGTAAGGAGCTTAAAATGAAACTCATAAGTGCAATTATTAAACCGTTTAAAGTGGATGATGTAAGGGAATCCATTTCAGAATTGGGGATTGACGGCATGACCGTCACTGAAGTTAAAGGTTTCGGTCGTCAGAAGGGACATACTGAGTTATACCGTGGAGCCGAATATCAGGTTGATTTTTTGCCGAAAGCTATGCTTGAAGTTGTAGTCAGTGACGATATGTGTAGTGAGGTTGTGGATAAGATTATCAGCGCAGCCAGAACTGGAAAAATAGGTGACGGAAAGATATTTGTATATGACTGTGAGCATGTAGTACGTATACGAACCGGTGAGGTTGACAACGACGCGTTGTAATATTTGCTGGAGAAAATTCACATCCTTTTGTCCTGTATTTATCTACAGGACTTTTTTTAATGATGTGTTTTTATAGATATACAGGAATAGCGCAACTAGAGGGGATGAAAAGCGTTATTAATTAACCGTCTGTGCTTTTGTAATTAATGAATGATAGTTGTCAGTTTTCGAAAAGATCGCGAATGTTATCATATAACTCAACAAGATCGATTTCTTTTCTCGGAGCAACAAAAATAGTGTCGTCTCCGGCAATGGTTCCTAATATTCCTTCAGCTTTTCTGACAGAGTCTAACATTCTTGCTATCATCTGTGCACTGCCTGGACTGGTATGAATAACAATCAGATTCTCATTATGAGCAATGTCGATAACCAGAGATTTAATAGTTTTATCTATTACAGGTATACCAGTTTCCAATGGAAGGCAGTATACCATCACCATCTTTGCGTTTCTTCTTCTGACTGCTCCGAACCTGGTAAGCATTCTGGATACTTTAGACTGGTTCATATTAGTATAACCTTTGGCCAGGAGTGCATCGGCAATTTCAGATTGGGAACTGTAGCATTCTGCGCGAAGTAATTCTAAAAAAACATTTTCTAAAGATTCAGCAGTTAGATCATCCATTTTAAAAAGCTCGTCGGTCAGATTGGTTGAATAACAATATGTAATTTATTTCCATATTCGTTAATTATATCAGAAAAGAACAATAATGCATAATTATGCAAATATTCTGCATAAAAAGAAAAGAAAAGATATTACCTGTCAGGAATGAAAAATTCAATACGAGTGACGGGAGGTAAAAACAGAAGTCATAATAGGTTAAAATTTCAATATTTAATTGGATTTATACTATAAAATTTGAATACAGCTTTCATTTTATGTTGCTAAATATGGCATGAAATAAGGATTTAGAGTAATATACCTAAATCGAAAGAAGATGAATAATTATTATTAATAAAACAGAGGTCCGTTTATAATGAAAATTGCAGTTTTAGGTGCTGCTGGCGGTATCGGTCAGCCACTTTCTCTCCTTTTAAAGAATCAGTTACCAAAAGGTTCAGAGTTAGCATTGTATGATGTTGCACCTTCAACTCCAGGTGTGGCTGTTGATTTAAGTCATATTCCAACCGATGTTTCTGTCATTGGCTTTACTGGTGATGAAGGTTTGGTTAAGGCTGTATCCGGTGCTTCTGTAGTAGTTATTCCTGCTGGTATGGCTAGAAAGCCAGGAATGGATCGTAGCGATTTGTTTAAGTTTAATGCAAACATCGTTAAGGGGCTTGTTGAAGCTGTTGCCAAGTATTCTCCTTCAGCATGCATTGCTATTATTACTAACCCTGTAAATACCATGGTTCCATTAGCTGCTGAAGTTCTTAAAAAGGCAGGATGTTATGACCCTAAGCGCTTGTTTGGTGTAACAATGCTTGATACTCTCCGAGCAGAAACATTTTGGGCTGAAGCTACCAATACAGACTGTCGTTCAACCAGAATTCCTGTTATCGGTGGACACAGTGGTACTACAATTCTTCCTTTATTCTCTCAGGCTGCTGGTTACAGTGCGATTTCTGCAGAACAGATTGAAAAGTTAACTGTACATGTTCAGAATGCAGGTACTGAAGTTGTTGAAGCCAAGGGTTCAGGTTCTGCTACTTTATCAATGGCCGCCGCCGGTGCACGTTTTGCTTTGGCCATCGTTCGAGGTCTTAATGGTGAAGCAGATGTCGTTGAGCCTGCATATGTTGCCAGCCAGAGCGGTTATGCAGATTTCTTTGCTCAGCCTATTGTGCTCGGCAAAGAAGGTCTCAAGGATTATTTACCAATCGGTAAATTAAGTGATTATGAAGAAAAAGCACTCAACGGGATGCTTGAAACTTTGAGGAAAGATATTAAGCAGGGAGTTGATTTTATCAACGGTTAATCAACTTAAACAAGCCGTTATAATATGTTCTAAAGGAGCTTTAAAGCTCCTTTTTTTTTGTGCGAAAAGAGGACTTCAACAGGGATGTTCATAATTTTTTGTTTTTTCAGTGATTATTGATTAAGAAGCAAGGCTTAATGAATTGAGATCTGACATGAAAAGTTTATACAGTTTTTCTGTTAAATATCAGTACACTAAATTATAATGTGCCTCAAAAGTATATATCCGTATTCCTGCCGTGATAAAAATAATAAAGTACTGATTCACGGTCAATTGTGGATAAAATTAATGTACGGTTATCTGCAGGCTCTCTGTATCATGCCTCATCGTCATTGTTAAGTACTCCCCAGTTTGAGTGAAGCTCAGCTGATTATTAAGTTTTAAGTTAGGAATATACGTAAAGTATGTTCTAATAAAGTTTTACTATTTGGAATGACATATGTTTGAAAGTTTAACTCAAAGATTAACCAAAACCCTAAAAAACATCACAGGACAGGGTAAAATTACTGAAGATAATATCAAGGATACTCTTCGCGAAGTAAGAATGGCTCTTCTTGAAGCAGATGTTTCATTGCCGGTTGTTAAGGATTTTATAGCTGATGTTAAGGAAAAAGCACTTGGTGTTGAGGTGAATCAGGCTCTTAATCCGGGGCAGGAATTCGTCAAGATTGTCTACGAAGAATTAAAAAAGGTTATGGGGGAGGAAAATGCTGAACTGAATTTGGCCAGTCAGCCTCCGGCAATTATTCTGATGGCGGGCCTTCAGGGGGCCGGTAAGACTACCAGCGTAGCCAAGCTCTCCAAGTTTCTGAAGGAAAAACAGAAAAAGAAAGTTATGGTAGTGAGTGCCGACGTGTACAGACCTGCTGCTATTGAACAGCTGAAAACATTGGCGGAATCGGTAGGTGTTGAATTCTTTGCTTCTACGGTTGATCAGAAGCCTCTGGATATAGTTCAGAAATCTCTTGAAGAAGCAAAGCTCAAGTTTATGGATGTGTTGATTGTTGATACCGCCGGTCGTCTGCATGTTGATGAAGAAATGATGGATGAAATTAAGGAAATTCACAGCTTCCTTAATCCGGTAGAAACATTGTTTGTGGTTGATGCCATGACAGGTCAGGATGCGGCAAATACAGCAAAGGCTTTCAATGATGCTCTTCCATTGACAGGGGTAATTCTTACAAAGATGGATGGTGATGCCAGAGGCGGTGCAGCACTTTCCGTAAGAAAGATTACAGGCAAGCCTATAAAATTCATAGGTTCAGGTGAGAAAGTTGATGCCCTTACTCCTTTCTACCCGGAACGTATGGCAAGCAGAATACTTGATATGGGTGATATTTTATCCCTTGTTGAAGAACTCCAAGCTAAAGTTGATAGAAAACAGGCTGACAAGCTTGTTGATAAATTCAAATCCGGTCAGGATTTTGATTTTGATGATTTTAGAGAACAGATTGTCCAGATGCGCAATATGGGGGGGATGGTACATATGCTTGATAAACTCCCAGGCATGAGTTCCTTACCGGATGAGGTAAAGGATAAGATGGATGATAAGATTATCTACAGGAAGGAAGCTATTATTAATTCCATGACCAAGAAGGAAAGACGTAATCCAGAGATAATAAAAGCCTCCCGCAAAAAGAGAATAGCAGATGGTGCAGGTGTGGATGTATCTGAAGTATCTAAATTAATAAAGGAATTTACCCAAATGCAGCATTTAATGAAGCGTTTGAAGTCGAAAGGCGGAATCAGAAAAATGCTCAATTTGGTAAAAGATTTGATGCCTGCTGCAGGTTTTGGTATGCCGCCTAAGCAGTAAGCTGTCTCAGATAAGAGTATAATTTGAAAACCGGAATTAAATACTTTAATAATTCCGGTTTTTTTAATTTAAATTTAGAAAAAATTTAGATGTTGTGCAAATTTTACTTGATTAATTTTTTAAAAAAGTTAAAATTTTTCAACCTATTTTGTATATGGCGAAAATGTTTTGTCAGTTAATTAAACCTTAATAGAGGAAAATATGGTAGTTATTCGTTTACAGCGTAGTGGATCCAAAAAGCGTCCATTTTATCATGTAGTAGTAGCAGATTCACGTCGTGCTCTCAGTGGTAGATACATTGAAGACCTCGGTTTCTACAATCCTATTGCTCAGGGTCAGGAAGTTAAATTGAACATCAATGTTGAAAAGATCAATGAATGGATCAGCAAGGGTGCTCAGGCTTCAGATCGTGTTAAGAAGCTTATGAAGGATGCTGCTAAGGCTGAGTAATCAGTTTAGTATTCATTTTGGAAGAGTGAAGGACATTTATGGAAAAAGAAATACCGGAAGTGATGGGGCGGTTTGGTTCTGTATTTGGAATTAAGGGCTATATCAAGGTTTATTCTTTTACCGAGGATCCTGAAAGTCTCTTTACATACAGTCCATGGTTTTTCAGAAAACCTGGCGGGCAGTGGCAGAATGTTGAAATTACCGACTTCAAGCCACATGCTGACGGACATATTGTGAAGATCAAAGGCTTTGATGTTCGCGAGAAGGTTCAGGCTTTTACTGGGAGTGAAATTGGTATTTTGCCTAGTTCCCTGCCAAAGTTGCCGGAGGGAGTATACAGATGGATCGAGTTAATCGGTCTGCGTGTAGTTAATCTTGACGGATATGACTTAGGTACTGTTAGCAGTATGATGGAAACTGGAGCTAATGATGTTCTTGTTGTAAAGGCCAAAAAAGATGATTTGTATGAAATTAAGGAAAGGTTGATTCCTTACTTGCAGAATCAAGTAATTAAGTCTGTTGACCTGGACAATAAAGTCATACAAGTTGATTGGGAAGCTGACTTCTAATCGTATTATTCAGTGAGAGGTGTTTATGAGAATCGGTGTTATAAGCCTGTTCCCTGAGATGTTTCAAGCTGTTACTGAATACGGTGTGACAGGAAGAGCTGTTAAGAAAGGTATAATCGAACTTTTGAGCATTAATCCAAGAACATTTGCTCATGACAAACATCAGAAAGTTGATGAAAGACCTTTTGGTGGCGGCCCTGGTATGGTGATGATGGTTCAGCCTTTAAGGGATGCAATCCTTGAAGCTAAGAGCAAGTTACCAAATGCCAAGGTAGTGTATATGTCACCTCAAGGTAAGAGGTTTGACCATCAAGAGTGCCAAAAACTTGCCGAAAATAATGAGTTGATTATTGTTGCCGGCAGGTATGAGGGGATTGATGAGAGAATAATCGACAAGTACGTTGATGAGGAATTGTCTATTGGTGATTATGTGCTAAGTGGTGGGGAGTTGCCTGCCATGGTAGTCATAGATGCTGTTTCAAGGTTACTGCCTGGTGTACTTGGTGATGAATTAAGTGCAGTGGAAGATTCCTTTGCCGCTGGGTTACTTGATTGTCCTCAATATACTAGACCTCCTGAAATTGATGGTATGTCAGTACCTGATGTTTTGATGAGTGGTGACCATGAAAAGATACGAAAGTGGAGATTAAAACAGTCTTTGGCTCGAACCTATGAAAGAAGGCCAGATATTTTAAATAACCTAGCTCTGACTGACGAGCAGGAAAAAATTCTTGCCCTTTATCTGCGTGAACGTAAGTCCAAGTAGATCGTAAGGTTGAACAGTAGAGAGTTATCAGTATATCCTAGGTGGGAATTTATATTATGAATTTAATTGAACAGATTGAAAAAGAACAGATGCGTTCAGATGTTCCTGAATTTAGACCAGGTGACACTGTACGTGTTCAGGTACGTGTTGTAGAAGGTGAAAAGGAACGTTTACAGGCATATGAAGGTGTTGTTATTGCTATGCGTAACCGCGGTCTTCATTCAGCATTCACTGTAAGAAAGATTTCTAATGGTGAAGGTGTTGAACGTGTATTCCAGACTCACAGCCCATTAATTTCTTCTATTACCGTTACTCGTCGTGGTAAGGTACGTCGTGCTAAGTTATACTACCTCCGTGAACGTACAGGTAGAGCTGCTCGTATTGCCGAAAGATTAGTAGCTAAGACTGCTTCTGACGCAGCTGCAGAGTAATATGAGACAATAGCTTATACATTATAGGTAAAAAAAGGGGAGACTGAACAGTCTCCCCATTTTTTATGGTACCTTAAATATTTTAATGGGACTGATCAAATAATTATATCTCTGTTAGCAGGTTATAGGATAATCTAAAGAATCAAAGATAACTGACAAAATAATCAAAGCTATAAAAAGATACTATGGATTCGTGATGACGACTACAACATTATGGGCGAATATAGAAGGAGCTCCCTTTGAAATATTGATTGAGCCATAAAAAAACCCCATCCTCTATTTGTTTAGGATGGGATGTATTAATCAATACTATATGTCATCCAAATTCATTGTGTGAAATATGGAAGCACTTTATTTAAGCTCTGATGGTTGTTATTTCTTATTTGTTCACAGGAAGTGTAAATGCTGAGTTATCACCATTATACGGATTAGGAACATAAAGTTCAGCTTCCCAATCGTTGTCATACTTTTCAGAACCATCAGCCATAATGTACTGATATCTGTACTGATATGTTTCCTTGATACTTTCGTCGCTCGGAATATCAATAGTAGTAGTAAAGGTTCCATTTTTGTTTTTGGTCATAGCAACAGGATCCCAAGCGTTGAAATCACATAACAGATTGATTTCTACAGCGTTCTGAGCGGCTTCCTTGGTGATTTTAAAAGTAACCTTGTATTTTGTCTTATAAGCTTTAACAGTTGTACTCATTAAATTTCTCCAAATTTCAAAAAATCGAATTTCTCCAAATTTCAAACTGTCAAATATCAGATATTATTATTAGAACTTATATTAGTTATCATATTTGACTCACTTTAATGTTAATATAAGGACATATGATTGTATATGATTTGTTCTTTAAAATATGATTAATGCTTAAAATAACTGTTTTATATCGCAAAATATATCAATATTTAAATTTATGAATATTGTATATTATCAATAAAAATACGATATTATATTAGAATATATTATGCATGTATAATTATAATATATTGTTTATTTTATAGCCTTGTTGCTTGAGATAATTATTATGATAACGTTTTTACAAAGAAAGACAATTATGAATTACTTATCTATAAACTGACGCGGAACATTTTTTGGTTGATAAAAAATGTTACATGGTTTTTAGAAAATTATTAATAATGGTTCGAGTGAAGCTCTTTCTCAGATAAAAACCATACTGATAGTTATATCTGTTACCTCCACACGTTGATAGAAAGACGTAATCTCCGTTGGTTGTAGTAATTCCGTTGATTGTAATAAGTTCCATTATTTCCTGCCAGTCATCACGCATTTTTGCTATTTCTGATTCTGAAGGCAGCCATAAAAAAGCCTTACCAAAATGTCTTGCGGCCAGAGGAATGCTTTTTTCTCCTTCAACAGGGAGCCAGAGTACTTTTTTAATTTTATTGAAAAAATTGGAATTCTCAAATGTTTGATTACAGAGATTGTTATTCTCTAATATGCAGACATGAGTATGCTGGATCGGAGTGCATTCATATGATACGGGAATTGTTTTTAATTCAATTCCGAGATTGATAAAATCCTGTGTCGGTTTTGAACCAGCTTCAGCTCCCAGGGCTATTTCAGCAAGTTGTCCTACAAATCCTTTGGCATAATTTGGTTGTGACGGTATTGATATATTTAATGCTTTTGCCAGTTGTCCGACAGTCATTCCACACAGGATCTCTGTTCGTTGTATTAATTCATCGACATTTCTAGGTAACATTTTTATTCCATAAATTTTATATCGGGTTTATGAGTTAAGATGTGGCGATACGGATATTGACTGCTTATTGCTCATGGGTTTGGTTATGATGCATTAATTTTATCATGCAAGAGAATTATTGAAAAAGTTAACTTATAAAATATCGTGACCTGCAGGAATAAACTATAATTGCAGATTTTGTTTGGCAATGTGAGGTACAGTGCTAAATGCCCAAAACTAGTGTTATGTCTATAATAGCCACTTTAATATGTGATAAAATCATTTTTTTAGAATAAAAATAAATATGAACGGGCAGCATAAGGACATAGATATTGTGATTTACGGAGATGGTTTCAGACCTAATGTTGGAATTGTAATCTGCAATCAGTTCGGACAGGTGCTTTGGGCCCGTAGAATTGGACAGAATTCATGGCAGTTTCCCCAAGGGGGAATTAAATCAGGAGAATCACCGGTTCAGGCTATGTATAGAGAATTGAATGAAGAATTGGGGTTGCTGAAAGCCGATGTAAAAATCATGATGATTTCCAAAATGTGGCACAAATACCAATTGCCTCAACGTTTGGTAAGATGGAATGAAAACCCTGTGTGTCTCGGGCAGCGACAGAAATGGTTTTTGTTAAAACTTAGTAATGATGCTGAAAAAAAAATTCAATTTAATCTCTCTAATGCTCCTGAGTTTGATAACTGGCGCTGGGTAAGCTATTGGTATCCGGTCAGACAGGTTATATCATTTAAAAGAGATGTATATAGAAAGGTGTTAAAAGAATTTTCCCATTGTGCCTTGTTTGATTTTGGAAAAAGTTCCGATTCATTTAAATCATCCAATTCAAGAGGGACTGTAAAAAAGAACAATAAAAATTTTTATCAGTTAGGCATAAGGAGGTAGTATGCTTACAACATTAAGACAAATAGTTGAGAAAATATCCGGTGAAAAGGATCTCAGCAAGGCACTACAGCTTGTGGCAGCAAAGACCCGTGAGGCTCTCGGAGTTGATTGCTGTTCTGTCTATGTTGCAGACTATATAAGAGGTCGTAACCGTCTTGTTGCCACTGATGGGTTGAATCATGAGTCAGCCGGGCATGTGACTTTAAAATTTGGTGAAGGTCTTGTTGGACTGGTAGGAAAGAAAAAATGTATCCTTAATTTGGCGAATGCTCAGGAGCATCCAAATTTTAAATATATTCCAGAAATAGGTGAGGATGAATTTAAGTCATTCTTGGGAGTGCCGATAATTCACAATGATCGTTCTCTCGGGGTACTGATTATACAACAGAAGGAATCACGTGAATTCAATGAGGTTGAGGAATCATTTCTTGTATTCCTTGCTGATCATCTGTCATCCATTCTCTATGCTGCTGAACAGAAAGTGGAGTCTGAGGAGAATGCTGAACCTATTAAATGTTCGTTTGGTTCAGGCGGTATTGCTATTGCCAGAGGCTGGGTGTGGCAGCCACATATGAATCTTGAACAGGTTCTGCTTAAAAAGAATAATGATCGTGAGACTCAGGTTGAGTTATTTCATCAGGCGCTTTTTCAGTTGCAGCTGGATATTGATTCTCTGACCCTAAAGATGAGCAGTAATTTAAAAAATGGTGAGCTTACCAACGTTTTTGACAGTTATCAGGATATTATTGAAAACAGTGATTTCAGTCAGAAAGTTGATAGTAAAATATATGATGAAGGATGGTCAGCCTCTTCAGCGGTCAAGATAATTGCTGAGCAGATGATAAAGGATCTGAATACTCAGAATAAATCAGATGCTGCAGCAGATATTATTGATTTGGCCAGAAGACTACTGTCTAGACTTGCACATAGTTATCTTGAGGAATTTGCATTTTCAGAACCTGTTATTCTGCTAGCGGAAGAAATTACTGCGTCTTTAATTGCCGAACTCCCGAGAGAAAGGGTAGCCGGTATTATTTCTCTCAAAGGGAATGCCACATCTTTAGCAGCGATACTTGCCCGAAACCTAAACATACCTACTTTAATGGGGGTGGATCTGGCAATTGATAAACTGGATCGGCATCTGTTTATTCTGGACGGTAATAGACAGGAATTGTTTATTGATCCTCCTGTGGGAGTGATTACCGAGTACCGCGGTAATATACTTAGAGATGAAGAAAACACCAGACTGTTTATTGCGGAGCAGAATGATCCTGCGGTTACTCAGGATGGTGTGAAGGTTAATGTAGAGTTAAATGCAGGACTGAATTTTGATAAAGATTCAGAATCTGTTTTATCTATGATTGACGGGGTAGGGTTATATCGTACAGAAGTTGAATTCATGATGCATAATACATTTCCGACAGAACTGGAGGAGTGTGTTCATTATGAGGAGTTTCTTAAGAACTTTTCCAGCACCAGGGTTCGCATGAGAACAATGGATGTAGGCGGTGATAAGCCTCTGCCTTACATGCCTTTGGATGAAGCCAACCCGTTTCTCGGCTGGAGAGGTATTAGAATAAGTCTAGATAAACCAGATTTGCTGAAAACACAGTTCAGGGCAATGTTGAAGGCAAACCGTAAATATGAAAATCTGGAAATTATGTTGCCAATGATTTCCAGTCTTGAGGAAGTGCTTCAGAGTAGGAAAATATTGGATGAGGCATATAAAGAAATATGTGAGGAATACAGTGCCAAGATTGCCTATCCGAAGCTTGGAGCCATGATAGAGGTTCCCGCAACTATGTTCCTTCTTGAGGATTTGGCTGAGCATCTTGATTTCTTTTCCATTGGCAGTAACGACCTGACACAATACACTCTTGCTGTAGATCGTAGCAATTCCATGGTTGCTAAATTGTATGACTGTTTTAATCCAGCAATGGTGCGTATCTTATGGCGTTTGTATCGTATCTGTGTTCAGGAACTGGAGTGTCCGCTTGCTATGTGCGGTGAAATGGCCGGAGACCCTCTCGGAGCGATTATGCTGATATCTATGGGATACCGGGAATTAAGTATGAACTATACTGAAATTGCCAGAATTAAATATGTTTTACGCAGGGTCGATACCCGTGAACTTGCGGAAATATTCAAACGGGCTATAAAACTGTCAACTACGACGGATATAAGACAGATGTATGTCGACTACTTAAAAGAAAAGGGGCTGGCTGAAATTTTGAATATCAAGTAGAGATATGTAATACCTATGAATTTTTTTTAGGCTTTACTTAATAATTATTGGGCAGTGTATTATCTGAGTACAAGACACTGCCTTTTTAGTATGGAATTTTATAGAGGATATCTATGCAAAAGTATCTAAATTTACTTAATCATATTTTAGAAAACGGCACTGTCAAAACAGACAGAACCGGAGTAGGTACCAAATCGGTATTCGGTTATCAGATGAGATTTGATATGAAAGAAGGATTTCCTTTATTAACAACTAAAAAATGTCATACCCGTTCAATAATTCATGAACTGTTATGGTTTCTGAAAGGGGATACGAATATCAAGTATCTTCACGATAATAAGGTAACCATCTGGGATGAATGGGCTGATGAGAATGGAGACCTCGGTCCGGTTTACGGATATCAGTGGAGATCATGGCCGACTCCTAATGGTGGTCATATTGATCAGATTACTAATGTTATTAATCAGATTCGCAATACGCCTGATAGCAGAAGAATGATTGTTTCTGCATGGAACGTTTCATGTATTGATGAGATGAAGCTTCCTCCGTGCCATGCTTTATTCCAGTTCTATGTCGCTGACGGCAGGCTCAGTTTGCAGCTCTATCAGCGCAGCTGTGATACATTCCTGGGACTTCCTTTTAATATTGCCAGTTATTCCATGTTGTTACATATGGTGGCACAGCAGTGTAATCTTGAACCAGGTGAATTTATCTGGACAGGAGGGGACGTTCATCTTTATTTGAATCACTTTGAACAGGCTAAAGAGCAGCTTTCAAGAACTCCAAGAAAGTTGCCTGTACTGAGATTTGCCAGAAAGCCGGAGTCAATTTTCGATTACAGGTATGAGGATTTTATTATTGAAGGATATGATCCTTATCCAGTGATCAAGGCTCCAATTGCGGTTTAATTTTTTCCGGGGATAGAAATGAAAAGTGATTTAGCTTGGGATAATATAAAGTGGAAGTCCCGTCGTGGAATGAAAGAGCTTGATTTAATGCTGGAGCCGTATGTCAACGATTATCTGCCTGCGGCGACAGACTGTGAATTCGATGAGTATAATGATTTTCTAAATCTGACAGATCTGGAACTTGTAAGATTTCTGCTGAGAAGACAGCAACCGCAGGATCCTTTGGTTATAAAGGTTGTTAACTCCATTCTTTCTTATCATGAAAAATTGCTGGGAGAAAATAAATAATAATGGAATTTTCTGAATTTGAACTGGATGACAGACTGTTAAAAGTAGTTGAGGAAAACGGTTATAAAAAGCCGACAATTGTCCAACAGGAGGTTATCCCTTCAGCTATGTCGGGATTTGATATTCTTGCAGATGCCCCGACAGGAACAGGAAAAACAGCTGCCTTTGTTCTGCCGTGTCTTCAGCATCTTATCGATTTTTCCAATAAAAGACACAGTTTATGCCGTATTCTGATGCTGACTCCTACAAGAGAACTGGCGATGCAGGTTCACGAGCAGGTGAAATCTTTCAGCCGTTATCTGCCTAGAGTTACGTCCTGTACGGTCATCGGCGGAGTGGATCATGAAGATCAGCTTCCTGAGTTGAGTCAGAAAACTGATATTGTTATTGCTACTCCCGGAAGACTGATAGAGTACCTTAAGAAAAAGCTTTTTGATATTAAGGGTGTTGAAATACTGATTTTGGATGAAGCAGACAGAATGCTGGATATGGGATTTTATGATGATGTGATGCAGATATCCAAAATGGCCAGCAGAAGGGAGCAGACTTTTTTATTTTCAGCTACTCTTGAGGGCGGACTTTTAAAAAAATTTGCTAATGAGGTGCTTAAAAATCCTGTTGAAATTCATGTTGATTCCCCCCGGTCTGAAAAAAAGAAAATTACACAATACAAAATATATGCAGACGATTTGTCACATAAAATCGAGCTTCTTAAATATCTGTTAAAAAGTGAAAAGATTAATAAAACTGTAGTTTTTATTAAAACAAGAGAAAGATTGCAGGAGTTGGTAAGTGAGCTTGACAGCGCCGGTCTGGTTTTTGCTTATCTTAGAGGAGAGATGGACCAGGATAAAAGACTTCAGGCTCTAGAAAGATTTACAAACAATGATGTAAAAATTCTGCTGGCTACAGATGTTGCCGCTAGAGGAATTGATGTTGCAGATATAACTCACGTCATTAATTTTGATATGCCAAGAAGCGCTGATATATACGTGCATCGTATTGGTAGAACAGGTAGAGCAGGACGTAAGGGGGTAGCCATAAATTTAGTTGAAGCCCATGATGTACCGATGTTGGGTAAAATTGAAAGATATACCGGTGAAAAAATAACTCTGAGGGTTATTGACGGACTGAAGGCTAAAAACAAACTTGCTGATTTTTCTAAAAAGAAGAGAAAGCCGGAAGATCGGAAGGAAGTCAAAAAGGATGAGAAGACCCCGCATAAAAAGGACAGGGTAAGGTCCCAGAAGAATAAAGGGAAACCGAATTTTGCAGAAAAGAGACTCAGAAAAAACTCTCAGGTGGCAGGAGAATAAGGTCAACCTGTAACCGGCAGACGTATTTTATGTCGGTTAAATTGTCCTAAAGCTGAAACTGTTAATGGATATTTCTCTGTTTTATTGTATTTTGTTAATAGGATATCTTTTTTTATGTTTTTTATTCTATAGGATATATGACATAAGGATTTTTAAGATAGAAGCAGTTGCGTAAAGCATATGCTCAGCACGGGATTTCTGTGCTGTTACAGTTCAATATGGAGATGTATTTATGGCTCAAGAAGGTTCCATTGCTCCTAAAGAGAGAGTGAACATAGTATACCGTCCGAGTACCGGCGATGCCAAGGAAGAGGTTG
>OMYE01000110.1 GCA_900315145.1 uncultured Pseudomonadota bacterium | reverse complement strand
AATTTTTTTAGGATAAATGTCATATAACATGACTATTATGACAAAATAGATTTCATGAATCCTTCATATATCGAAATTCATGCAAGAAATATATTTCTGGTGGGTAAAAAATGAAAATAATAAAAAACAAAGAAAGACTGGAATTCATTCTTAGTAACGAAAATCCTGAATGGCAGAAAATCGTATACGAAAAAACTGGAGTAATTGCATATTTCAATAACTCGAATACCGGTGATTGTTACATAGATTTAATCAGCTTCTGTGGTTACATTGATGCAGAAATCGATTCTTATAACAGTTCAGGTTATTGCGAGATACTATCCATCAGTAGTTTTATTGAGAATATTTTACAAGCTAAAAGCTACACCCAGTACTTAAAGGATGTTTCACTAGGAGTTTTTTCCAAGTCGCAGCTTTACTGGAATGTATATTCCCAAATTCTGCGTGCAAAAGAGAATCTACAACATAAACGCGATGATTTTCTTCTTTCTTCAATAACCTGTATTGATGATGCGCCTATTCATCATATTGAGGAAGAGATCAATTTGAACATGGAATACATTGGTGTTGATGAACTGAATTGCTATATAGAAAAATCAGATTCTCTAACCATTGCTAGCGCATTGACTCAAATTCTTAACGAAATTAAAGCCATATGCGATGACGATGATTCTATTCAAAATTATAAAGTTTATCCGGAGTATCGGATAACCCCGCCACAAACATTCGATGAATTAAAAGATTACATCGAAAGATACCGTATTTTGCCACAACAATGCCATGAGTTTTAATGGAAGCAGGTTGTTTTAGTGCGTACTGCCACTTAACTACTCGGAGGATCATTTCAGAAATACAAAACACAGAAAACAATTTGTGCGGAGGTGCCTATTTATGAAGTAGCTCTACCCTATACATATTCATCTTTTAACGCTTTTGAATAATATTACATTTTAGGTAAATGATTTAAAATTGTCTGAAATTATGATTTTTCAAGGCTTTGAGCGGACACTCGCCAGAACCACATTGCCAAATCCTGGAGGAAGACTGCCGAGATCCATAAGTTTCCGGATTTTGGGCATATAGATTCTGTTGTAGTCATGAAGTTTCCGTTCACAATCCATATAATCCGGACAGAACGCAGCCACCGTTTCCCAGAAAGCGGCGGAATGATCCATATGTTTTAAATGAGCCAGCTCATGAACCGCCAGATACCGGCAACAGGCCTCATCTGTGGCTGCCAGAAGGCAGCTGAAACTGATGTTTTTACCACTGGAACAGCTCCCCCATCTGGTTCTCTGAAGACGAATACGGATATCCCTGAAGGAAAGATTCATTTTGCCGGAATATTCCATACAGAGAGGCAGCATTTTGGTTAATGTTAACTCGGCAAGATGCCCGAAAAGCACATTGCAGTGACTGTATAAATCAGGATCACCTGCCGTATCATAACCATCCTGTAAAGGAAGTGCACCGCCTTTAACGGCGTCAATACTCAAAAGCAGTTCAGAAAGATTATCACCGCTATTAATGAGATGAACGTACTGAGGACATTTCAGGGAAAAAACCTTCCGAAAAAGCTCCGGAGAAATTACCGGGATGCATCTTAGCGGATTATGATTGATTGCCTCGGCAAATTCGGCGATGATGCTGCCGTCAGAGTCTTTAGACCTGTGAAAACCGGCAGATGAACCGCTTTCTGAAAAATCAGAGGGAAGTTTCCCCCGCTCTGCAAGATCATTAAAAAATGACACCAGAAAATCAGCTCTCTCAATAATCAGTGATGCCAAATCCCTGCGGCTTAATCTGCAGAAGCCATAGGGAAACAGCAGAATCAGCTGCTGAAACTCCAGCTTAATACTGATTTTAGTGCGCTTCCGCCTGTCAAATTTAATCCTGACGGAAAGATTCCGCTCCTCATTTTCACTGATATGAAAAACCACATGAAGAACAGGATTCTTTCTGTCACTGAAATCAAAGGAAAAATCACCGGCATGGCACCAGCCATTAATTTTACTCGAAGTCATTGCATCAACTTTACCGTTAAATCCAAGAGAAAGGCACTGCAGGGTATCAGACTCAATTCCTTATGCTTACCGGCAGAAGTACCTCCAACCGGTAACCATTATATTCTTTTTGGAAAGAGCCATGGTTTAAGACATCCAAAATCACAGAAATATCATTCAGGATTCACTGCAGATATCGCCAACACCGCCAACTTTATCATAATCATGATTCATTTTCCAACACCGCCATAGACCTTCTCTCCATATCATTTCAAAAGAGTTACCGGTAATTATTTTATCAATCAACACATAATCAATATTGTTATTGACAATTTTTATATTTATTATTATAATTATTATCACAATACAAATACAAAAAAGCACAAAACAACTGAAACAATTCGGAGATTAATAAAAAATGAAAAAACTGTTTTTAACGGTACTTACCGGTCTTGCCGTTACGGCATGCACCACTCCCCCGGCCCATGTGGAAAGAAGCGTTGGCGAGCAGTTCAGGGAAGGCACGGCCACCTATAATGACGTATTAAGCACCTTAGGCTCACCTACCTCTGAAATGGATATAGACAGCAATAAGACCAGCCTCTGTTACAACAATACGGAAACCGAGGTTAATCCGGCTGCAGTCATTCCGGTTATCGGTCTGTTCTTCACCGGAGCAAAGGCTGAAACCAGAACTCTCTGCTTTATTTTTGAGAACAACATTCTCATCGAAAAGAGGTATTCCAGCCAGAAAACCAGAGTCGGACTCAACGCTCCGGAATAATTCTCGCGCTGAGACTTAAAAGAAAAAAAAGATACACAGAAAAAAAGAATTACTCATACTATAACTATTTTCATTTTACTCCTTTATTTTTATTCCGGTAATGTCAGACATTACCGTTTTTTTTTGCCGTACCGGCAATATGGATGGATTCCTGTTGTCTTCCGCTTTCCATTTTCTAATGATCATCTTCCCTGCATTACTTCTCTCTTATCACCATTATTCTGCCAATCCTCATTAATACTTTAATTCTCATTATTTTCCGGTAATCAGCATCACTCCCGTAATCCTTATAAGAGAGAGACTGAGGATAAGGAATTCCACTAAAAAAACGTTCTGAGAATATTCCGTAACGCCGGTTTAACACGTCCGTTAAACAGGACTCAGGGAACTCCCATTAACTGCAATAAACACCATTAATGCAGGCCCCACAGCCGCAAATCAGCCGTTTTGCTCTCTGATACTCCGGGAGCACCATTTTTTCCGCCATTTACATCAAATAACTGTTTACAATATCGACTAAAAGTATTAAAATTCGCACAATTATTTCTGTCTGTACCAGATGAAAACGGCAGTATCTGCCGGGACTTACCGGTACAGCATAGGATGTCCATAGATGAGTCTTTCTTATATCACGTGGGAAGCTCATTATTTTTTTTATTATCGAGGTGATGGCACATGCCAATTATTAAAGTACGTGAAAATGAACCATTTGACGTAGCATTACGTCGTTTCAAGCGCTCTTGCGAAAAAGCAGGTATCTTAGCAGACGTTCGCAGCCGTGAATTTTACGAAAAGCCAACTACTGTTCGTAAACGCGCTAAGGCTTCTGCAGTTAAGCGTCAGGCTAAGAAGCTTGCTCGCGAAAATGCACGTCACAATCGTTTATACTAATTTTTAATTTTAATCGTAACTTTTTAGGTCAAAGAGATTATGTCCTTACGTGAAGATTTAAACGCTCGAATTAAGGAATCAATGCTGGCAAAGAACAAGGAACGCACCAGTGCGTTGCGTTTATTGCTCTCTGAGATAAAAAAAGTCGAAGTAGACCAGCGTATTACCCTGGATGACAGTCAGATTATTGCCATCGTTACCAAGATGGTTAAGCAGCGCGAGGAATCCGCTGCCCAGTATGAAGCTGCAGGTCGCGCTGATCTGGTTCAGGGTGAAAAGTTCGAAATTAGTGTATTACAGGAATTCTTACCTGCCCAGATGTCTGAAGCAGAAGTTGATGAACTTATTGCGAAAGCTTTAAGTGAAACCGGTGCTTCAGGTATGAAGGACATGTCTAAGGTTATGAGCTTTATCAAACCTCTTGCAACAGGCAGAACAGATATGGGAAGCCTCAGCAAAAAGATTAAAGACGCCTTAAATAAGTAATTCCCGATTGTAGCAAATGGTTAAAAAAGGACTGGTGAAAACCGGTCCTTTTCTTTTATCCTGAATAAGGGATTTCCCTTTAATCAATCCCCTGTCCCGTGTCGGCATCGGGAAAAAAGAGAAATGAGGCAGATTCAGCCTGTCATCTCTCTTATGCCATCATGATTACTCAGTCAGAATATCCGCAATCTCCGCAAGATTCTTTTTCCCGAAAACCACCCTGCTTCCATTGATAATGGTACAAGGCACACTCATTACATTGTATTTTTCTTTCATCTCCGGAAAGTAAGCCAGGTCAAACATCTCCGCTCTGATATTTCTGTTAAGAGTGGCGGCTCTCTGAGTTGACATTACGGTTTCCGGACACATGGTACAGGAAAGTGATACCAGCACCTGAATCTTCACCGGAGAGGATATGGCACTGATGCGGTTCTTCACCTCTTCATCCACCGCCTGTCCCGGACCGCCGACATTATAAACGGCAATCACAAATGAATTGAGTTCATGTCCGCCGGGAACGGCATGGAAGAATATACCGGCAGAGGAACCGTCATCATTGATTAACTCCATGGCCGGAGCGGTAACATCATCACCAATGGCGGAGGCATCTTCGTAGGACAGAATAATCCTGTCTGAAAGCCCCTTGAGTTCATCCATAAAATTCTTCATCAGACCGGCAAGCTGACTGCCGTCATCCCAGAGCTTAACCCCGACATTGCGGGTGAGTTTGGCAAACACGGCGGTTAACTGACTGCGAATAGCCTCACTTAAGAGCTTACCGTTATCAGCCTCGGTCTGAGGAGCGGCGGCAGCCGCTTCCTTAGGCGCAGCCTCCGGCTTTTTCATGCCGGGACCGTAAACGGTCAGATCGCCGATGTCATATTTCTTATGGATTTCCGCCACCACCTTTTCCAGAGATGTAGCGGCCACCGCACCGTCAGACACGGCGGTTACCACCTGTCTCAGATTCTTCACGCAGAGGTCACCGGCGGCGTAAACACCGGGAACACTGGTCTTCTGATTGATATCGGTGATGATATAGTTGCGTTCATCCCTCTTTATTTCCTCAGGAAGCCACTCGGTATTCGGTACATATCCCGCAAAAACAAACACCCCGAAGCCTGAACCGTCAGCCGCGTGATATTCACTGATTTCCCCGGTTTTATTGTTTTTTATTACCGCCGTATCCGGCATGGATGCACCGGTAATGCTGTCTATTTCACTGTTAAAACGCACACTGATGGAAGGATAATGCTTTAATTCATCTACCACCGACTGGGCACAGGAAAACTTCTCTCCCCGAACCAGCATGGTTATCTTGGAAGCATATTTGGTTAAAAATATGCCCTCCTCCACGGCGGCGAAACCGCCGCCCACCACCAGTATTTCCTTACCGGTAAAGAATTCACCGTCACAGGTGGCGCAATAAGCCACCCCTCGCCCCTGAAACTCCTTTTCCCCGGTAAAGCCTATACGGCGCGGATTGGCACCGGTGGCTATGATGATACCGAGGGCTTTTATGTCACCCTTTGACGTATGAATGGTCTTGATGTCGGCGGCGATATCGGTAAAGCCCTTCACCTCGGCAATCATGAATTCAGCTCCGAAATTGGCGGCCTGCACCCGCATTTTTTCCGTAAGCTCCTTCCCGCTGGTTGTTTCTATGCCGGGATAATTAACCACCTCGGAGGTAATGGTAATCTGCCCGCCGATATGATCCTTTTCTACCACAAGAACCCGGTATTTGGCACGGGCGGCATAAATGGCCGCTGAAAGGCCGGCAGGTCCTCCGCCGACTATGACTACATCATAATGGTTTTTATAATTATCCATGCAAAAATCTCCTGTACCTTTTAAGGTTATTTTTAAATTTCGTCACTGCTCTTCTGTTTATCCGGGATGCATGCCTGAATCATTAAATCATTAAATCATTAAAACACCAAACCGGTAAGGGAACAGCAGTAAAAGAAAACAGTAAACTCCAATATAATATGTAGAGGGAAATAATCCGTAAATAAAAGCAGCAGCCTTACCGGGTGCCGTCTCAGATAACCGCATACTCTGTGAAAGCCCTATCCCCAAAGTATCCTCATTTTTTTGGAGATACTGAAGGGAATTTCGGCCATGGTTATACCTGAGACTATAAAGGACAGTCGCAACTGTCCTTTAAAACTATTATTTTTTTCTGATTCCGAATGAGGATCCGGACAGTATCGCTTTATAAATACTTCATTTCGCCGGTATTATCATTCTCCGGAAAAAGAGTCTCTAGATTAAACCCACCAGATCAAGACTTGGCTTTAAGGTTTCTCCGCCAGGCTGCCATTTTGCCGGGCATACTTCATCGCCATGCTCAGCCACAAACTGGGAGGCCTGTACTCTGCGGAAAAGTTCGTCAGCATTACGTCCGACATTGCCGGCAATAACTTCGTAAGCCACAATCTTTCCCTGAGGATTAACAATGAAACTGCCGCGTTCAGCCATGCCTTCGCTTTCAATCATTACATCAAAGCCTCTTGCCAGGGTACCGGTCGGATCGGCAAGCATCGGATACTTGATCTTCTTGATGGTCTTGGAGGCATCATGCCATGCCTTGTGAACAAAGTGAGAGTCACAGGAAACACTGTAGATTTCACAGCCAATCTTCTGGAATTCCTCATACTTGTTGGCGAGATCCTCAAGTTCGGTAGGACATACAAAGGTGAAGTCGGCAGGATAGAAGAAGAATACACTCCACTTATTGAGTACATCCTTTTTGGAAACCTGTTTAAATTCACCGTTTACAAAAGCCTGAACAGTGAAATCAATGATGTCTTTATTGATTAATGACATTTTTACTCCTTATGAATAATTGAAAAATTAAGGATTATTAAACACTGGGATTAAATTCTTCAGTTAATAATATCTTTCTTGTTATTTTTTTATTCAGATATGCATTTTTATATTTGTTTTTAATTTTTTCAATTCACTCTTATAACCTGACATAACTCAACCGTCGTGGACAATGCCACCACTGTCCTATCCGGCAGTATTCATATTATCCCGGTATTTTCCGTTTCGCAGCTTTAGGTAAAAAACCCGCCGTCAGGGGTTACGACTCCTCGCCGGTCACTGCCGGTTATTTGAGTGTTTTGCAGAAGATGGTGACTAAACCTCATCTTCATATGTTCTTATCTTCAGCATATTAAGTGACGTGCCTTAACATCGGGCATTCCACAAAAATTCAGAATCAAAACACTTTTAAATCGTGCTTTTTAATAAATAAAACAATTATTTTTATAATCCCGGCACAATTCATAGTCATTATTACCTATAATGGTTTTTCTTAGCAACAAATAAATATGGCTTAAACAATAATTAAAACAAAAATGTGAACTTTAACATCCGTGCAAAATTTAAGAGTACTTTCAGAATAATTCAAACATCTTTCGGAAATGCATGAACTGACTTTTCCTAAAAACTGAAATAATCAGCCGTTCACAGCATTTCCAAGTCTTCATAAAAAGATATCACACCTTCCATTAAAGTCTGGCGTAAAGGTGTTCATAAGGCTTCTGAGCAGGATGACTTTCAGGTAATTATGCAGTGCATCCGCCGGAGTTTCCTAAAAAGCTCACCGGAACTCCGGAGAGGATTATCACGGGTTTTCGGGAGAATTTTCAGCATACGACCATTAGATAAATATCGTACGTTAATCATAGAAAATAAAAAAATATAAACCTATAATTAAAAAAATATCATCGGAAAAACTTTATGAAAATCCGGGCAAATACTCCTGTTATCCAATGGTATAAATAACGGGTAACAGTATGAATAACCAAACAATATAAAGCGATAACCCGATAAATAAATACGTACGGAACCTAACCCAAACCTTCGGCTGAATCAGGAGGAGGTAAACGGAACAATAAACAGTTAAACGAAATAAGAAATCATCGTAAATATAATAAAAGAAGCCCAAAAGCCAATACTAATAAAGCATCTCGGCAATCTAAACTGTTGGAAAGGGTTATCCCTGCATAAACAGCAAACGCACTGTCGTTATCAGTGACCGCATGCCCAACAGCACACAGGGAGATAACATTATGAATGCAATTTTTAATAAGAACAGCTCAAGCAAGAAGTACCAGTGGAAAAATCTGGGCAATATCAGTATAGGCCGTCCGGATCTTGGGGATACCGTTCCGGTAGCCATATACCGTCAGCTGGAATTCTCACTGATAGAAGTACTCACCAGACGCTACGGTTCCAAGGAAGCCAATGATATCTTCAGGGAAGCCGGTTTTATTGCCGGGGTGGAGTTTGCCAGATTTCATCTCAATACTCAGGCAAGCTTTGATGAGTACATAGGAGAACTGTATGAAGTTCTGTATAAGCTAAAGATCGGCATTCTGAAACTGGAACACGTGGATTCCGACTTTAAGGAGATTATAGTTTCCATTGCCGACGATCTTGACTGCAGCGGTCTCCCGCCTACCAATGAAATGGTCTGTGACTATGATGAAGGCTTTTTAGCCGGAGTGCTGAAGGTATATACAGGAGAAGACTACACCGTAACGGAGATTAACTGCTGGGCAAACGGTGACAGAATATGCCGATTCAGATGTATAAAGGATCAGAATAAATAAACTGAAGTATTCTGACTAAAAGGCTGTTTCCCCAGCAAGGAAACAGCCTTTTTTCCATAAAAAATTATTTGCCGACTCTTCCGGCAGACGTGTTTACCGAAAAAAAATACCTAATCCTAAAAAATCCTGCTTAAATAACCCATTAAAGAACTCCATACTCCAAGAAGGAAGAGGGAAAGAACAATGGAAATCCAGTACCAGCCGCGCTTATTTACAAAGTAACAGATAAACGGAGCCAGAATAAGCAGAAGTCCGGCATTAAGGAACTGCTTTGATAAAACTACATTAACAATAAAAATTACACAGGTGATGAGAAAGCCAATCCAGCCTAAAAGAGCATATGGTTTCATAAAAATATCCTTTAAATTTAACTTTAATAATATCAGACTTCTGCTCGTCGCCACGCCGACAGCAGGCAGAAACCGTGAAAATGCTGTCTATGGAAAGACTGCATACCATGGCACGGAGATACCTATACCATACGGAATTAACATATGTAATCCTAAAGAATTACTTAAAAAAACAGCTAAATTGAATAGGTATTCTGCCTTCGGAAGAGACTCTCAGCCGCTGAGCCCACACCCGGTAAAACAGCCACACACTAAAAAAAACAGCCTGTCTGAGTAAAAAAAAGAAGCACCGGCACACGGCAATTTTCACTTAAGGTTTTAGCATCAGCAGGTTGAATTTTTATTATTCTAAATCCTAAAAATCTGAAACATTATAAACCTGATACCCGGATATCGGCAAACACGGATAATAAAATCAGAGTGGAGATGTCTTATTGTCCGGATTAATTATCCATAAAAACAAACGGTTTTCTTACCTGAAGTCGGTAAATGAAACATAATCACTGCTTACAATTCATTCATAAATATCATACTGAAGAAGCTCGCACGTAAAACCGCTATAACTGAATTTCCGTATTGAGTAGCTGTGGTTATCGACACATGGAAATCAAATGCATAGAGACGCATTTAAGGTGACAATTCTAAAAAGAAATAAGCAGTAAATAAAAAAAGAAAAGGGAGTCATCTGACTCCCTCGTTATAAGTACCTGGCGATGATCTACTCTCACATAGCGAATGCTACACTACCATCGACGTGACTGCTTTTCACTTCTGTGTTCGGAATGGATACAGGTGGTTCAACAGCACTGTTTTCACCAGGATAATCCTGTGATGAACAATCAAGTTCAAAATAAAAAAGGAAGCTCAAAGCTCCCTTCCATCTTAATAAGTGCCTGGCGATGACCTACTCTCACATAGCGAATGCTACACTACCATCGGCGTCACTGCTTTTCACTTCTGTGTTCGGAATGGGTACAGGTGGTT
>OMYE01000021.1 GCA_900315145.1 uncultured Pseudomonadota bacterium | reverse complement strand
CTGGCTGGTATCAGGTATCAATGAAGGTAAGACCTCATTTCAAGTATATGGGGGCTTCATTCACACTTTCTCTGGTTGGTAAACTGGATAAGAGTTAATTTACTTTTTTTATCAGTAGCGGGAGATTTCTCCCGCACTGTGTAGGAGAATGTATGAATTCAGAAAGTCTCCTAGAACGTATAAGTAATCAGTATAACGGATATACTCCGCTTGGTAGTAATCAAGAAAGATTGCTAGCGTCTATTATCAGAAATCTTGAATGTATTTTAAATCATCAGCAGGGCAGTGCCATGGCAGAGCCTGATCTTGGTTTACCTGATTTAAACTCATCTAAATTCGGTGATGGTCTGAAAAATATTCGTTGGATAGAACGAAGTATTGAGAGAACCATTTCGAATTATGAACCACGCTGTTCTGCCGTAAAAGTCACCTTTATGGAAGAAAAAAGTTCCGGAAGAATTTCTTTGATTTTTAAAGTAAACATGAGTGTTATGTGGGAAAATAAAATCGTCCCTGTTCTTTTTGAAACTATATTGGGCATGGATGGAAGAATCAGAGTGGAGCACACATAGTCAATGATCTATAAATATTATCAGCACCAGCTTTCTGTTTTACGTGAGTTAGGTACAGAATTCAGTAAAAAGTATCCTGCTTTAGCTCCTATGCTAGCGGGGCAGAGTGCTGATCCTGATGTGGAACGTCTAATTGAAGGCACTGCATTTTTGACAGGACAGATTCAGGCAAAGCTTGATGATGATTTTCCTGAGCTTATTCATAGTATGACCAGTCTGATGTTCCCCCACTATCTGTATCCGATTCCTTCGGCTACTATAATCAGATTTTCTGGTAGAAAAGAGCTGGTTGATGAACAGTTGATAGAAAAAGGAGCCGAGTTATTAAGTATTCCTGTATCAGGAATACGGTGTATATACACAACTGTGGATAATGTAACTGTTTACCCTCTTGATGTAAGGATTTCTGAAGATTCAAGCAAGGTGATGGAACTTGAGTTTAATTTCAGAACAGGAAGTCTTAAGACTTTTGATATTAACAGTTTAAGAATTTATGTAGGCGGAGATTACGGGGAAGCAGCCAATTTTATTTTTGAACTTAACAGTAAACTTCAGGCGGTTGTCATCAGCGATTCTAGACATAAAATAGTTTTAAGACCGTCAGAGGCAGTAAAAACTTTATCAGAGCATTTTAATTCTATTATCCCGTATAACCAGAACATGTTTGGCGCTTTCAGAAAAATACAGGAATATTTTCAGTTACCCGAGAGTTTTTGTTTTTTTGATTTGACGGGACTCGCCAAATTAAACAGTGAGGAATCTTCGTTCAAGGTCAGTTTTGAATTTACCGATGATCGAATGGCAGAGTATAAAGCTCATAAGAATATTAATTTTGAATTGTTTTGTGTTCCTGCTGTTAATTATTTTAAGCATGAGGCTGATACCATAAATGTGGATTACCGTCAGCGGGAATACAGAATAAATCCATACGGCGGGCATAATTACTATCGTATTTATTCTATCGATCGTGTGGTAGGATTTATTCAGGGAAGTGTTTCACAGAGAGAGTATAAACCATTTGAGCAGTTCAATCCGAGTGTATCCGATTGTCCGGTTTATTCACTTATTCGGCGACGTTCAAGTCTGAACCGGGGAATAGATGTTTATATAACTGTTGCCAATACAGGTTCTCCCAGTGAGTTTAAATCGGAAACACTGGTTATATCTGTAACTTGTACTAACGGGGTTCTTGCTGACAGGTTGCGTCTCGGTGATATTAATCAACCTACGGATAAGCTGCCGCTTTTCATAGATTATACCAATATTACTCATCCAACCTCATCTGTTGAAAGTCCTCTTGGAGAAAACCTGCTGTGGCGTCTTTTATCCCATATTTATTTGAATCAGAGTTCCATAGTTTCTGTCGGTGCTTTGAGATCTCTGCTTAAATTATACGTATTTACTGACACTGACAATAAAACCAGAGCACAGATAAATATTCATAAAGTTGAATCAATTGTGGATGTAAAGGAAGAGAATACTTCACGGATGATTAAGGGGATTTATATCCGTGGAAAACTGTTGAAAATATTTTTTAATCCAGACGGATTCGCATCATCAGGGGATATGTTCATCTTCGCAAGCGTGATTCAGAAAATGGCCGGTGCGTATACCAGTATAAATAATTTTACTATAGTTCACTTTATAGATGTTAGTACGGGAAATGAGTTCGTATGTCAGGATTTATGTACGGGAAATCGGAAGATTCTATAATCAGGGATCTGCTTGAACATCCCCAAGGATATGAATTTTCTATGGTCGTACAGTTGCTTAAAAGTATCTGTAGGGGCGGAAAAATTAAAATAAGAACCAAGCCGGCTCTTACTCTTGGTTTTAATGCCAATGATGTGGCGAGCATTAAATGCTACAGTCTGAACAAACCTGTGGAGTCTATAGATAACAGAGTTCATTTTTATGCTGAAATTTCTTCATCTGAACTTTTAGAGGAAGCCAGTTACGGAGATGGTGTTCTGGTGGATATCGAAGTAAACTTTCTCGGACTTTTCGGGTCATCATCACCGCTTCCTGTTTACTATACGGAAAGACTTATTAAAGACGTCTCGGATGACAACTTCAGTACAGTTGATTTTGTTTCCATGATTAACGAGGTAATCTATCATCAGTATCTTCTAGCGAACAGAAAATATCGTATTTTTAATCGTATAGTTGAATCTCAGGATGAAAGACTTGTAGAAAGAATTATGATGTTTGCCGGAATGTCTCTTCCGGTTATAAGAAAAGCCCATAGCAATCCATACATCTTTTTTCCATATCTCGGAATTTTTTCCATGATGCCGAGAAGTACTGAGGGGTTGCAGACTATCCTGCGCAGAGAGGTTAATAAAAATATTACAGTTAGTGAGTATACAATTCAGACGGTTGATATTCCTGCTGAACAGTTGAATAAGCTTGGTGTGGCATGTTCAACACTCGGAGAAGACTGTTATCTTGGAACAAAGGTGAGAACAGCTGATGTTGCTATTACAGTTAACATAGTGTGCAGGACAATATCAGAATACGAGAGAATTGTCACCGGCGGCGATATCTATCAAAGAATAAAGGAAATACTTCGCGCTTATATGATTGACCGAATAGACGTTATCATTAACGTCAGTTATGAGGTAAGCGAAAGAGATAATATTAAATTGGGAAGTGAGCATGGAAAACTGGGAATGAATACCGTTTTATATTCCGGGTGCAGGCAGAAAATTGTCTTTAAATATGACTTAGACTACTAAATGACTACATAATTCTAGCAGTTTGATCATGGTTCCTATTAGTATTTATAGAGCATTATAAACATAGTCACTTTTTATCCCAAACTGGAGAAACAGTATATGATAAATGTGGATTTACGACAGTTGTTAGGAAAACTGGGATCATACTGCACATCTACACTGAATGAGGCAGCAGGTCTTTGTGTATCAAGAACAAATTATGAGGTATCAGTCGAGCACTGGTTAATTAAGATGCTCGAACATCGTGAAGGGGATTTGGGATGTCTACTTGAAGGTAATCAGTCGCTGATAGCTGACTTCATGAAGGCGTTAAGTCAGTCATTGGATGAACAGCAGGTAGGAAATGGGGGAAAACCTACATTCTCTCCAAGACTTAATGATTTGCTCACGGATTCATGGTTGATTTCGTCAGTTGATTTAGGTCTCTCCAAGGTAAGAACCGGTGCTGTGATTATTGCTATTCTCGAACATCCTATGGTGTATTCCCAGTACAAATGGTTTTCATTCTTGAGAACCATCAATTCAGATAAAGTTAAAGCAAATTTTGCTGCCTGTACGGCAAAAAGCTGTGAAAATGTAGCAGAGAATTCTGTTGCTTCAGATGAATCTCCGAAGAAGGAAGGTCTTGAGAATGTTCCCGGAGGTTTTATTGAGAGATTTTGTAAGGATTATACTCAGAAGGCTAAAAGCGGTAAGATCGACCCGGTTTTTGGCAGAGATGCAGAAATTAGGCAAATGATTGATATTCTGGCCAGACGCAGAAAAAACAATCCTATTCTCGTTGGGGAGCCCGGAGTGGGTAAGACTGCGGCTATAGAAGGTTTGGCTCTGCGAATTTCTGAAGGAGATGTACCGGATATTCTGAAGAATGTCCGTCTGATAGAACTTGATATGGGGCTTCTTGAATCAGGCGCTGGGGTTAAAGGAGAGTTTGAAAACCGTATAAGAGGTGTTATTCAGGAGATTCAGGCTTCAGTCAGACCTGTTATTTTATTCATTGATGAGGCTCATACTCTTATTGGAGCGGGAGGTAGTGCAGGTACCGGAGATGCGGCTAATCTGCTGAAACCGGCCCTTGCTAGAGGTGAATTACGAACCTGTGCGGCTACAACCTGGGGAGAATACAAGAAGTATTTTGAAAAGGATCCTGCACTGGCAAGAAGATTCCAGCTGGTGAAACTTGATGAACCTTCTGTGGAAACAACAGGGCTGATACTGAGAGGTTTGAGGTCAAGTTATGAAAAGGCTCATCATGTGCAGATAAGAGATGATGCTTTAACAACAGCCGCTGAATATGCCGATCGCTATATTACAGCAAGATTCCTTCCGGATAAGGCCATTGATTTGGTCGATACTGCCTGTGCTAGAGTAAAAGTAAATTTAAGAGCAACCCCAGGTGATGTTGAGGATCTGCACCGAAGCTGTCAGGCATTGGAAAGAAGAATTAAGTCAATAGAAAGAGATAAATCAAATAACGTTAGTATTGATGAAACTCTTTTGGAGGAACTCAAGACTCAGCTTGTCGATAAGAATACCAAATACGAAGAACTGAGAGATATATGGCAGAAAGAACTGGAGGCAGTAAATACTGTTATAGAGTTGAGAGAAAAACTTGATAGTCTCAAAGCCGGTCAGAAGGATCAAAACGAGGAGGAAATTGCTTCTGTTATGCAGGAAGTAAAGGATGCTGATGCGGTATTAAAGGCTATTCAAAATGGTACCCCTAGAATTCATTATGAGGTAACTCCAGAACTTATTGCCCAAGTAGTTTCCGATTGGACAGGTATTCCTCTTGGCAGAGTAGCTAGGGATGAGCTTTCCACAGTGATAAATTTGGAAGAGATTCTCAATGACAAAATTAAGGGGCAGGTTTTTGCTCTCAGAAATCTGTCTACTGTGATAAAGAATGCTAAGTCAGGTCTGCGCAACCCACAACAGCCTTTGGGGGTATTCCTGCTTGTCGGGCCGTCCGGTGTGGGGAAATCGCAGACGGCAATTACTCTAGCTGAACAGCTGTTCGGTAGCTCACGGAGTCTTGTAAGCATTAATATGAGTGAATTTCAGGAAAAGCATACGGTAAGCCGTCTGGTGGGTGCTCCTCCGGGATATGTCGGTTACGGCGAGGGAGGTATGCTCACTGAAGCAGTGAGACAGCAGCCGTACAGTGTGGTTCTGCTTGACGAGGTTGAGAAGGCTCATCCGGATATTCTGAATATTTTCTATCAGGTATTTGATAAAGGTGTTCTGAGTGATGGAGAGGGGAAGGAGATTAATTTTTCCAATACGGTTATCTTATTAACTAGTAATCTGGCAACAGATGTCATTTCTGAGATGAGTGCAGATCCTGACTGTACAGGGGAGGCATTGGCTGAGGCTATAAGACCAATTCTTAATAATTATTTTAAGCCTGCTCTTCTGGCAAGAATGACCGTGTTACCGTACTGTTCATTATCTAAGGATGCTTTGAAACAGATTACGGTACAGAAGCTTAATAAACTGGCAGATATGTTGAAGAATAACAATAAATTAACACTGACTTATGATGATCAGGTTGTTGATTTAGTCTCTGAAAAATGTACTGATGCCGAAACAGGTGCAAGAAATATTGATTTTATTATCAATGTTAATCTTCTACCAAAACTTTCAACTTTTGTTTTACAGGGAATGGCGGATGGTGTACTGCCTGAGTCGATTGCTGTATCTGTAAACGATGAAGGTGAATTTGTCATCACATCATCTGCAGATGCGGAGGAATGAAGAGAAAATTAGTTTTCAGGTAAAGCCGGACAGGAATTCTCGAGGTTCTGTTCCGGCTTTCTGTACAACAAAGGTAAGGCAGGTCGGAGTTGTCCGTTTACTGATATGAACATGTAGCTTTTCGTTTTTTTTAATTTTATTGATGCTTGAATTCTCAGAATCGTTTTCAGTTGGGGTAACTGGGAGCGGGAGAGAGATTGTAAGAATATAAATATACGGAATTTGTATGCAGCAGAAAAATGTTTTTATTACAGCACTGGATAAAAATGAACAGATTATCCAGCAGGTTTATGCTACTGTGAAAAAGTACGGTATGAATGCTGTAGGCCACTTTTGGAATTATGATGAGCCGGAGTTAACCAAAAAAATTCCAGGACGTGAATTTGAAGTGGCTGATGCTTGGGTAATTATTGTCAATGATCAACAGATCCCCCCTGAAGTAATGTTCGGACTTTCCGTTATGGGGCTGATATTAAGATTAAGGGCAAAATACCGCGTTCCAGTACTGGTCGTTGGAAAAGAACAACATTTGTCCGAAGTATTCAAGGATGTGGAGTTTTTTTCAGTGGATAATTTCGGAACAAAGCTGGTGAGCAAGACTGCAATTAAAAAGCAGTGGTCTGATTATGGTTTTAACATCAGTGTGCACAATCAGACCGGAATAGGTCTTTGGTTTGAAATTGGCCCGAACGCTGAAACTGAATGGAATGGAGTGTTTCTTGGTGTGGATACCTGTCTTGATGGATATATTGATTTTCAGGCTGTCGGACCTGCGGGAGCAATGCCGGAAAGAACTACTCTCAACTATCCTTTTAAAGACGCAAAACTTGAACTTAATGGCAAGGAATATACAGCGTGGGGATGCAGTAATGTCTTAAAAAAGGGTGATAGCTTTTACGTGAGAATAAAAGGAATTATTCCATCAATCATCATTGGCGAGGGGCTTGGAGATGGTGATTCCACGGAGTGTCGGGTATTCAGATTAATGGTTTAGTGTAGCAAGCAGATGTTTTTTGGAGTAGAACAGGGATACTACTATAGGAGATACAGGTGAAAAGAGGCATAATTAATTATCAGCAGGGAATGCTGTTAAAACCTCAGCATTTTCAGTTAGAGAGATTGATGTCTGATGAGAGACTGGTGCGCACAGTAAGAATGTTGCAGCCATACTGTTACGGTGTACAGGAAATTGATATCAGTCAGGATTCCCTCAGTAATATGTCTGTATCACTAACAGTCGGGCACTTTGTATTTTTAGACGGATCTGAGGCAGTATTGGGCGAAAACGCCTACCTATCAGCAAAAAGTATCCCTTCTGACATGCTGGAAAATGGTATGGTTCTGCCAGTTTACATTGGATTGAAAAGATTTGATGAAAACGGAACGAATCTGAACATTTTTGAAGATGAGATAAGTTCAGATTGCGATTGCCGTTACGTGGGAAACTATGGTGGAGAGGAAATAAACGATCTGTACGGTACATCCGTTTCAGGTAATGTTGAGCTGATGCAGTATAATCTGAGAATTTTTCTAGGAGAGGAGATTCGTCAGATATCAAATTATGAACTAATAAAAATTGCCGAGGTATATCGCGATGGTACGAGAATTCTTCTGAACAGTAACTATGTTCCTCCTCTGGTAAATTTTTTTGACAGCAGACTGCTGGTGAATATTATGAATGATATAAGCGCTATGCTACTATCAAAGACTAGAATGTTTGAGAAGTATAAGCATATAAGATTCAGTCAGCAGCAGAGTGCTTATGAGATTATGCTGATAAATATGATTTCTGTTTTGTGTGACTGCGCTGCAGAAGTTCAGACACTGCAGAGTATAAAGCAGGCTCACCCTGTAGAAGTATGGCGTATTTTATCAAGAGTAGTTTCTATTTTAAGTTCTTGTACTGAAGAATTAAGTGCAGTTGATCAGGGGCGAAGATTCCCAGAGTATAATCATGACGATTTATATGGCGTGTTTTCACTGCTTCAGCAGCAGTTAAGGATTTGTTTGGGGAACCTCTCCGTCGGACCGGAGTACGTTATCAGATTTATACGGGGGGATAATTCTGTCTGGTATGCAGATATTCCAGATTTGGGTAAATTAGGACAGTATGAGGTTTATTTATCGATGAGCGGAACAGAACTTGAACCTGATAAACTCAGTTTATCGTTTTGGCGCCAGTTAAAACTTAGTTCTGCCGATTCCATGAATGATTTGATTGTTAGATCTCTTTCGGGAATTCCTATAATGATTATTGAAAGTATTCCCGGTGGCCTGCCTAAGTTGGATCATGGCTTTTACAGTACTGTAGATGTTCATAATAATATGTGGTTTGATATTGTTAATTCACATAAGGCGGCAATGCTATGGGATGCACCTGAGGATGGTGAATTGATAATGTACATTACCCGGAATTAGTTATGAAGATAATTGAAGTTGTTGAACCTCTTGTCTCACTGGTTCTTATTGGCGGTAACCGGCATGTTAACGATGAGGATAATTTTGTATTCTGTGTTACGGAACAGTATCTTGAAGCTGTAAAAAATTTGGAATTTCTAGGACTGTCTCAGGAGACTGCGGAGAACGCCCGCCACGCAATTACTTTTTTTGTTGATGAAATAATGATGACCAATTATAAAAACTGGTCTCTCTTGCAGATGAAATATTATCAGACCAACTGCGGAGGGGAAGAGTTTTTTCAATTGATAAATAAGTCTCTAGAAATGAAAAAAGAGGAACGTGACGATAGTTATATCGAATTGGTATCATTATATGATTTTTTGCTATCTCTCGGATTTAAGGGAAAGTACTGGTCGGGAGAGACTGAGGCCATAACAAAAATCAGATCCGAACTGAATGGTATCATCGGCATAGACAGTACTGTGAGTCTAGTGAATTCATCAGTTAAGGTTAAAGATAAGAGCAGTTTAAGAAGGATAAACCTGATTTCTATTATAGTTATGGTTCTTGTGGTGCTGTGCACTGTACTTGTTTCACTTCTTTACAATGATTATCTTAACTCACATAACGAAATCTGGCTTGAGGTTCTGAGGCACCTTCTTCAGGATCACTAAGAGAAAAAGAAGCATTCAGTTGATGCAATAAATTTTTAAATCGATATGCAATTTGTGCATTGTTATCGATAAATGTAACAGGATGGCTTCATAGAGATTGCCAGAAAAATCTGTTTAACAAATCATCTAGAATAATCAGAGCCTGACAATGGGAAAGTTTTTATTATTTTTACTTAAAGGAACTGTGGTACTGCTGGTGACCATTTTGGTAATGGCTCTGGTATTTTATGTTATTACAGTTATTTTAGATCTGTCCATATGGATAGCATTCGGGGTAATTGCCCTGTTGTTAGGGCTTTTCTTCCTTGTTTATTTTGTTATTTATTTCATTCGTAGGGCTCATCATAAGCGTTTTGTTGAAAAAATTGTAGCTCAGGATGATATTTTAATTCAGAAGTCAAGAAGTGAGGAAAATGCCAGAATTACGGAATTAAGAGAACGCTGGCTGAAGGCAGTTGAAACCCTGAGACACAGTTCACTTAGAGGTCGAGGAAATCCTCTCTATGTACTTCCATGGTTTATGCTTCTTGGCGAAACAAATTCCGGAAAATCTTCATCTATTTCCCACTGTGGTTTAAGCAGTATTGCATCTGAAGTCGGTCCTATTCCCGGAGTGTCCAGTACCAGAAACTGCGACTGGTGGTTTTTTGATAAAGCAATTGTTATTGATACAGCCGGCAAATATGCTGTTCCGATAGACGGTAAGATTGATGAAAAGGAATGGAAAGAATTTTTGATTCAGGTAGCCACCTACCGAAAAAAAGAACCGATAAACGGGATAATTGTTACTCTGCCTGCTGACAAACTGTTGAATCCAGATGAAACAGTTATAAATAAGTACGGGGTTTATATATCAGAGAAAATAAATCGCATAGTAATGGTTGTTAATGCCAGAGTACCGGTGTATTTATTGATTACCAAAACCGATCTTATTTCTGGTTTCAATTCGTTTAAGGACGCACTGTCTCCAGAGGAACTGGAGCAGGTATGCGGGTATACTTCAGATTTGAATGAGAGTCATCTTCTCGTTGTGGACAAAGCGGTTTCATATGTTAATGAATGTATTTTTAGACTGGTGTTGCAACAGATTCCCGGGATGGACAACAGTCAGGTGATTCTCAAAAATAAAAGTGGACTGCTGCTGTTTGCAAATAATATAAAAGGTCTGCAGGATCGTATCAGAATGTTTGTTCAGGTTGCTTTTGGCAGCGATACCTATCATGAAAAAGTATTGTTCAGAGGATTATATTTCTGTTCTTCCCTGCAGACAGGAGAGAGTAGCAGTGTTTTTGCATCTCAATATGTTGGTGATCAGAAGGTGCAAAGTTCTGCAAAAAGTCGCGGGATGTTCCTTAAGAATTTGTTCCATGAACTACTGCCTCGGGATCGCAACCTATATGAGCCTATAGCTGATTTTCTGCGCTGGCGTGTAATATCTTCAAACCTGGCGTTATTGAGTGTATGTATATTATGTCTGGCTCATATCCTTTTTCTCAGTTACGCTACAACCTATTGTGAAAACAAGAGTGAATTTTTCGGCAGTTCAATAAATTCGATAGCTGACTCAGATACAATCAGTGAGAAGCGACTGGGCTATTTTGAGGAGCTTCTCAAAAATGTTGATGAAACTGAACAGGATTTCATTTACAGATATCAGCCAAAGTTTACCAGAGCGTCTCTTGATACAAGTATGGATGTAGTGAGACTCTTTTTTGTCAATAAATACAGAAAGGTTTATTTTGATAAACTGATGTCTCTTTCATTCTGGCAGAATCCTGAACCGAATACAAACAGTAATGGTAAGACCGATGAAGAGCAAAAGGCGGAAATGCTAGGAGACAGTATTTTGTTTTATGCTGTTCTAGATCGTTATTTTAATGCAAAAGTCAACGGGGCAGACTCCAAAGAACTTTTTGCCATACTGCAGAAGATGAAACTTCTTAATCCACGTTACCTAGGATGTGGTGATATGAGTACTGACAGCTGTATATATCTTATGGATAATTATCTGAAATACACGGAAAAGTATTATCCAAACAAGGATATCAGTGTAACAAGTCATACAAACCTGATGGAACTGTTGTATTCACATCATAATTTTTCATGGATTGTTGGCTGGATTGATTCTAAGACAATTCCTGTTGAAGCTAGTGATTATATACCTGAAGGAATGTCGCGAAAATACAAGTATGATTTCAGCGGAGCCTTTACTCAGGATGGTTATGAATACCTGAAAATTCTTTTCGATATGCTTCCTGAAGCTGGATTCAAGAAGTATCTGGATCTAAAGAAAAAAGTCTTTATGGAATATTATGTTCAGAATTTTTATCATAAATGGACCGATTTTATAGTTAATTTTCATTTGGCTATAAATGGGATTGGAATGCATGATCGAGTTTCAATGGCTCCGGTAATGGATAATGTAGACAGTAATCCTTTTTTTAATGTTTACCTTAGGGGGGAGCAGGAACTGAAATTCATTTCTCAGTTTAATGAAAAGATAAACAATACATACATGGACAGAAGTTTTATGGGAATTAAGTACTATAAAACACTGTCAGATAATTCTCTGGCGGATGCCCTCATTAAAAAGCAGGCTGGAAATGTCAGTAAGATTATCGGTGATTTGAAGAAGCTTGGAAATAAAAAGAATGATGATAATGATATGGAGAATTATGCAACTCTGACAGAGCTTAATAAAAAGTATTTTACCACGTTATCATCAATGCTTATGCTTTATAGCACAAAACCTAAGGCCTATCAGAGTTTTGTAAATTATGCCACAGGTGAAAAGGGGGCTGAGGATTATGTTTCCGATCTGGATAAGGTCATGTATGACATGGAGGGTGTTCTTGAGCCGAAAAGCCCTCAGGCTATGACTATCTCCGGTCTTATTCCGTATACTCAGACCAAGTATTATTTGCAACAGCTGATGAATGATCTTCTGTCCTGTATGGTTCAGTCTGAATGGGAAAATAAGGTCAAACTGAAATTAACTGATTATTCTGATAATACAGCGGATCTTTTTGGGGAACAGGGGCTGGTTACAAATTTTGTAGAAAAAGATATCAAGTACTTTATTACTAATACCAATTCAGGTTATCAGGGGATTGATTTGAACGGATACCATGTTAATTTTAAACTTCCGTTCTTTAATTTCCTGTATTTAAAGAATCAGTACAGTAAGGCGTATCGTATTAAGGATGCTGATATCGCTGTATCCACTGTACCATTTGAAGTGAATCCTGATGCTTTGAAACTGCCAAATTCTGTTGAAATGAATATCTATTGCAAGGATAAAACCATTACTATAAGTAATTATAATTATTCAGGTAAGACCAAGTTCAACTGGGCCATAGGTAATTGTAGTAAGGCGGATATAGTTGTCAGATTCAGGGATTTTTCCTTGAGAAAGACATACAATGAAGAATCAGGTATAGCTGATCTGCTTGGGGGATTTGCTTCGAGGGGAACTCTTGTTTATACCTCTAGCGATTTTCCAAATGATGCAGGAGTATTCAACTCGATTAATCTCAAGTGGTTGAAGTTGACATTCAATGTAACAGGAGCTGATGAAATTATTCAGAGTATTAATTTTAGAAATAATGATTATGGTGTACCGTCATATATTGCGGAATGTCCGGAATAAGAGAGGTTGTTCACGTGAATAAATTACCCTGGATTATTTTTTCTGGCTGGGTGGTCATAGTATTTATCATTGTCAGATTAACAATGATGAATATTGATATGAGTTTTTCTAATATCAGGTGGCAGAATATAGGTAATAATCTAACATTGAATTTAATGGATATTCTAGGAATTGGAAACAGTGTGTCTGATTCAAGTCAGATTTTGATGGAACATTTAAAAAATGCTAATGCTAATTCAGATATAGATCAGGAGGAGACAAAACCACTTCCCCCTATTACAGTCGAACCGGTTATTCAACGGACGGAAAAGCATGTGAATAAGCCGAAACATCATCGTATGAATGTCGCGGAAAAGCCTGTAAGTAATGAGTTGTATGATTATACAAGCCGTGGTGTGTACAGTGAAATAGCGAACTATCAGAAAGATGTAGAATTCGTTAAAAAACAACTTCCTAAAGAAAATTCAGTAAAAACAGATAAGAAAAAGACTAACAGATCCCGTTCAGCCAGAAGAGATGGTAAAGGTCAGATCCCCAACTCATCGACAGGTATGGATGTAAAATATTCAAAAGGAATAAAAGTGCTTAATTAGTTGTTTATTCTCCCTGTTATTTATTCGTATATGTGGTGGTAATTACAATTATTGATAGTATGAAAACGGTATTACCAGATGATTAAGGCATTGATAATTAAGTCTTTTAAAAGTTCATAAAAAATGGTACGAATATTTCTAAAACGTGATAAATGATGAGTTTTGAAAATAGAGGAATGGTTTTTTATTTATAGTCGATAATTATCACAAAAATACCAAAAATAGGGGTATATAATCACCTGCAAGGTTGGGACGAGAATTATGTCTGATACCAGCTAAGACTATCGTTTTTTTTTAATACATTAAGGAGCAGAAACATGGCTTTAACAATGTACATGAAGGTTACCGGCAAGAATCAGGGTGAAATCAAGGGTTCTTGTGATCAAGGCGGTGACAAGAAGGACAAGATCCTTGTTTACGGCACAGACCATCAGGTAGAAATTCCTCGTGATACTCACACAGGTTTGCCTACAGGTCAGCGTATTCATTTACCAATATCCATTACCAAGGGCAAAGACGTTGCATCTCCGAAGCTTTTTGCGGCTTGCTGTAAGGGAGAACAGGTTTCTGTTGAATTGGATTTCTATCGTATAAGTCCAACCGGTGAAGAGGAATTGTATTTTAAGATTACTCTTGAAGATGCAATTATTGTTAATATTAGGGAATACACACCTTTAACATTCCTTGCTGAAAATAAACCATATCATGATATGGAAGATGTTTCTTTTACATACTCAAAGATTACCTGGTCTTATGTTGATGGTAATGTTGAATTTACTGACGACTGGAAGGCTTAGTTCAGGTTAAGTTATTTTTAATTGGTTGAAGAAGGATTCCTCGGGAATCCTTTTTTTATGCCAGAAGTTATTACTGTCATAACCTATATAGCATGAAATGTGGTAGTTTTTATCCAGAGTGTAATGATGCTATGGCATTGTCTCTTAATTCTATTTCACCGTTTTTTAAAGTCAGTATATTCTCTTGTTTGCTTTTTCTGTTATAGTAATTAAAGAACTGTAGTTTATTTATAAAGATGTCATTGATGCAACGGAAGTCGGATGTATTAACATGTGGAATAAAATATTATTGTCGTTGTCATTATTATGCTGTGTCTTTGGTTGCAGCAGTAAACAGCAGGATCCACCAGAGACTCAGGATACCAAGAACAGTCTTGTTTTGCCTGATGATACCCCGGATAAACCTGCTAAAGATATTGATTCAGTGAAATATAAATGGCTGAGAAACGGAATTCAGATGGAGGTATATTCCACTGAAGAATTAAATATCTATAATGATGTGCCACACAATCTAATGGTATGTCTGTATCAGTTATCAGATAACGAGGTTTTAAACAATATTGTTAATGTTGCTGTCGGTGGCGATGAGGATTCCAGAGAAAAACTGCTGTCATGTGAACAATTTGATAAGACTATAGTGAATGCTAGTCGTTTCTTTATTACGCCGAAGCAACATAACGTACTGATGTATGACAGGGAAAAGGATGTTAAATCAATTCTGTTGGTTGCTGGATATGACAATAGTAATATTTCTCATATTCTCGTGCAACGGGACATTCCTGTGTTATTCAGAGAGGTTGGTGTGATCTTTAAGGAAGAGCAGTATTCTTCTACATACCTTAAAATGAGGATTTTTCTAGGAAAGCATTCAATTCAGGATTTACGACATGGCGAAAGATTTGAAGATGTTGAGAATATGATGGACGTTGAACCTAGAGCAGGCGATAAGATGATAGAGGATATATATATGCACTCAGCCCCTGTAGTGATGGATGTTATTCAGCATTAGAACATATAAGAGGCAAAGGCGTTTACTGGTTAAATCAGAAATTTAATCAGTAAATTGTCATTTTATACCGCCTCGGTCTTATTTCAGAAAATATTTTCCGTTTCAATAGGGACTTTAATTATTGCCGGTTAATATCGTTACGATACCAGTTTAAAAGCAAAACAGATATGCCTGATATGTAGAAGCTTATAAACAATGAAGCTACAAAAAATACGATTATATAGGTTGTAACAGTATAGGATAATGAGCCAACCTCCATACCAAGATATGGCAGTATAATCACATAAGAAAATAGTATGGACATACAGAACATTATTTCCATAATCCATACTATAATCTGACCGAACAACAGAGCGGGTTTTTTATATATTAGATCAATACTTTTTACACAAATATCAGATAGTCTGTATTTATCATTATTGCAGAGAAGTAGCCCATTGGTTATTAGCAGTCCCCATACCAGGGAAAAACAAACAAATCCGAAACCGGTGTATATCATAGCAGTTCTGGAGATTGTGCCAGATAATAAATAAATTATTATGGACAGGCAAAGAGGGATAATGATCATTCCGCAGAAAAACAGCAATTTAACTTTGAAGTTTTTATAAACATACGGCATGAGTTCTAAAACTGTTAATCCCGTCCCTAGAACCTTGTTAATCACCATAAGGTTAATCATAGATATAAACACTGGAATGGTTACTAATGCAAATACAGTGAGAAACAGAGAAAAACATGTGCTTAATGAACATAGCAGAACCAGCATGAACAGGGAAAAGTTATTAATTAAAATACTTATCCCGGTAATAGGAGAAACAAAAGATGTTCTTAAATCAAGATCTTTAGGTTCATCCATGTTCTGAAAAAAATTATCCATAAAAATATACCAGTAATTATCAGATGGATGGGGAAAAGGTTTATCAGAATTTTGATTATAAAAAGATTATTATACTTTGAAAACTAGTGAATTGGTACAAATAGTGTTGTGAGGACAGACAGTAATATTTGAGAAGTGGAAAAAAGTGAACCTCAAAAAGGCTGATTAGTAAGAACTGCCGTTCATACTGATAGCACCCTGATACATTTCCTCGTATTCAGATGCTGATGTTGCCCAGTCATACCTCACCCGCATAGCGTTTCTTCTTACTCTCATCAGTTCAAAATGATCCTGAAGGTAGAATATCATAACCCTTCGGATACAGTTCAACAGTGCCTCAGGTTCAGCTTTATTAAAAATAAAACCGGTGGCTTCGCTTGGATTATCATCATAGCATATGATAGTGTCCTTTAAGCCTCCAACAGCTCTTACGATAGGAAGTGTGCCGTATGCAAGACTATACATCTGGTTTAATCCGCATGGCTCAAAAATTGATGGCATAAGAAAAAAGTCTGCACCTGCCTCCACAAGATGAGCCAGTTTGTTGTCATAAACACTTTTAAATACAAATTTATTTTTGTATTTCTGGGTGTATTCCTCTAGAGTTTTTTCGAGATCCTTGGCTCCAGTTCCGACAATAATCAACTGTATCTGGTGATTAAGCAGTTCATCGAGAATAGGAATTAGCAGATTAATACCTTTTTGATCAGTAAGTCGACAAACCATCCCGAATAGCGGCTTGTTACATACTGGAAGATGAGTGTATTCCTGAAGGAAAAATTTGCATAAATTCTTATCAAGAATTGTTTTTATATTAAAGTTGAACGGTATGTTGGGGTCTATGCTCGGATCCCAGTCTGAGTAGTCACATCCGTTAATAATTCCGCATAAATCATCTATTCTGTCGAGATAATTCTGAGCCATACCATGGCCGCCGAGGAAGGTGGTTAGTTCTTCGGCATAACTCGGGCTTACGGCATTGATTTTATTGGCATAATAAATACCGCATTTTAGAAAATTGATATTGTTATATCCATGGGTAATACTTTCATTATATACCTGAGTGAGCTCCGGAAGCATCCACAGTTGACTTTTATCAAAGATTCCCTGAAATGATCCGTTGTGAACTGTAATAACTGTTTTGGTATGTGCAAAGAATGATGAATTCTGGTACTTTAAAGCCAAAATCATTGGAGTAAGAGCTGTATGCCAGTCGTTACAGTGGATGATTTGCGGACAGAATTTTAGATATTCCGTAGTAAGGAGTGCGGCTGCTGAAAAGAAGGCAAAGCGTTCGCCGTTGTCATAGTAGGATTCATTATTCTCAGCATAGATACTGTTACGATTAAAGTAATGCTCATTATCAATAAGCCATACCGTAACAGTCTTCATTAATTTGGCTTCTCTTACTTTAAATTCAATGCTGAAATTATTCTGTGGGTTGGTAAGATTAAGATCGGCAATTACCGGATAATCATTTACTTTAGGTATTTTCGAGTAACACGGCATCATTATTCTGACATCATGATTTCGTTTATGCAGTTCAAGCGGCAGCGCTTTGGCTACGTCAGCCAGACCGCCTGTTTTTACGAAATCGCAAAGTTCAGATGTAAGATACAGTACATTCATGATCTTAGTAACCTATTTTTGCACCCTTTGGGATAACTACGACGCCACCTTCTGATACTGTATAGAAGTTTCTGTCCTGTTCCGGGTTTTCTCCAATAACCGTGCCTGGGGCAATCTTAACGTGTTTATCAATTATGGCTTTACTGATTTTACAATTCTCACCTATATAAACATCCCCTAGCAGTACTGAATCGGTAACTTCAGTTCCTTCATCAACACGACAATTGAATCCGAGAATACTGTGATTTATTGTAGCTCCTAATATTTCACATCCAGCAGATATCATGGATTCAGTTATATTGCATTTGCTTGTTTTTGTATTGATAAAGTTTGCTGGGGGTAATGGGGGATAATAAGTATGAAGAGGCCATGATGAGTTGTGCAGGATAAATTTAGGATCATTGGCAATCAGATCCATATTGGTAAGCCAGTACATATCTATGCTACCGACGTCACGCCAGTAACCTTTGGTTTTTTCATTAGGAATATTATTCTCTAAAAAATTGTATACATATACAGGTCTTTTCGGATAGATTGCTGGGATAACATCACAGCCGAAATCGTGCGATGAATCCTGATTTATTGAATCCAGAGCCAGTTCTTCGTACAGAGTATTGGCCTCAAAGATATAATTGCCCATAGAGACCAAAGCATATTCAGGATCTCCGGGAATATGTTTAGGATTTTTAGGTTTTTCTTCAAAACCAATCATTTTCCAATCTTCATCAACTTCAATAACCCCAAAACTTTTGGCCTGTTTAATTGGAACTTTTATAGCTGATACCGTAAGATCCGCCTTTTTGCTTTTATGGTATTCCAGCATTTGTCTTATGTCCATTTTGTAGACATGATCGCTACCGAACACACAAACCTGATCCGGGGAATTGAATTTTATGAAACTCATGTTCTGGTAGATAGCGTCGGCTGTTCCGTCATACCATCTTTTGCCCATTCTCATCTGTGCCGGAATCGGATCAATAAAACATCCAGGAATACCATTTACAGTCCATCCTTTTTTCATATGCATGTAAAGAGATTGGCTTTTGAACTGGGTGAGAACAAAAATTCTGATAATATCTGAGTTAACAAAATTGTTAAGCACAAAATCTATTAAACGATAGCTACCTGCAAATGGCACTGCTGGCTTTGAGCGGGTTACTGTTAAAGGTTGCAGTCTCGTACCCTCTCCACCAGCCAAGATCATTGCTAGAACACCGGCCATAAATTATCTATCCTTTATTGGTTATAATTCGCATAATAAAAATTATATATCAGTGAAACGGCAGGTAATACCTGATAGATTGTTTTTTTTGAGCCAGTAAATAAATTTAATAATAACAATAGGAGCTGATATGTATAAAACCAGTTTTTTATTATTCTGTTCAAGATATTAATCAGAAAAAATTATGTGTAAGGATTGACTTTCGCAATTTATGACGGACAGGTTATTTAATCATAAATTACTGCCTCTATAAATTTGGTGGCTGTAATATCAGATTTCTTAAGAAAGTTTTAGAACGATCTATGCATCAGATTATTCTGGTGTTTTTGTTGTATAACTATTATTAGATATATACAGTACATATAATTCATGTAGACTGTATTTTTTAGTAAAAGAATAAAATTTTTTGAACCATGGAATGGTAGATGTAGAGAGTTTCTGACGGTATCTGCTACAATAAAATTATGATGAACTGTCGAAATGGACGTCATCTTCGGTTATTTGTGGCTTTCCAGTTCGCTGTGATAATCATAGAACATGGTGTTGAAGCTAAATTCTCTATTGATCACGATATCAGAATCCAGTTTGCACATGGAAACTGTCATGGTGACATAGTAACTATGGAGACTTTTACTGTATGGACGATGGTAAAAATCACGGAGAATGCAGATCTGTGATGTTTTTCCATCTGAAAAAAGAACATCAGCCGTACAGTGGAACCTTTCGCCCAAAAATTGTGATTTATCTTTGCATGTAAAATTGTATACCCAAACAACTTCCTCCTTCCTGCCGTGGCTCAAAAGTGCCTCATTAGATATCTCTTTAAGTGTTTTCTCTAGTTTCTTTCCAGGAACGATGAGTGAAGTTTCGTGGTATGTATGGATGAATATGTAAAAAAAAGAAATAATTATAAATGCTATGAGTGATATCATTCCTACATTAGGGTCATTAAGAAAGACTACTATCTTCCTGACAAGTGAATAATTATTACTTTTTTGATTTTTAATCATTCATCGCCCCTGAAATAATTTTTTAAAAATTCATAGCATTTCATCCGGATATGGTATAGATCCTAAACGATGATCTCTAACTTTGTGACCACATCATACTGTCTTTGACTGTTACTTTGTGTTTAACCGGATTAACTATTTGTTGTTAGATTGGTTCAGCAGAGCCTGTTCTATTTCCTGGACGATTCTTTCATCTTCAAGATCCTCCGGGGTGAGTGGTGAACTTATATGGTATTTTTCGTCCGCCCAGCCACCTAGATCTTTCATTTTACAGCGCTCTGAGCAGAATGGACGATATATGTTGTTTGAATTCCACTCAATTTCCTTGTTGCATATCGGGCATTTGACTTTAATCATATCAACATTCCTAATTACGGTTTTTAATGATATCCATGTATTTTTGATGCAGTAAGAACACAGCTTTCTCAAGTTCATTGAGTGAAGGAAAGTTGGAAACAAGTACATCATGACTCATGGCTGTTTTCTTTTCTCTAGGCCATTGGTGTTCCACCATGGATTGGGCAACTTTGTACGAACAGCCGTCTCTTTGCATTGTTCTTTCAATTTGGGTCTGCTTATCTATGTCCATGCAGAGTATTCTGTCCGGTATATTATCTAGATTGCTTTCAAAAAGTAAAGGAGCCGCGAGTACTGTGTAGCACCCCTGAGAATGTTCTATATCGTTTATAATTTTTTCTTTAATAAGGGGCTGCATCAGGCTGTTAATAAACTGTAATTCATGTTCGTTCTGAAAAATGATGTTGCGCAATTGTTTTCTGTCTAGAAAACCGTTCTGGTCAACAATATCATTTCCGAAATGTTCCTGAATTTTTTTTAGTCCGGGGGTTCCTGGTGCGACAACATCCCGTGCACAGATATCCGCATCAACAATACTGCATCCGTAATTTTTTAAAAAATTGCAAACTGTTGTTTTCCCGGAACTTATTCCACCCGTAAGCCCTAAAATCCATTTTTCCGATTTATGCATAGTGCTACATATTATGACTGTGTTGAGGCAGTCAGTAGCTCATCAGATATTGATTTTTCATTCAGAATATCTGCAAGCATGCAGTACTGTCTAATAGATATATTCTCAGCACGGGTTTGAGGATCAATACCTGTTGCCGTGAGTTCTTCGTCGGTAATGAAACCTCTTAAGCTGTTATGTATGGTTTTCCGGCGCTGATTAAAAGCTAAAGCAATTACTTGTTCCAGTTTTCTGATGTTTTTAACCTCATATGGTTTCTGTGTATAAGGAACAAGTCTGACTACCGCGCTGGTAACCTTAGGAGCGGGTCTGAATGCATGTGGTTTAACTTCCATAATAGGGATAACCCTGCAGTAGTATTGGGTGATTACAGACAATCTGCCATAGTCTTTTGAATCCGGGGCAGCCGCAAGACGGTTAACCACCTCTTTTTGTAACATAAAGTGCATGTCTTTGATGACATTCGCCTGGGAAAAAAGATGAATCATAAGCGGTGTAGATATGTTATACGGAAGATTGCCGAAAATTCTGATTGGATTTTCTTTGCTGCCGAGAGTTGAAAAATCAAACTTCAAAGCATCAGTTTCATGAATTTCCAATTTCGTAGCTAAAAAAGGATTTTCTCTTAATCTCTGAGCTAAATCTCTGTCCAGTTCGATAACATGTAGTTTATTAACTTTTTCACTAACAGGTGTTGTTAAGGCAGCAAGTCCGGGGCCTATTTCAACGATATTGTCGTCAGCAGACGGATTAATTGCTTTTACGATACCTGCAATTACATTTTGATCCTGAAGAAAGTTTTGTCCGAATCTCTTTCTTGCTGTATGTCCTTGAGTGACTAAATCATGCATAATGGTGTACTCTAAACTGCTAAATCTGATGTAGAAACTAGTCTTCTAAAATTTTTATATATGAACTGTCGCGAATTTCTCGTTCCCAACGTTCACTTTCTTCCATGAGAGTTCTGTTGGATAATATTTCTCTAGCTTTTATTTTATATGCTTCAATGGAATCCTTATCTATCTTTCGATCCATTACTTCCGCAATATGCCAGCCGAAACTGCTTTTGAATGGTTCGGTTATTTCTCCGATCCCGGTATTCTTTATGGCGGCTCTGAATCTAGGATCAAATACATCAGGATTCATCCAGTCCATAGCACCTCCGTTGTATGATGAAACAGGATCTTCAGAATAGACTCTGGCAGTATCATCAAATTTACGTGAACCGTTAATAATCTCGTTTCTGAAAGATGCAAGTCTTTTTTGAGCTGCATCATCATCAAATATAATGTTTGTTTTCAGAAGGATATGTCTTACCTTGACCTGTTCAATTGGTTCCGGTGCCATTTTGGCAATATCATACACTTTTATGATGTTTAGTCCCATGTCTGTTTTTATCGGACCGATTACATCGCCGGCATTAGCTCTTGAAACTGCAATGGACGCATATTCCGGAATCTCATCAATTGTTAGTCTGCCCATATCTCCGCCGGACAGAGCATTATTTGCTTCTGAATATTTCTGAGCTACCTTGACGAAAGGCTGTCCTTCCTTAAGTTCTTTGAGAATTAAATTGACTTTTCTGTTGGCAGCATCTGTCTGAGCCGGATTAGGTGTTACAGGAAGAGATATGCTGATAACAGCCAAATGATAGGTAAGCATGTGCGCAGCCTGTTCCTTCAGCAGATGAGCCAGTTGGTCTACTTCCTGTTCTGAAATATGAATTCTGCTACGTACCTGACTTCTTTTTACCTCTTCTACTATGATGTCATTTTTAATAGATTCTCTTATTGCTGCATCGCTTAGTCCGGTCTTCCTGTACTGGTTCATAAGTTGATCAACGGTAACATGGTGACTGGCAGCTATATGGCTGATTGCCATGTCAAGTTCACTGTCACTCAGAGTAATATTGTTTTTTTCTGCAAGCTGTATGATGAGTCTTCTTGTTATTAGCTGATCCAGTACATTCTTTTTCAATATATCCGCAGGGGGAATTTCCGCTCCCTTGCTTTGCAGATAATTCTTGAATTTAATTATTTCATGGTTCAGATCGCTGAATAAAATAGCTTCGTCTCCTGCAATGGCAATTGTCTTGTCAACTAGATAGTCTGTGGCGCAGACACTTGAAGTGGCAGTTATTGAAATTAACAGAGCCATACTGACGGCTAATGTTTTCGCAGAAAAATTTTTTAACATAATAGAAGCCTATCTATTTAAATTCACCGCATCATTGTACGGTATGAGTTTAGTTTCCTGAGAGAATGACGTGGTCATTCCGGATTCAGTCAGTCCCTTTAATTCAAAGAAGAAACCATATTTTGTTTCCTGTTCCGCTGACATGGTGAAATTGTCCGGTTTACGATAACGTTCCAGTTGAATTCCAACACTGTAACAGCATGATTCGTATTTAAGCGCCAGTTTTTGATCGATGTTTTTACTTCTTTCAACATCGTAATACATGGCAGCTATCCCCTTAACGTTTTCAGTGATAGGAAAGTTGATTGTACCGCCTAGCTGTTTTAAATCAGAATCTGACAGGAAAACGTTCTGGGTTCTGTTACCATCTCGGATATATCGATAGTTTATATGACCTTTGAAATCTTTATACATTCCGTTAAGTTGTGCATTCCAGCTGGAGGTTTCCCCTTTCTGAGTGTTGTACACTGCACCTGCATTGGTTCCGATATATTCATTGAAGCTTATGTTAAGTCCGGTGGCTATAGGTGTTCTCTGATAGGTATTTGATGTGTCAGCAGGGTAAAAATGAACTTTTTGGCTGTGAAAATCATATCCCTGACCTATGTTGAATCGGAATACTTCACTTAGATCGTTATCAAACATACGATAGGTGATGCCGTAGCTGACCCTGTTAATGTCAGCTATACGGTCGATACCAGCGTATTTTTGATAACTGAACAGTGAGTGGTAGTCATATACACGGTCTGTTGAGTCGTAAATAGCAATGCTGTCCTGTTTCTTGTATGGCAGGTAGGTGTACTGGAGTTCCGGCTCTAAAGTTAATGTGTAGTTCTGTAGCTGGTTTATAAAGGTGGCTTTACTGTATAACTCGGTGTCATAAAGATACCTATTTACAGATTCATCCAGTAATGCAGGGGTAAACCCCTTTTCCGTATATTTGTAATACAGGGATGAAGGAATGTCCTGATTATAATGAGTCAGAAAACCTCTTAAAGTCCATTTTAGTTCAGCTCCGTTGCTGTTAATTAATGGAATTAGCAGTTCAGGTTGAAAATGGTATCGTTCCCCTGTATATCGTTGATCCTTTCCCTCACTTGAATTAATGTCGAATCTTGAATATTCAAAGTGTCCGAGATATGACAGATAGGAACCGATTTCGTCATGAATATTCATTTCCACGCGGGGGAGAAGTCTGAAAGGTGGGGTTTTTACATAAGCATAAGGTACCAAAAGCTGGTAATCATTAACTGAAACCCGTGCATCAAATATGTGTTTGTCAATGTAGGCAAAAGCTGTCTGTGGTAACTGGTTATCCACAACGTTATCTATTTTTGGATCAAGATCATTAACGTAGTTGTAATCCTTTTTTCTAATCTTGTTGTAATCGACACGCAGACCGTAATCATGATTGTCGAAATAACTTGAGTGGGACCAGTGGATCAACCATCTTTCATCATACTTTTCTTCATATTCTGATGAAGGTTTGTGCCTATCGTGATTTATGTACTGGGCATAGATAGTCCCGGTTGTGTCTCTGAACGGCATATATCTGAATTCGCCGGTGTTGAGAATACCTCTTCTAGTTATGATTTTGGGACTGTATGTGAAATCGTAATTCGGCGCAATGTTCCAGTATACAGGTATGGTGAACATGCCTCCGTCAGTTGATGTATATTCAAGTGTTGGGTACAGAAAACCTGATTTTCTCTGGTTCTTAATCGGAAAATTGAAGTACGGAAGGTACATTACCGGTACATTGTTTAGTCTGAATACAGTATGGTAGGCTTCGCCGAAAACCTCATTTTGATTAATGTTTATTTCAGAAGAACTGAGAGACCATGATTCCTGATTTTCAGGACAGGTTGTTACCGAAGCATCGTAAAGAGAAATGGTTTTGGTTTCGTTGTTCAGCAGGGCTTTTCTTGTGTTTCCCCGTACAACAGTACCATTGATTTGATAGTTGGCATTATTCAGTTCTGTTGTATTTGTAATTAGGTTGGTATGAAGAGAGTGATTACTGTTGACAGTTATCTCTCCATCCTGATATAGAATGTTGCCGTTGGCAGTCATCTCCTGAGTTTGCTGATTAAAGGTTGTTGTATCAGCATGGAGTTTCTTGTTACCTTGAATAATTTCAACATCACCATGATAATTTATATTGCTTTTAACATCAGAATTCATGGAATCCGCGGTTATTGATATAGGTATCTTTTTTATATCTTCACCTTTCTGTGGAGCTACATATTCCGGAATGGTACCATAACATTTTTCGTCATATTCGGATAGTTGCATAAAAGACGATTCACCCAGAACTATCGGACTGATACCCAGGCTCATAAAACATACTGTCAGTTTTATATAGTAGTTAAGAGAATGATGCAATTCCATGCCTCAATATGATAAAGATAACAAAGTGACGCCTCATTATAAATAAATTCCTTAAAATTAACAAATTCTAATAGCGTTCACATACATCTGATCGAGGTTAGGCAATTATTCAAATTAAGCTTCTGTTGGAATACAGATTGATGACCGCAATACTTTGTTAATCATTGTGTTCAGGATAATGTAAAACGGAGCAGGTTAAATGTATTGATAAATTATTTATAAGTCGTATACCTCCACATTTGTTGTGTATGAGATGGAAAGGATCTGTCGCCAAATTACGCTGGGCATACGAGACTAAAAAAAGAATGCCATTCAAAGCAGGATGGCATTCGGAGATATAAGTCATTATACGGCTCTTAAAATTGTAAGCAGATGCCGTAAAGAAGATTATATGACACTTTCTAGAACGGCAACGGATCGTCGTCAAAATTATTGGCGCTAGGTTCAGGTTCCTTTGGTGCTGAATTGTTAGCAGCCGCTGAATTCACATTGAGATTGCCAGGGGCACTCTGATTTCCCTGAGAGTTCTTTAATGTCGGAAGAGGAGGCAGTGGATTGTTACCATCCTGAGTACTCATTCCACCACTGTTTTGGACAGGCTGAGTGTCCTGCTGAACGTAGGAATTGTTATTTGGTGTATTTCTGAAATTCGGCTGCTGATTGAAACTCGGTTCAGGCATAGGATTGTTCTGCATCATGTTTGCCTGGTTTCCGTAATTCCGTTGCTGTGATTGGTTTCTTCCAGCACTGTTGAACTGGTAGTTACTTTGCATGTTCGGATTGCTGTTATAACCATTGTAGTTCTGTGAATTGTTGAACTGATTGCCGTACTGGTTATTACCATACTGGTTGTTACCGTACTGGTTGTTACCGTACTGAGAGTTATTCTCTGCTCTTGTTCCTAACATTTGCATGTCAGTAACCTGAACTTCCGTGATGTATTTCTTCTGTCCGTTCTGATCATCATAACTGCGGGTTCTGATTTTTCCCTCGACGTAGATCTGTGAGCCTTTGTGAAGATATTCATGAGCGATTTCCGCGAGTCTGCCCCAAAAAACCAAACGATGCCACTCGGTACGATCCTGAATATTTCCCTGTTGATCACGATAGGATTCATTTGTTGCTAGACTTACTGTAGCCACAGCTGTATTGCTTCCATTGCTGAGGATCCGGAATTCCGGATCTGCCGCAAGATTTCCAAGTAATATTGCTTTATTTACACCACGAACCATAAAAACTCCAAAATTTAAAAAAATCAAGACTTCTGAATTTTCGTAATTTTATACCAGTCTTGACTGCCCAATAAAACAAGTAGATTTATTTTGCGTGAAATATTCCGTTCTTATCTAATATTTTCGCCAAAGGTAATCTTAGAAGTGAATTCTAACTTCTTTTTTTTTTAAGTTCAAATATTTTTTATAATTATTTTTAAGTATGGTAATTATATTGGTAGGTATTGCAATATAAAATATGATACTAAGAAATAAAAATAAATAAAAATATGTTGGATTTTATCCATATTATCAACTGTGCGGGTGGTACTAAAGACGAACAAAAGAGTCCATATGCGGGGAACTTAGTATGACAGGAGAATATTGTGTTTATTTTGAACTGTATTGCTAGTTTCATTCAATTTTTAAAATCAATTTCTTGTATTTTATATAATTTATGTTTCTTTTCGTGATAAAGTCTTAGTTGTGTTATATAGAGTCTTGATAGGTAGAGAATTACTATGGCAAAAGGTAACTCAAATAAAATTATTCTAGCCGTGTCAAATGACGAAATTCTTTTTCTGTGCTCATCTGGCGGAAAGATCGTTACCGACAGAGAATCGTGTTCTAGTAACAGTGAATGGGAAAAGGCTATAACAAAAATTTTTCACAGTCATAAAGTATCGTCATCAGCTAAAGTCATTGTTGTGCTCTCTCAGGGGTTGTATTCTGTTGTGCAACTGCAGAAGAATCCAAATCTTTCTGAGGAGGAGCTTAAGAGTATAGCTATGAGTCGTGAACTTGAGGCATCAGTCCAAGGAAACATTACGGATTATGTCTGGGATTTTTATGACGCAAAAGTAGGAAAGAATGCCAAACCTTCTGCTAATTTTGTACTTGTAGAAAGAAAAATAATTTCAAGCATATCTGATATAGTCAATGGTCTTGCTAAACTAGAGACAATTACTATCGAGGATTTAGCTATGACGGAGTTCATTTCTTTTTACCACGCCGATTCTTTAGGGAAGGTTAAGGATAATGAAAAATCTGCATATCTTCCGCAGCTCTGCCTGACTCTGTTTTTAGAAAAAAATAAGGAACTTAAGGTTTTCGGGGTTTATGCCGGAGAGCTCTGCTATTCTAGAATTCTTAGGGGATACAAAAGTCTGGCCACAGATCCTATAGTAGCAGATGACCCGACCTTGAGTCGTCTTGTTACTGAAATATTGCGAATCAACGACGATTTTTTCACAGCTAGACTCGGTCTGCCTCCGATGAGTAAGTTACTGATACTCATGGAGTGTGATCAGTTAAAAAATTTGACAATGGAAATGAGTAAAAATTTCAGGCGTGCAGTTGATGTTGTTCCGCTGAAGGATGATCTGAATAATGTGGAAGGTGCCGGTTTTTCAGTATGTAAAAACGTTCAACTTAGGGATATCCTGAAGAACGGTATCGGTTATGCGCCTCTTCTTGGCATTTTTAAAGAAGGATTACTTGTAAATGAGAAAGACTAGAATAAATCTCTACAGCAAGGAATTTCATCCTAAATTAATTATCCTTGGTTTAAAACATATGATTCTTCTGTGGATTGCTACTATTTTGATTATGGGAGTATGGGCTAATGCTTCTATTGAATCGAAAAATGCGATGGTTAAAAAGGAGCGTATCGCAAGAGAAGAGCTTGAAGAAACAGAAGATGAACTGATGCAGACTCAGGCTCTAGTGGCAACACTGAATGTTGATCCTGCTATTGAAAGCAAGCTTGCTCAAACTAGAAAGCTTTTTGAATCCAAAGTTAGATTAAGTTCTTTCTTGCTACAGAACAAAAATGCCAAAAGTCACGGTTTTTACGGTTTTATGTATGGTCTTGCGAGTGTCCCGAGCGATGGTGTATCGGTAAGTCGTTTTATGATTACGGATGGGAAAACCGATATTGAAGGTGTTGCTGTAGATGGAGAAGTGGTTCCTGCCTGGATAGACAGATTTAAGAACTATCCTGATTTGTCAGATATATCCTTCGAATCGGTCAAGTTTATCTACAATCGCGATGATAAATATCTTGGCTTTGTTATGCAAAGCAAAATCAGGGATGAGAAAGACAATAAGATTGATACACAGGTGAAGTAATTATGGCGGCGAAATCTTTTAAGGAATACGAAAAACTGATAGCAGGAAAATCAATGAGAGAAAGAGTCCTCATTGCTGCCGGTGTTGCTGTTTTGATTGCGTGGCCGGTATACTTCAGTATTATAGATTCCAATGCCAGTGCTGAAAAAAAAGTTAAATCGAGTATTTCCTCAATTGAAGTTGATCTTGAGGAAAAGAAAAGTGAACTTCAAACCTGGCGATCCCGTGTCACTAAGAATCCCAATGTGGCAATGAAGGATGAAATCAGTGTTATGGAAAAGCAGATTTCTGATATCGACAGACAGCTTGATAAAGGTGTTGCCTCGTTAGTTGATGCTTCAACAATGGCCGACATATTGAAAAAAATGCTGTCAACAAGTGGAGATATTGAGGTCCTCAGTATGGAGAATCTGCCACCGAAGGTGCTAATACAGGATGAGGGAGAAGTTAATCTTTTTCAGCATACTGTTAGGGTAACTTTCAAAGGAAAGTATCTTGATATTATGGATCATTTGAAAAAAATAGAAAAAATGAATTATAAGTTTTATTGGCATTCTATTGATTATCATGTGGTAAAACATCCATATTCAGAAGTAACTATTGAGGTTTATACACTAAGTATAAATAAGGATTTTTTACATGTTTAGGATAATTGTAGCTCTGCTGATTTTAGTTACGGTTTCGACGTATGCAGATGATAAGGCTCTCCATGACCCGACAACACCTTTGAAGGGGATGAGTAACGGCGCCAAACAGACTGAAAGATCAGATAATGATTTACTCCAGCTTCAGGCTGTTATAAGAGGTAACGGGCGCACAAGAGCCATTATTAACGGAAAAACATGCTACATTGCTGATGCATGTTTCGGATATCAGGTTTATGCCATAGAAAAGTCTAGTGTGATACTGGTTCAAGAAGGTGGCAAGGATTCTATTAAATTGTCTCTCTTTTCATCAGAGGGTAAAAAATGAGTAAAATTATAAATTCCGCTTTTGTTTTGGCCTTGGCCATGAGTATGGGGTGTAGCTATAAACACCATAATCCAACAGATATAAAAAATGAACTGTCACAGGCTCTTACTCAGACAGGACTTTCTGATGTCCCCGATGATGTCCTTGATGAATTGAATCCTGATAATCCTATGGATGACAATTATTCTGTCAGTAGCAGTCAAAGGATTACCATTTCCGCCAATAATGTTCCGGCAGCGGAATTTTTTGCTCAGATAATGAATCAGACAAATTCGTCTGTTGTAGTTCACCCAGAAGTTTCCGGTAATATTACCCTGAATCTGTCAAATGTGACAGCAGATGAAGTGTTTGACTCTGTGTACAGAATGTATGGTTATCGTACAGAGAAGAAGAATGGCATATATTACGTGTATCCTGCTGGTGTTCATACAGAGATAATTAATGTTAATTATCTTGCTATGGTCAGAGAATCAGGTACCAAACTTTCCATTGTAAATAATACTGTATCTAATAAGTCAAGTGATTCATCCAGCAGCTCCGGTAGTGATTCATCATCAAGCAGTTCGGATGATTCAAGTGGTTCCCGTAGTGGTCAGAGCGGTACTAAAGTTGATACTACCTCCAAAAGTGATTTCTGGGTGGAACTGCAAGATGTTCTTTCAAATATAGTCGGTACAGGTGAGGGACGGCTGGTTAAGGTAAATCCGCAGGCTTCAGCGGTAACCGTGAGAGGTATGCCTGAGGATATTCAGAATGTCAGAAATTATCTGGAAAGCATTGAGAATACTCTGCATCGTCAGGTTGTTATCGAAGCAAAGATAATGGAGGTTACTCTTAGTGAAAATTATGCTCAGGGTATAGACTGGACAGCTTTAACAGGTCATGAATTTACATTCGGAAATGCTAGAGACTTTTCCGGAGGAGTCAGTGATTCCATAATTGGAGTAATCGGTGGTGGTGGAGCTTTTACAGCTACAAACAAGCATTTTAATGCACTGGTACAGTTCTTAAAGACCCAGGGCGATGTGTCAACTCTCTCGAGTCCGCGTATTACCACTCTGAATAATCAGAAAGCTGTTATGAAGGTCGGTAACGATTCATACTTCCTGACGGATATTTCGGTCGACACATCAACAAGTACCACCAGTAGCAGTAATTTCATCACTTCAGATGTTGAATTTCAACCATTCTTTGATGGTGTGGCATTAGATGTGCTTCCTCAGATCAATGAAAACAACGAAGTGCTGCTGCATATTCATCCATCAGTAATTGATGTAAAAGAAGATACTAAGACCGTAAATCTTGGTGAAAACATGATGGAGCTGCCACTGGCAAGTTCAGAAGTAAGAGAAACAGACACTATCGTTAAGGTGAAATCCGGCGATATTATACTTATAGGCGGTTTAATGAGAACTGAGAAAATGGATTTGGAATCCAGAGTTCCTCTGCTGGGGGATATCCCTTGGCTCGGTGAACTGTTTACAAACCGCAATCATATTACTAACAAGAAGGAATTGGTGATTCTGCTGAAGCCAACGGTTGTTGACGGAAATACCTGGAAGAATGAAATAGGTAAATCTTTGAATTTACTGAAAAAATGGTACCCGGATAATGAAAATAGTGGGATCACAAACACAAGTGAAGATGATATCTTAAACAGTTTATAAATATAATTTCCTACAGCAGGCGGTATGTATAACGAACGGAAATAGTATGTCTCCTGCTGTATTGGGCATAAAAGGAATAATCAGGTGTACCAGAGTTTTTTTGGACTAGAGCAGCAGCCATTCGGACTTACACCGAATACCAGTCTATATTACGGGCTGCCTCCACATGAAGAGGCAATGGAGGTTTTGCATACGGCTTTAGTGAACGGAGAGGGATTTATTAAGGTTACCGGTGAAGTCGGTACCGGGAAAACCATGGTTTTACGCTTATTCATAAGTAAGCTTGAGGAAAATTATGAACTGGTATATATCCCGAATCCGACTTTGAATCCACTGGAATTGAAGCAGTCTATTGCTAAGGAACTTCAGTTGGATGTGGAGAATATATCCAATCTATCGCTAAATGATTTGATAAATAACAGACTGCTGGATCTGAACAAAAGCGGAAAGAAGGTTGTCATGGTTGTCGATGAGGCTCAGGCACTCAGTGATGAGACACTCGAGACCGTCCGTTTGCTGGGTAATCTGGAGACCGAACAGGATAAGATGTTGCAGATTGTTTTGTTCGGACAGCCGGAACTGGATTTGAAACTGCAGCAGGATAATTTTAGACAGTTGAGACAGCGCATTTCCTTTTCCTACGCCCTGAGACCGTTAAATGAACATGAGACGTATTCATATTTGAATTATCGAATGAAGGCATCCGGATTCAAGGGAGTAGAGGTGTTTGATTCAAAGGTAGCAAGAGATATTTATGTGGCCAGTTACGGAATACCAAGACTCATTAACGTTATAGCCAATAAATGTCTGATGCTCTGTTACGGTTTCGGGGTCTATGCCGTAACCAGAAAGATTGTAGCTGAAGCTATTAAGGACACTAATGAGGTTACTAAAGACTGGCATCATCCGAGAGAAACCTCCGGTTTTTATCTTGTAATTTCAATAATAACCATGATTTTAGCTACAGTCGGCGGTTGTTATCTCATCATTCTCGGAAGCGGAGCGTAGTCAATGAGTGTTATAAATAAGACTTTAACAGAGTTAAATAAACGTAGTTCCGGAACAGAGTATGATAAATATGTTCCCCCTGAAAAGAGCACTTCTCCAGGGTACGTAAAATGGATTGTTCTAGCGTTTGTAACATGTGCAGTTATCGGTGGCGGTTATTACGCATATTCATATATGACGAAGTCTTCCGGCAATAGAGAGATTGCTGTCAGTGATACTGGTGATGCGGAGAATCAGGTGGCTGTACAGGTAAATAAACAGCATGAGCAGAAGCAGGAAGATTTGAAAATGACGGTTAATACCGATACTCATGATCTTTCTGGAGAAAATAATCATTCTGTTACAGAGGACAGTTCTGCAAGGCAGACGGAAGTTCTTGAAAGTGATAATTCCCCTTCTGTTGAACTGGTTGTCGCAGATGCTCCTGAAAGTACAGCTGTATCAGGTGTTATTATCGAAGAACCTGCACCGGCTGAAAATAATTCCGCGAAGGAGCATCCTGCAGTAAGCCAGAAAACTGCAGTCAGTAAAGCAGGTGCTGAAAACAGCAGACTGCAGACAGCTGAGAAAAAAAGAAACAAAGATGAACAGGATTATATCTACGATGCAGAGCATTATATAATCGAAGAGGATCCGGTTCCTGTCGTACGTACTCATGCTGACAGTAAAAAGTCTCTCAAAGTTTCAAAAAGTAAACTTTCTGAGGGTGAACTTGCGGAGTTGTACAGGAAGGATGCTCTGAACGCTATGGGGCGTGGCAAAGGGGAACAGGCAATAGATGCCTATAGAAATCTTCTGGCTGTGAAACCTAACGATATAGAGGCAAGGGAAAAACTGGCAAGTTTGTATTTTGGCAAGGGTAATAATATAGAAGCTGTAAAAGTATTGGATAAAGGAATTGCATTAAATCCCTACCACTATGATTACCGGCTTTTTCTGGCCAGGATATATAAAAGCCTTGGAGATAATGCAAAAGCAATAAGAACCTTGGTAAAAGCTAAACCTCCTGTATCCGGAAATGTTGATTATTACGCTACTCTGGCTTCAATATCCCGTGATTCAGGTGATTTTAAGACAGCGGCAGATGCATACAGGATGCTTTCCACCATGAAAAACGGTGATGGTAAATGGTTACTCGGTCTTGCAATATGTGAAGAAAAACAGGGAAATTTGCAACAGGCACTGGTGGCATATAAAAAGTCCTCATCTCTGTATTTAAGTCAGTCTTCCCGTAAATTCGTAGACCAGAGAATTAAGTTTTTGGAGGCTACCAAATAATGACTGACAGTAACAGTAGTACCAAAAAAAGACTTCGTATAGGTGACGTATTAGTTCAATCCGGGATAATTACTTCAAAGGATGTAGACGACGCCCTCAGCTATTCTAGGGAAATGAACCTCAAACTGGGTCAGGCTGTTGTGGCTTTGGGGCTTGCTTCGGAGGCTGATATCTGTATTGCTTTGGGGCAACAGCTACAGATGCCGGTAATTACCGATCTGTCTAAATTAAATATCGATAACAGCGTTGTACAGCTGATACCTGAAAACCTTGCAAGACAAAAAAGGGCACTGGCAATATCAAAAAGTCACGATGTGAACACAGACAACGATGTGATTACAGTTGTTATTGCCGACCCTCTAGACTACTACGGCAGAGACGATATTGTTGATAAACTTGATCCGGCTCAGGTTGATTTTGTGATTACTCCTGAATCAGAAATCGTCAAATATCTGCCTATGCTGTACCGCAACACGGAAAATATAGCCAAGTATGCTAACCAGCTGCAGAGTGAGATTACCAAATCAGCATTTGATACCAGTAATGCTGACACGCTGAATGTTGATGATACTTCATCTGATGCTGCGGTTGTTAATTTATTAAAGTCAATTTTTGAAGATGCTATTAATTGGAATGCGTCAGATATTCATATCGAACCGGATGATGGTTCGCTGAGAATACGTCAGCGTATCGATGGCAGTCTGACGGAACAGGTTCTGAATAGCTCCGATATAGGTGCCGCTATAGCTCTGCGCATAAAACTTATGGCCGGTTTGGATATTTCTGAAAAGAGATTGCCTCAGGACGGCCGTTTTCATATAAAAATCGCCGGAAGTGGTGTGGATGTCCGTGTGTCAACTTTGCCAACACAATATGGTGAGTCGATCGTAATGCGTATTCTTAATCAGGCCAGCGGTCTGGTGTCTTTAGATGCCACTGGTATGCCTCCTGAAATACTGGAAAAAATGCGTATTCAGATTCATCGTCCGCATGGCATGATTCTGGTTACCGGTCCTACAGGATCCGGTAAGACAACGACCCTGTATGGTGCTCTCAACGAACTGAACACTCCTGACATAAAGATTATTACAGTAGAAGATCCTATAGAATTCCGTTTGCCAAGAATTACTCAAGTACAGATAAACCAGAAAATAGGTCTTGATTTTGCCAATGTTCTTCGTGCCTGCCTGCGTCAGGACCCTGATGTTATTCTTGTGGGCGAAATGCGAGATAAGGAGACCAGTGAAATCGGTCTGCGAGGTGCTATGACCGGTCATTTGGTTTTATCAACACTGCATACAAATGATGCCATCTCTAGTACCATGAGACTTGTTGATATGGGGGCTCCTGGGTATTTGGTTGCAAGTTCTCTTAAGGCAGTCCTTGCCCAGCGTCTGGTACGTCGTATATGTCCTAAATGTGGTGACTATTGCGATGTTGAATCATCTCAGGAAAGATTTATAGAGTCTGCACTTGGCGTTCCTATTGAAGAACAGAGACAGCATAAATTCAGAATGGGAAACAAGGGAAAAGGGTGTCAGTATTGTAATTTTACCGGTTATAAGGGGCGTATAGGTGTATTTGAGTTTCTTGTTCTCAATGATGAGATGATGGATGCTCTTAGAAAGGATGATCTGGAAGAGTTTGCCAAGCGTGCCAAAGCAAGTCCAGGGTACAAGCCTCTAGCTATGGTTGCCTATGATCTGGCGGTTAAGGGGATAACTTCAATCGAAGAAGTTATGAAACTTGCGGAGATTAATGGATAATGCCGAAATTTAAATACAAAGCCAAAAACAGTGTGGGAGGTTACATAAATGCAACCACAGAACTTGCGAGTAAAGCGGATGTAATTGATGAAATAGTCCGCGCGGGGTTGATTCCTATTGAAATTACTGAAATTTCCGGCGGTGATGGTTCTATTGTTCCTAAAAGAATTCGCAATCTGTTTAAACCGAAGGTTAAGACAGAACAACTGGTGCTGTTCTGCCGGCAGATGTACTCACTCAGCAAAGCCGGCATTCCCATGATAAGAGCTATTACGGGTCTGAGTGACTCTATTGATCATCCTGCTTTAAAGGAATCATTAATAAAAATAAACCGTGACCTGATAGGAGGTAAATCTCTTGCGGCTTCTATGTCGGAGCAGCAGCAAATATATCCGCCTATTTTTATAGCAATGATAAATGTTGGTGAAAATACCGGTATGCTGGAAAATATTTTTGCCCAGCTGGCAGCCTATTTTGAATTGGATCTGTCTACTAAAAAGAGTATAAAGTCCGCGATGCGTTATCCGATGATAGTTATGATTTTTATCGTAGCCGCCGTTGTTATTTTAAACATTTTTGTAATTCCTGTATTTTCAGATATGTTTGCCAAATTCGGCGTCGATCTTCCGCTCACAACAAGAATTCTTATTGGTACTTCAAATTTCTTTGTTCATTACTGGCCGCTGCTTCTTGCTGTGTCAATTGTTATTCCGTTCGGCATCAGAAGAGCTTTAAAGGTCAAAGAGGTGCGAATCAAGTGGGATCAGTATAAATTAAAAATACCGGTACTAGGAAACATTCAGTACATGGCTCTATTAGGTCGTTTCTGTCGCAGTTTCTCTTTGATGCTTCAATCAGGCGTACCTCTTAATCTGTGCTTGAAGCTTGTTGCAGAAGCACTTGACAATAAATATCTTGAGGATAAGGTTTTGGGTATGCAGAAACAGATTGAACAGGGGGTTTCTCTATCTCAGACCGCTGTCCAGTGTGGAATGTTTTCCCCTCTCGTATTGCAGATGTTTGCAGTTGGTGATGAAACCGGGCGTGTCGATGAACTTCTTGTTGAAGGTGCTGATTATTATGAAAGAGAAGTTGACTATGGAGTAAAATCACTGACAGCTAAAATAGAACCTATTCTTCTGGCGATTGTGTCTGTAATTGTTGGTATACTGGCTTTAGGTATATTTGCGCCTATGTGGGACATGTATGGTGCTATGCAGGGCGGAAAATAATGGTTATTAGATAAAATTTTGACCCAAGTCTTTATAATTAAAAAAAATTAGATATCTCCCAACAAATACAATCTTACTTTGAGATATATAAAGGGAATTATTAGAAAAATCGCTATAATTAATTTAAGTTGCGATTATTCCCTTAATTATTCTCTGATGATATCTATAGGATGTAGGTACAGAGCTCTGAAAAGAATAATGTATATGAGTAGTCTTTTAAGGAGAAAAAGATGAAAAAAAATCTAAAAAAAATTAGACACGGTAAACGCGGTTTTACATTGATTGAGCTTATCATAGTAATTGTTATACTGGGTATTTTGGCTGCTACAGCATTGCCTCGTTTCATTGATGTTACAGAAGAAGCTAAAAAGGCAAGTGTTGAAGGCGTTGCAGGTAATTTTGCCACGGGTATACTTTTGGTAAGGGCTCAGTGGGAAGCTAAAAGCAGACCGAAAATAGACGGAGTAAATAGTGTGCTGTATGACGGCAGCCGTTTCTATTTAACCACTCCTTCATCTTCTAAGATTGAGGATGGAACTATGAGTCCGGGCTATCCAATAGCAGCTACTCCTATTAATTCATCATCTTCACCTGTTTCTGCAGAGTATGCATCATATTACGAACCGGGTATGTCCGCTCAGAAGTGTCAGGATATATGGGAAAGTATGTTGCAGAATCCTCCTAAGGCGACAACAAATATCAGTGAAGCAGATAATAAGAATGAAAACTATAAGTATTTCATATCTTATAATCAGGGATCAGTTAACGACAGCGCTGTTGAGAACTATGGGATCTGTCATTACTATCTGATTGTTTCCCTGGATAGAACTGAAAGTGGTGGATATAAGTCCCCTGCGAATACCACAAGTAAATATATGAGCTTTACTTATGTTCCTGCTCTGGGGCTTATTACTCCTTATGTACACAGTAGTAATCAAGAGTAATGAGAAATGAAAGAATGTGCATCCGGATTTACAATGCTGGAGTTAGTTATCGTCATAATCATGATAGGTATACTGTCTGCTTATGTCGCTCCTAGGTTTTTGTTTTATTCGGATGAACAGATATCTGTCTGTCAGGAAGCTTCAAGTTTAATTCTTCATACGCAAAGTATTAACATCAATCAGGGCGCCTCCCCTAATGTAAAGTTCATCGCCTTAAAAACAGGACAGATCGGAATTTGTATGGAAGGTTCATGTGATTCCAGTGATGCTAACAACTTCGTGCTCCATATGGATTCAAAGGCCCCGAATGTCCTTCTGCAAACAAAAAAAGACAGTATTCCGGTTATGTTTAACGGAATGGGACAGTTGATCGAACCCGCATCTCCCGTTGAATTGAAATTTTATAACACAAAAAATGCTGATGCATACTGTGTTGTGAGTGTAAATAAGGAGGGAGCTGTTTCATGGAAATAAACAGAAAAGGCTTTACTCTGGTTGAACTCGTTGTGGGGATTATTGTCCTGGGAATTGTTGTTGCCGGAGTAATTCCTATTCTGGGATCCATGGAGGTTAAATCAGTCGAACCTCTGTTTCAGGTCAAGGCTGATCTTTTGGCTCACCGTATATACAATCAGATAAAACAGAGGGATTTTGACGAGAATTCGGATCATTCAGGAGGAGAGTGCAGATGCGGGGAGAACATCAGTCATTATGGCGTTAGTGTCTGCAATCTGAAAGATTGTACTGTTGCATCTGATTTCGGTCCTGACGGAGATGAAAAAATTAATCTCAAACAGGAATTTTTCAATGATGTTGATGATTTTGATACCGGCAGTCTCTGTTCAACCGCCACACTTTCAGGGATATGTCTGAGTAAGAACAACAACTGCAAGCCATCTGATGCCAAATGTTTGAATAGCATAAATGCTATTCTGACAAACGTATGCGGTTCTTCAGATAATGACTGTCTGATTCCTGCCAAGTTTTTTGTGGACAGTACACACAATATTTCCTGCATTACAGAATCCAGTGATATTGCCTGTTCTAGTTATGACGGGTATTTTGTGAGTATTCATGTGTCATATCGTGATTTGTCAGGCGTTTCTGTGAAAAATATTAAGATTGTTGTGGTGTCCCCTCGATACGACAGTTTTGATTATCAGTTTATCAGGGGGAATTACTGATGGGCTATCGTGAACGCAAAAAGGGTTTTACACTCGTAGAGCTGGTTGTGGTAATGGTTATTCTCGGTATTACTGCTACAGCGGCTGTTTCTTTTTTGTGGATGGGGACAAAAATGTTTGTGGGGCTGTCCAACAGGGTGCAGTTGTCAACCGTTGCTCATAACTTTATGATGAGACTTCGTCTGCAGGTAGAGTCAGCCATGCC
>OMYE01000043.1 GCA_900315145.1 uncultured Pseudomonadota bacterium | reverse complement strand
GCCAAGGATGATAATAATAGTGCTCCAGAACAAGTCTTAGAATTACTGGAGGAATATGTTGAACTGAGAGATCCTCAAAAGCTGCCAAAGAGACTTATGAATTCTGAACGATAAATTCTGAGCTCTGCACAGCAGTATGAAGGTGAACTTACCGCTGTGCAAAGAAAGACGGAAAGGCTATGAAGCCAGTTTTGATTCGATAAAAGTAACCGCTGTTTCGACTACTTCTTCAATTGATAAGGTGGTTGAATCAAGCACCAGAGCATCTTCTGCAGGCTTTAAAGGTGCTGTAGCACGATTTCTGTCACGAAAATCTCTTTCAGCAATTTCTCTTAAAATGCTGTCGTAGTCGGCTTTAACCCCTCTTAAGGCCAGCTGGGACACACGGCGACGGGCTCTTTCCTCGGCACTGGCATCTAAAAATATTTTAACTGCCGCATCCGGAAATACCACTGTTCCCATATCGCGGCCGTCAGCAATTAATCCGGGAGCAACCGCAAAATCACGCTGTCTCTGAAGTAATGCAGCTCTGACCTGCGGCAGTACAGCAACCTTTGAAGCGGCATTACCGGCAGCTTCATTACGGATTCCTGAGGTTACATCCTCATTATCCAGCATCACGGCAACGGCATTGTTTACCTCTCTGAAAGAAAGATTCAGATTCTGTGCCAGTACAGTAAGCTTCTCTTCGTCATCAAGAGGAATATTCTTCTGCAGAGCAGCATATGCCAGAACGCGATAAATAGCACCTGAATCAAGTATGGCAAAACCATATTTTCTACTTAATCTGATGCAGAGTTCTCCCTTACCGGCTCCCCCTGGGCCGTCAACAGCTATAACCGTAACTTTAGGTTGCATTGTCCTATTCTCCATTAATTATTATTATCGGTATCAGTTTTATCAAAAATACAGACATTGTCTGTCTTACTAAAAGGATACCAGAGTTATGAGTTATTTTTAAGAGTGACAGAATAAGCAAGATTATCATTTTTGTCCAGTTTTCTATCCTGAAGATTGACTTAGATTAACTATTTAACCTTTTCCGTACGCAAAACAACCGGATCCCGATTCCAGATACTCTGATAATATCTCTCAATAAAGTGAATTGTGCCTTAACAACCTTACCGTACACCATTTTTTCCTTCCGGTATTATAGAAAAACTCTTTCTTTAAAATATGGCTTCAAAGAACCGGTCCCCAATATTGATATTTATAGCAAATGGCTTTAATATCTGATAGTAGGGATTTAAGCATTTTCCGCACCGGGTCAAACCGGCAATAAATTAGCACTGCATAGATTTTGTTCGTAAGCAGAAATTTCAGGAAAGAAGTGATTAAGGATTTAGTATGGGCAAAAATAAGGTAAAGCTGTTAAACAATCCGTACGGTGTGTCAGCTTACGAAACGTTTGTTACAGAAAGACGGGCTATGGTGGATAAAAGCGGCATCATAGAATTTCTTGAAGATGACAATATGACTCCGTTTCCTGTTCTTTTGCGCCCGAGACTTTTCGGTAAAAGCACCTTTGTCCAGATGCTTAAATGCTTCTACGACATCTCATATAAAGACAGATATGATGAAATATTTTCCGGAAAGATTATCCATAAAAGAAAGCGTCTTAGCCGTAACCATAACACCTACCATGTAATAAATTTTGACTTTTCAGGCGTATCTGGATACAAAGAAGACACTCTGGTAAGAAGTTTTATTGTTGCCGTTAAAAGTGGTATAACGGACTTTATAAGCCGCTATCCTGATTTTGTTTTCAGTCCTACAGAAGCTGAAATAGAAACACCTTCAAGTTTTATTAAATCATTCTTTAGTGCATATAAGCTATACCCCTCAAAAAAACGTCTCTATATAATGATTGACGAATATGATAATTTTGCCAACAATATTCTCTATCAGGATTTAGAACTTTTCCGGACAATTACCAGTACAGGAGGATTCCTCAAGGATTTCTATGCTGCTATAAAAGAAGGAACAACAAGCGTTGTTGCCAAAACATTTATTACCGGTGTTTCATCCGTATCTCTTGATTCTCTGACATCCGGATTTAATATTTCTCTTAATGTTACATCAAGGGCTTGTTTTAACGAATATGCCGGTTTTACTGAAGAAGAGCTTGCTAAATTGATACCTCAGCTCGTTGATATCAAAAAAACAGGAGTCAGTGTTGAAGAAATCATTGCACGAATGAAACCTGTATATGACGGCTACTGCTTCAGTCATAGAGCTGAACGCACTATGTTTAATTCATCCATGTGCCTGTACTATCTTAACGAAATACGTCTCGCTGATGAGTTTCTTCCTCCGGAGAATTATCTGGATCCGGCATCTGACCATGATGGTTCCAAACTGCAGCAGATTTTTGATATTACTGATAATGCAATTACTGATGAAATCATCGGAAACTATCTGAATAATGAACTTTTTTTTATCGATTCGCTAGCGCAGAACATCAATCTGAATAAAATATCAAAGTATGATAAGGATCGACTGCTGTCAATGCTCTATTATCTAGGATATCTTACCATTGATACGAAGGCATCGGACAGTTCCACTTTAGCCCTTAAAATACCAAACCTCTTCATGTCAAAGCTGTTTGCAGAATGCATTGCTGACATAAGGTTAAAAACAAACAGTATTTTTACCGATTCTGTTCTAGATATATCTGCATTACGGGAAGTTAAAGATAACATTAACTCCTTTGCTTCATCATGTACTGAATTTCTAAGCACTATCTTCACCAATCAGGTGCTATCACACATGAGTGAAATGGCTCTTAATCTGACACTCTACACCAAGCTGAAATCCTTACGCGGTGTCATTGTTGAAATGCAGAAATCTCTGAGAATTATCGGTAAAGGTGAGAATTTTGCTGATCTGGTTATAACAGTCAACAAGGGAAAAAGCAATGAATGCATCTATCTCATTGAGCTTAAGTACATAGCCAAAACCGATGCCACGGAAGCAAGGATTCAGAATACAATAAAGGATGCCGGCGAGCAGGTTCTTAGATACAAATCAGCCATAGAATTCAAGGAGAGACAGGTTAAAGCATACGCCATGGTCTTTTCCGGATCTGACTGTGTGTACTGCGGGTAACCTGCATAAAATATCCAGATTCACATCCCGCCACTCCTGAATGGCGGGATAAGAGCCTCTCTCCTACATCCCTATATCAACCATGCGTCTCTAGACATCTTTATATTTCTCTGAACAATGTTCTGATGTATAGACTCTTAATTCAAATTACCAGACTAATAATCACGTAATAAAAATCACGCCAAGTTTAAGTCCCCAAAAACCGGGGGGCAAAGTGATAAAAAAGAATAAATAAGACTGTCTGAAAACAAAAAAAGACCTTGACGGTCTTCCTTGATAATTTTGAATGGCGGACAGACTGAGATTCGAACTCAGGAACGCTCGCGCGTCGCCGGTTTTCAAGACCGGTGCATTCAACCGCTCTGCCATCTGTCCGCTGATGATGTGTGTATTATATACGGTTATTTATATTTGTAAACAAAATATTACATTTTTCCTGAAATAACCCTCTAAACGGATAATAAATAATCATTATTCTACCGGAACTGTACTCAAACATAACTGAATCACAGGTTTTCGGCACCGGCTTATACCATTCACTGCTGTTTCTCATTTTTCAGCTTATCACCTCCATAATAAATACATTTTACTTTTGCCTCGCTTTGCATATAATTACAGCCTATAAGTCATCCGGTGTTGTGCGGCATAACAGAAAATTCTACGGAACCTGATTCCGTACCCATTTTTTAGGAATAACTTCTTTTTTAAGACGTTTTTAATACGTTTAAAATGCCGTTCCGGATTACCGGTTTTATCAGAATACAGGAGCACTGACATGCTGGAAGTTAACGGCAGAGTAATAGAAACAGATGATGACGGTTATCTGAAGAATTTTGACGACTGGTCTCTTGATGTAGCCAGAGAAATAGCCGCTGGTCTGAATCTGGAACTTACAGAGGAAAGAATGGAGGTTGTTCTATTTGTCCGTAATTTCTACATAAAATATAATACCTCCCCTGCTATAAGAGCTCTGGTAAAAGCCATGGGAAATGAATTCGGTCCGGAAAAAGGTTCCAGCAGATATCTATATAAACTTTTTCCTGACGGTCCCGCTCTTATTGCCACCAGAATAGCCGGTCTCCCCCGTCCGGTTAAATGTATCTGAAGTATTCCGTTCCTCCGGATATACGGCACATCATTCCTGACGGCAGTGCAGCTCCGGCCAAAATTATCCCGGAAGCCCCGAAAGGATCTGCCTCTGTTTTAAATTTCTGAACTTAAAAAAGCTCTTCCGGAGAAGAGCTTTAAGGATGAGTCATTAAGGAGCCATTAATGACTCATTAATGACTGCCGGAAAAATAATATCTTCAGCCCGTATTATACAGAGCTTCCGACACCATCTCCGGTATCTCCCGTCACATCACTAACCAGCCGCAGCACGTATTCACGTTCATCATCAGACAGCCTCCCCGCAAAAGAGTGGAGAAGAGCCACCTTCAGAGGATTATCCTCGAATGCATACGCTCTGGTAAGACCTGCCCAGCGCAGCAGTGCTCTGGTACTCATCGGCACACTCATATAGACATGATTGGCCTTGGGTTCCGTATGAGACCTGCGTATTTCACCGGCAATTCTTACCATGGAGGCAATGGTTTTATCTGAAAGTTCAGGGACTGCCTTCTTTAAAAGACCGGATTCCTCTTTAGCAGACATATAGTCACATCTTATAAATCTGAATCTGTCCAGAAAAGCAGCATTGAGAAGCTGGGTACCGTGATAGCCGCCACGGGAGCCGCTGCCACAGGTATTGGCCGTAACCACCAGCCTGAAATCAGGATGAGGCGGTATTACTTCTCCATTATTCTGTATCACGACCAGACTGCGTCCTTCAAGAACATCATTAAGTCCGGCGAGCTCTGCAGCATCAGCCAAATCTATTTCATTAAGAATCAGAATATAACCGTAGCGCATAGCCCTGGCCAGAGGGCCGTGTACAAAAACCACCCTGCCGTTGACGACAGAGGTGTGTCCAATCAGATCCGCAAGTTCAAAACGGCCGTTAATGGTTAATGAAACCACCGGCCACTGCAGTCTAGCGGCAATCTGACTGATAAGTGATGTCTTTCCGCAGCCGCTGGGACCGTAGAGATAAAGAGCATCACCCGAAGTACCGTCAATAAATGAAAGCATATGATGAAGCATTGATTCATTAAAAACATAATTATCCTGCACCCGGCACTGATACTGATTAGCAGTATCAAAAACCGGAGCTTCAATAGTAATGTTCTTAAGACTTCTGATACCGAAGATTCTGCCCGCATCAACCGTCTTACGGCTGAGCGAAACAGAATCCCCGCAGAGAGCTGCTTCAAAAGCTGTATTTTCAGAACTGACTGTTTCTTCATTGTTAAGTTTACGCATTTTATTCTCCTTAAGCGTAACAGCGCACCGCAAATTAAACGATGCATTCCGGTCTCAAACGACCGCCACCCGGCGTATATGCCGGAACCAGTACCCCGTTTATGGAGTACTCCGCGTTTCCCGAAGGAAACAGTTTGTTATGTCTGAAAACACCAGGTTTACGCATAACAAAACATTAAGGAGAATTCAGCAGTAATCAGGCCGCGAATTCTTTATAATTTTCTTTTAACTCTGAAATATAAACTTTGAAGAATTCCTTTTTTGTAATGATGACAGTTAATAAAACCTCAGATTATTCCTGAATCAGCATATCTTCAGGAACATAGGTCTTTTCCGGCAGCAGACGGAGATAATCAAGATAGGCCTCAGACAATTCCTCGAATCCGCCGAAGACACTGCTTAAATAAACCATATCCGAGTTAACCGCCCGTTCCGTCCTGTCGATACTGTCAGCAAGCATTGCGACATAGCCGTGGTCAGAGGCTTTTATGGCTGTCCGGGCCATATGCAGGTATTTTTTTAAGAGTTCACCGGCATATAGAAGTGCCAGAATTCTTGCTGATCTGCTGACAAACATTCCTGCAGCATCACCGTTTCTGGCACTGAGAGTTCTTATCATGGTACCTACTCCTTCCGGCAGTGTATTTAAAAACTCCTTCTCGGCTGAGGTAAAGCTGCCGCTGTTGGCGGCATACTTACCGACAATACCCGATGAACCGTCCCTGCCGGTAAGCTTCTCCTTGATAAGTGTGGCAAAACCGGTTATCTCTCTGTAGGTTCTGCTTACATTTTTACATCCGGTTCTGTAGCTGTCACAGCTGTAGACATATATACCGCCTCCGCTTATAAGATCACGAAGACTCAGCATTCCTCCGGGAATGATATGCACATCTGTGCCGTTATCGGCAATAATCACTGTTCCGGTAATACTCATGACCGCCTCGGCGATTTCCGGATTCTGACTTAAAAAGGTGTTCTGCATTAAGCTTCGCCACATAAGGTTACCTGCAGTGAGGGTTAAATCCTTTCCGTCCGCATCTGCTGATGAGGACACCTGACGGTATAAATCCTGAGGACTCGTGCTATTCAGTTCAAAAAGATCCCCTATACCCTCAAACTGACCTTTTAAAGAGGCATCATTAAGCCCCTTCCGGTTAAAGGCCCCCATAGTATCATTAACAATCCCCTGAGCCAGCTGACAGCTGTTCCCGAAATACTGATTCAGTGCCTGTATCTTTCTCTGCAGTGTCTCCATGTGCTGGGCGCATTTTTCACACATGCTGCTCAAAGCTATCTCGAAGGCATATCCTTCAGCATTGGCGGCTATGGCCCGCATGAATCTGATAAACTCCTCCCGGTTGATATAGGAGAAGGAACCGGCATAAAGATCAATCCCCCGGCAGCCGGATTTCACCTTAGGTGCGGTAAAGGACAGAAAATCAGTATCCTGAACCCGGTTGCGGATATTGACACTTCCTCCGGCTATCACCCCGCGTCTCTGGATTTTATAGGCATCAGGACTGGTTACAGTATGCATTCCGGCAAAAGTCTCCCTGATTTCCCGGTTCAAATCCCCGGCATAAGAGCTGGCATCTCCCGTAATGACACTGCAGATTTCAAGAAAAACCGGGAGCATTAGCGCTGTCATACCGGGAAAACCGGACTTTGCTGGTAAAAAGTTTTTCGGACGGCTACTCCTGCGGCTTTTCTTTTTATTGCGAACCGGTTGTCTGAATTCATCATGGAAATTTTTGCGGGAGATAATCATTTTTATGTTGTCTGCCATACTGCTTTTGTTTATTGTACGAAATAACCGTCCGGATACAGGAGGATACAGAAATGTTCAGTGATAAGCTTGTTCACGTACCGGAAAGCTCCGGAAATTATCAACTTAACGGCGGCGGATATTTCTGCTTAAAGCCTTAACAGGCCGGTTCTCAGCATGACATAACGTCCCGGGGTAAATGGCTGTCTGAAGAAGAAATGAGCTCTGGCGGAATAAAGATAAAAAAAGAATAAAGACAAAAAAAGAAGTAAACACTTCTACATGTTTACTTCTTTTGTAGTTGGAGGAATTATTTCTTAAGATTTAAATTAAATGCCAGGTTTAAATATCAGTCAGCCATCTCAAAATCTATTTTCTGCTCTACCTGAGGTCCTTTCTTAAGGAACACAATGTAGGCAACAACAATCCAGAAAACAATAGCCACTGCAGTCCAGGCCGTGAATCCCTGACCGCAGAAAAGCAGTCCGAACTGGAAGAAGCTCAAAGCAAGGCAGTAGCTAATCAGTAACTGGTAGGCAATGGCCATACAGAAGAGTCTGCCGTTACCAAGCTCCTTTCGGAGAACACCGATGGCGGCAACACACGGTACGGTGAAGAGATTGAAGATCACGAATGAAAGTGCCGCCAGAATACCGGTTACTCCACGTTCATCAATATGGAACATGTTGTTGCGGATAGCTGTATAGAAACTGTTGGTAGCTTCTTCAAATTCCGCATTTTCCTCGTCTGTTGCATCCTCTTCAGGCTCTTCCGGTTCCTCTGTACCGCTGAATACAGCCATGGTACTTACTACGGATTCCTTGGCAAGAATACCGGTAAAGGCGGCAACAGTTGCGCGATAATCATTAAATCCGAGCGGAGCAAATATATTTGATAAAGGCTTACCTACATCAGCAATCAAACTCTCACCGGCTTCCTCATCAGAAAGCATACTGAATTTACTGTTCTCAGCATCATATCCGACATGGGAAAGCAGCCATAGAGCGGTAACACAAGGCATGATAATTACACCGGCCTTCATTATATAGCCCTTGGTACGGTGCCATACAGATAATAAAACCACCCGCAGCATCGGAACATGATAGCTAGGAAGCTCAAGCATCAGCGGAGCAGCTGACTGCTTGAAGTCGCTGAATTTTTTCAGGATGAAAGCAGAAAGAATCACCACAATTACACCCATGACGTACATTGCCGGAGCAAAGAAAGGAATATCCCCGAATACGGCGCCGGCAAACACGATGATTATCGGCAGCTTGGCTCCGCATGGAATCATAGTGGTGGTAAAAAGAGTAATTCTTCTTTCACCTTCAGAACCTAATGTTCTTACGGTCATCAGTCCTGGAACCCCGCAGCCTGAACCAATGAGGAAGGGAATAAACGCCCTGCCGCTTAATCCAAACATGTTGAAAATTCTGTCTAGAATAAAAGTAGCTCTGGTCATGTAGCCGCACTCCTCCAGAATGGAGAGCAGGAAGAACAGAATTATCATCTGCGGTACAAATCCCAATACCGCGCCGACACCGCCCACAATACCGTCACCGATAAGTGAGGCCAGCCAGTCGGCACCGCCGTGATTTGTGACAAATTCAGAAACAGCCGGAATAATCTGTTCACCGAACAGGGTGTCATTGGCATAATCAGTGGCAATGGCACCTAACCATGTAACGGAAATATAGTAGACACAGCACATGATAAGCAGGAATATCGGGAAAGCCCATATTCTGTTAAGAACCAGCCGGTCAATAAGAGTGGTCAGTTTATCAGTTCCGGATGTAGCACCTTTCTCCTTATAGGATACACATGCACTTATAATCCGGCCGATATAATCATAACGGTCGTCTGCCATGGCGTGGTAAACGGAATCCTTTCCGGCGGTTATATTTTTTTCAGCCTCGGCAACAGCCTCGCGCCATTCGGCAACCTCATCAAGTCCGGAGGGATATAAGTCTCCGAGAACAGCGCTCTTTGCATAGAATAGAGCATGAGGTTTATAAAGATTCGGAGTTACCTGTACGGCCTTTTCCAGTTCTTTAAGTATGGCTTCAGAACCCAAATATACCGGTTCCACCGGTCTCCAGGTGGTACTTTTTAATTTTGCCTCAAGAACATCCAGACCTTCACCGCTCGCGGCACTCACTGATACCACTTCAGTTCCGAGAAACTCACTGAGTTTTTTGGTATCAATGATGATCCCCTGCTTTCTGGCAACATCACACATATTAAGAGCAACAATCATTGGAACACCAAGCATTTTAAGCTCAAGTGTAAGATAAAGGCTTCGTTCCAGACAGGTGGCATCAATAACATTGACAATCAGCTCCGCATCATTGTCAAGAAGCTCACTTACGGCGATACGCTCCTCGGTGGAGGAACTGCTGAGAGAATAGGTTCCTGGAAGATCGATAATCTGAATATCGTGACCGTAGCTTCCCACATGTCTGCTTACGGTTACCCCCGGATAGTTACCGGTTCTCACATGAAGATTACACAGGCGGTTGAATAAAGTACTCTTACCGCAGTTTGGATTACCGGCAAGCATAATATGCTTGGCATCGGCCTTTTTTTCGAGAGCTCTCGGCGAAACACTGCCGCTTACTCTTTCTGTTCCGCAACAGCAATGACTACCTTTCATTATCCAATCACCTCAACTTCAACTGTTACCGCATCGTTTTTACCCACAATAATCTGATAACCTCTGGTTTTTACAGCTATCGGATATCCTAAAGGCGCCCGGTGAGTCACCTCAAAGCTGGTTCCGGGAAGAAAGCCCATTTCGCACAGTCTCCTGCTGTGCAGTCCTGAGGACAGCAGTTTTACAATCCGTCCCTTCTGTCCAACACCCATATCTTTTAATAACATTACGACTATATGCTCCTTCGTCATCAATGTTTAAAGTTATAACCATATTATTAAATCTTTCAGATGATTTTCTCAGCCTGAGAACCTTTATACTTATATTTATATTGCATCACCTGAAATAAAATTCATTATTCTTCTAACCTGCAGTTTTTTCTTCAGCCGGCTAATGAAAAAAAGCAACAGCCTGATATCACCTACGTAATGTCCGGCTGATTGCAAAGAGAGTATCATTAAACCAACATTGTTAGTCAAAACTAACATATTGTTGTTCAATGCTAACACAAATTATTCAAGTTAGCAATCACTAACATTGTTTTTTTAATATATCAAAAAATGGATACAGTACCCCTGGTCCGGAAAGAAACGGAGAACTTAATAATAAGGAATTATCCGGAAGTGTTCTGTTAGTATCAGAAAGTGTCATGAGAGTAATCGGGAAGCGACATGAAATTATCAGGGAAAGCCCGAGGAAAACGGTTATAAGACGAAATAATCGGCAAAAAACGTGAAATAATACTATTTTTTGAACAACCGGATATTTTTTTACAGATTTTTGTTGCATAAAAACAAAAACACTTTAAAATTGAACTTGCTTTGGTGAGGTGTCCGAGTGGCTGAAGGAGCACGCCTGGAAAGTGTGTATACGTTTATAGCGTATCAAGGGTTCAAATCCCTTCCTCACCGCCATGAATTTTCAACAGGTCTAAAGACCTTCTCAGAATAATTTCCCTTATCATAACTCTCTATCATAAAATAAAACATCTGCTTCAGATCGTAACTTTCTGCAGATTTCAGTGTTTCAGTTTTGCCCTGCTCTGGCTTTCTTCATTTATCCGTATCGTACTTAAGCTCTGTCTCTACTTAATTTAACCTCCGGACTCTGAGTCCTGACATGTACTGATTAAATTCAATACGCCTCAAAGCCCGGATTCATTCTGCTGAACCGGTCCCGGCGGATAAATAATACATCCGCCGGAGCCTCGCTAGATAATTTCACGGAAGTCGGTTATGTACTCATAAATGGTATCCATAGCCTTCTTCACATCATTAACATCTAAATTGGAATAATTAATGATAAAAAGATGCAGATCCTTTTCTTCACCGTTAAGGTAGTAGCCGGAGAGCGGCCGGAGGTTAATCCCCTTAGAAGCCATGGCTAAAGTTAATTCCTCATCTCTTATATCTGTTTTAATTTTCAGAAGAAAATGGAGACCGCTGTCATTTTCAACAACCTCGCAGAAAGTACTCATACTGCTTTCCGCGATACACTTCAGAATGTCTCTCCGCTTTCTGCTGTAGTAGAGACGCATTCTGTTAATGTGCTTTTCAAAGTAGCCCTTCTTAATAAATTCAGCCAGAGTATACTGCTCAAAGTTGGATACCGTGCAGGAATAGAAAGACAGCATCCGGTAAAATTTGTTCGCAAGATGCTCCGGCAGAATCATATAGCTGATACGGACCGTCGAAGCAAGTGATTTGGAAAACGTATTAATGTAGATAACCTTCTCCCCGGCATCAATACCGAAAAGCGGGGTCAGCGGCTTTCCGTTAATCCGGAATTCACTGTCATAATCATCCTCAATGATATAGCGGCCATCCTTTTCATTAGCCCATGCCAGAATCTGGTAGCGTCTGGTAACCGGCATGGTGACCCCGCTCGGAAAATGATGGGTTGGACTTAGATGCACCACATCGGCCGGAGTCCGTCTCAGGTCATCAATATCGATCCCGTTTTCATCAACTCCGGCATAGCAGCATCTCACACTGTTTGCCCGGTAGACCTTTTCCGGTTTGCTGTAACCGGGACTTTCCAGACAAACAACCCGCTCCCTTCCGAGAAGCTGAATTATGAGACCGTAAAGATAATCTGTTCCCGCTCCGACCACAATCTGATTAGGATCGACCAGCATACCTCTGAACGAAATAAGATATGAAGCAATAGCCTCACGCAGTTCCCTCACTCCGGCACAGAAGGATGGCTGCATAAGATCACGGCCTCTGGTGCTGATTATCTCCCTGATGATTCTATTCCAGACGGAAAAAGGAAAGTTGTCCGGTGCCGTACGGTTGTCGGCAAGATCCACTTCACACGGGAAAATCCGTTCTGCCGGCAGTTTTATCTCCAGATTAACGGAACCTGTTCTGGGAGTTCCGGGGATATCCTTAATGTCCGCCACAAAATATCCCCTTCTGGGACTGGTGGTAATGTAGCCTTCGCTAATCAACTGGTCATATGCATTCTGTATCGTTATGGTACTAATGCCGTTGTTCTTGGCAAAAGTTCTTTTGGATGGCAGTCTGGTTCCCGGAGGAATTGTACCATTTAAAATATCCTCTCTAATCCTTTTATATATGTATTCATATAAAGGAACGTCAACATTGTCAAAACTGTAGGTAAGCATGTAATTCCCCTATCCGTCCCGAAATCCCCTTAACAGAATTCAATCATGATTTACGATAGAGATTATTTTCCGGAAAACAGAAACATTTCCACAGAAAAACTCCATCGGATATGATTTTTATTTTATGTATTTCCTAGTAAAACACTATTGTAACTGACATCTAAAAAAATAACAAATTGATTATTTGTTTATTACCACATATTCATTAACATTTACGCATCAGACATAAACAGCCGGATAAGCGGATAAGCGCATAAACATATAAACGCAGGGCGACAAACCACGGATAAAAGTAAGACACCTGATGGAATTATCCTGAAGATCAGCCTCTCCGGAATGAAATACTGAATTATGAAGAAAACGGAAAAAATTTCCAGGGATCCGGAAAAAAGCGTTTTTGAAAATACCGCCCGGGCGTCGGAATCAGCCCCGGCATTACGGAAATTTTAAATAACCGTTTTTAAACCTGTAATTTTAAATCTGAACGCATAACAGTATGCAGCGTTTAAAAGTTTTGAACACTTAGAAATTTGATTATTGAAAAAAAGGAAAATATCATGGACAACAACCAGACCAGTGAAAAAATCAACGACTTCAACGAACGTATCAATCTTAACCGCGGTCTTGCCCAGATGCTCAAGGGCGGCGTTATCATGGACGTTACCACTCCGGAACAGGCAAAAATTGCTGAAGCAGCCGGTGCCTGCGCCGTTATGGCCTTAGAAAGAATTCCGGCCGATATCAGAGCAGCCGGCGGTGTTTCCCGCATGAGCGACCCGAAAATGATTAAGGGCATTCAGGAAGCAGTAAGTATTCCGGTAATGGCCAAGTGCCGTATCGGTCATTTTGTGGAAGCCCAGATCCTTCAGGCTATTGAAATTGACTACATCGATGAATCAGAGGTTCTTACTCCGGCTGACGACGTATACCATATTAACAAGCGTGATTTCAGCGTACCGTTTGTCTGCGGTGCCAGAGATTTAGGTGAAGCACTGCGCCGTATCAACGAAGGTGCCTCCATGATCCGTACCAAGGGTGAACCTGGAACCGGTGATGTCGTACAGGCGGTAAGACATATCAGAAAGATGAACTCTGAGATCGCTCGTATCTCCTCCATGAGAGAAGACGAACTTTATGAAGCGGCAAAGCAGCTTCAGGTTCCATTCTCCCTGGTTCAGTACGTCCATGACAACAAAAAGCTTCCGGTTGTAAACTTTGCCGCCGGCGGTGTGGCCACCCCTGCCGATGCTGCTCTGATGATGCAGCTTGGTGCTGAAGGCGTATTCGTAGGATCAGGTATTTTCAAATCTGGCGATCCGGCAAAGAGAGCCAGAGCTATTGTTCAGGCGGTAACCAACTATCAGGATGCCAAACTCATTGCCTCTCTTTCTGAAGATTTAGGTGAAGCCATGGTTGGTATCAACGCTTCTGAAATCAAGTTAATCATGGAGGAAAGAGGCAGATAATAAAATATCATATCATCTCCTCTGCGGAACAGGCGGATACAGTTTTTCGAACGAATAAAAGCCGCCTTTCCAGTAGATGCGTCATGATGGAGGGATAATCATCCCTGAATGTGATATCTGTACTGCTGATGCGGCAGCCTTCTTCAGGATCTGCCGCATATAGCTGATTTTATAAATGCCCCGCAAATAAAGCCGGTAAGCAGAATATGAATAAAGAACAGAATATCAGAATAATAATGCAGAATAAGAATGCATAACAGTACAAAACAAAAGTAAAAAAATAACAGCCGCTTAATGAAAATAATAACCGGTAGTACCGGAAAAAATAACCAGAAAATCGGGGGAAACATATGAAGATTGCCGTTCTGGCACTGCAGGGTGCTTTTGCTGAACATATCAGGGTAATGCAGGAACTCAAGGTTGAGACTGTAGAAATCAGACAGTTGAGAGATCTGGAAAATAATCCGGATATCGCCGGTCTTATTCTGCCGGGCGGAGAAAGCACCGTTCAGGGAAAGCTTCTCAATGAACTGGGACTTATGGAACCGTTAAGAGAAAAAATCAGGAGTGGCCTTCCGGTTCTCGGCACCTGTGCCGGCCTCATTCTTCTGGCATCAGGTATTGCCAACGACAGCAACAGATATTTTGCCACCCTGCCGGTTACCGTAACCCGTAATGCTTACGGCAGACAGTCCGGAAGCTTCAACGCCCGCGATGATTTCGGGGATTTCGGTAAAATATCCATGACCTTCATCAGAGCTCCGATAATCAGCAGTGTAGATAACCCGGAGGTAAAAATACTCTCAAGTACTGACGGAGCCATTACCGGTGTGCGCTACAGAAACCAGCTGGGAATCACCTTCCATCCGGAACTCGATAACGATTATGTGGTTCACAAATACTTTAAGGAGATTGCCGCAGGCTACGCCGGCACCAATGGTAATTAAAAGACTGAAGCTGACTGCTGACTATCAACATTGACAATAGTGTACATTTTACAACTGATATAAAGCGGAGCCTGCACCTGTGTCAGGCTCCGCATATTCCATGACCGGATATCACTTCTGACTTTCAGAAAAAACATGTGCCGGCAGCACGGCATAATGACTATCTCTTCTTAAAGTCCATATCGGTAATATCCACTCCGTTATTGAGTATTTCCATATCCAGTACATCAGGAAGATTTTCATCAACCGTAATATGGTACTGCTGACAGAACTTTTCAAAAAGCTCATCCACTCTGGTTCCGCCGACAGCATGACGCAGAACGTCACGGATATCGTCAGCACTGTTTATCGGAATGAAATGCTCGCCGTTGGAGGTTTTGATGAAATAATCCCCATCACTGGTGAAAATACTGGCCTGTTCGGCGCTGAGCTCAAGATAGTTCTCCTCGCAGTCGAGACAGCCCATGGCACTGTAAAAGGACTCCAGAACATCATCGCGGGTATAAATATCATTACCTGTTCTTTCACGGTAGAAAAGAGACCAGGCGAGGAATTTGCAGATGGTTTTATCCTTATTCTTTACATCGTTATATCTTTCGGAAACCTTTATTTTCTCCCCTTTAAGATTAACGATATTTTCCTCGAACTCGTCCTGTTCCGGAACACTGTTAAAAATATCTTTTATGCTTTTTAGGAGCATAGCAACCTCCTGATTTTTATCCCTGTCTTTAGAGCAGTATTCTTCAGCTGAAAACGGCCGTGAATATAACTGCGTGTCTGTTGTTTTTGTTATATTATTAAATGCAGGATAATAGAATAAATATACATATCCTTACTTACCAATATAACATTTATTTTAATAATTAATAAAAAAAAACGGTCTTAAATAATGACAAATTATAACAGGATCAACAAAAATCAGAATTTTTTATCAATATTAACTTTATATTAACACTGTTTTCCGGCTATATCTCCATAGACGTAAAGTTAAAAACACCTGTTATTATCCACCCGGAGTCAGAATTAAAGCGGATTTTTCAGAATTTTCGGAGTATTCTTTTTCCATTAATCCACCACAATGACTTAACAGCAGCATAGAGAAAAGACCTTCTGTTTTCGGAAAAAATCCGCAGATTGATCCGGGCAATAACCGGAAACCGGTAAATCATCCGCCGAATACTGTACGTACATAAGTTTTCATTAAAGTTTTCCCTCATCTCACTCAAAATTTTCTTAAGACATGGTAGACTGTCATGATTAAGGAATATATGCATACAAGACTTGTTCTGTAAGGATAGAAAAATGTTGAAACCTATCGCTATCGGTACTGAAATATTTCATGAATTAATTGAAAGCAACAGTTATTACGTGGACAAAACTCCATTTATAAGTACTGTCTTTGAAAAA
>OMYE01000001.1 GCA_900315145.1 uncultured Pseudomonadota bacterium | reverse complement strand
ATGAGTTCATCAAGCTTTTCCTGATAAAAGGAAAGTCTTTTACTCTGATAGATCACCGGACCGTCAAACTGCATCCCTAAATGCTCAAGATCCTTAATGATTCCTGAACTGTATTCCGGTTTACATCTGGTGATATCTATGTCTTCTATACGAAGATGCCAGAATCCGTTAAGGCTTCTGGCACGCAGATAGCTGCCGACGGCAGCTACAAGTGATCCGAAATGCAGAAGTCCGCTGGGGGACGGTGCAAAACGGCCGTGATAGGAGTTCATCGGTTATGAACCGCTCATCTGCTTTTCCTTGATTTCTGCAAGGTGTTTGCAGTTAATGCAGAGGTCAGCTGTAGGACGTGCTTCAAGACGCTTAATACCGATTTCCTCGCCGCAGTCGTCACAGTAGCCGTAGTCATCTGAATCGAGCTTACGGATAGTCTTTTCAATCTTCTTGATGAGTTTTCTTTCTCTGTCTCTGATTCTGAGTTCGAGGGAGAACTCTTCTTCCTGAGCGGCACGGTCGATATCATCAGGGAAGTTGGTTGTTTCATCATTCATATGATCAACAGTGCTTGATGAATCCTTCATTAACTGGTCGCGCCATGCAGTAAGAATCTTACGGAAATGATTCTTCTGCTTATCGTTCATGTATTCCTCACCAGGCTTTACTTCATAAGGCTTTAAGCCTGCAATGGCCAGAGGACTTAATTCGATTGTATCTTTGGTAGCGTCACTCATAGTCTGTTCTCCTAAATAATGTTTAACTCTGCCTGAGAGTTGATGATTTTTACTTTACCCTGCAGCAGGCCGGAACCCGGCCGGATTCCTGCTTCAACGTTTTGTTGCTTTGACTGAATGCTTCAGTTTTACGCAAATTCCGCAGGTGTAATCCGGAAATCTTCTACCGGTTACAGTTTTTATCCGTCCGGTCAGAGCCAACCGGGGTTCAATCCAGAGATATTTTAAAAATTTCCTAATTCTAGCATAGTTTTTTTTGCTGACATATACCTCACGGATGGTAACAGTCTCAACTGTGTGATCTGCAATCAAATACAGCAGTCTATCCGGTTATTCTTTTCAGCCGGACTATCCGGAAAACCGGTATACAGGTTCCGGAACACTTCCTATTCATCAGGCATTCCGTCAGCATAACGGCAGATTAGGACATACGTTAAATTCGGTATTATAAGCAAAATAGCAAGGTTATTCTTTTATTTTTTTTCATTTTTATTCGGATCTGAATATATTTATACTAAAAAATAGATCTTGGTCAAAAGATATAAAATATAATGATTGATTGTTAGTCATATGCCTTATTTTTCAAATTTTCTGTATGCTTTTTTTCAGTTTACCTGAAGGTGCTGACACTATTCCGTGGGCATGTGGAAGGTGTTATTTTGTTGCAGTTATGACGGAATGAGAGGACCTTTTGCCTGAATTATGATATCTGCATAAATATAATAATATGAGCCTGTGTATAATCAGACTGATACTGGTTGTTTCCTGTTATTTTCTGTATTACGTTTTTTCCAAATTACAGTATTGCAGTTTTTCAGTTATGGTTCGTAATGTCAGGAATAACAAAGAAAATACAGGAATGGAGCCGGAGCATAAAAGGTCAAAAAACAGTTCTGTTCTGTATTCTATATAAGGTTTCATGCAGGGCGGTTTGATTCAGTTTGAAGAATGAGGATTTCCTTCTTCAAACATACTGTTCGGTTCCACATATGGATATTTTGCCGGTTATTCATCAGGTGTTTTCCGACAGGAGTAGATAAATGCGTTACTATAATTCATATACCGGGGATTTTTCCGATATAAAGCCGGAGGGGCTGTCTTATGGAATTCAGCATTCCCGCACGGAGACTACCTCAAGTCATTCCCCTATGGATGGTAATTTCTCCACCAGAGGTCTTAGTTCACCATTCAGAGAACGCCCGCCGGTTTTTACTGAACAGCTGCCACAGGCATCGGTTTATGATTATGCCTTTGCGGTAATGGGAGCGGAGTTTCTGCTTCACAGTCTTACCTACATGAACACCGCCAGGTTCCTGCTTAATATTATCGGGGCCTGGGATAGCGGATACTGCTACGGCGAGGATACTCTGTTTATTTTTGAAATGAGGCTTTATCCGGTTCAGATTGAGTTTTATGTCGCGCCTGACGGCAGTATCACTGAAATAGTCAGATACAATCAGCAGACCCAGGACGAAGTGGTTATTCCGGTTGATTTCTATGGCCTGGGCTATGTCATGTGTCAGGTGTACATGAATTTTGTGGAGGTTAATTTTTCCAGAATTGATTTTAATGATAAAGTGATTGTTGATGCCCGGGAGGCCGGAAAGCTGGCAGATTACAATTTAATTAAATCATCTCCGTTCACGGAACTCCGTAATGATCCCGAGGTTAAAAAAAGACTGATAAAAACCTGGGTTAAAAAACCGGATCCGGCCCCGTACAGATTTTCCGGGAATAATGAAGCAGAAATAGAAACTGAACCGGTATATGAAAAGCAGGAGTCTACATGGAGGCTGTATTCCTACAAAGGCGTTGCTGACAGACTGTCGTTTGCTGTTGTTTTGTTTATAAATATCGTTATCTTTCTGACAGGATATATACTACTGAAAACTACAGGTACGTACTGGCTGATGCTTTTATCCGTCATTATACAGCCGGTACTGGTGTTTCCGACTTATATCCGCCGTACAAGAGCTGTCGCCTTAGATCCTCCGCCGGAACTGGGAATTGTACTATGGTTAGCCGGGATTGTCGGGATGCTGGTTCTTCTTGCCATGCCAAATAAGAGAGTGAAGTGATCTCAGGAAATACTGCGGTTTTTCCAGAAAGATATTTTATACATAACCGGTTTATTCCGATTCTATCATGAGGAACCGCCTCTATTTTTTTCCTTAACTACAGACATGATTAAAGGAAAGAACTTTGGATTAGAGAGCGGTTTCTTTGGTTTGAAGTGTGTTTTCTTTGGTTTAAAGTGTGTTTTCTTTGGTTTAAAGTGTGTTTTCTTTGGATTTAACCGGAAAAATTATGGATTTCATACAGGTAAAAATCAGACAATCACCGGCAATTCTCCATACTCGGTGATACTCAGCATACTTTTCTTTGGCAGAGCAATCCTCTGCCGGTCTTTCCTCGAGTCCTTAAGTCATTAAATTTTTTGTTTTTTTTTGATTTTTCCAGGTCGTTCAGCAGTATTTTCCTGAAAAACAGTTCATAGAGCTACCTCACGTCAGCCGGCAGACGGAGGAATGCGATTTATGTAGAAGGCTGAACGTACTCAGCAGAATACAAAAAGGTAGTCAGAGACATTTCTTTTAACCGCATTACGGCAGAAAACCATGCCGACTCAGTATAAAACAGCGATATCTGGCACATTCCCCCGGGAATGTGAATTTAGGAAATATCGGGAATTTTTAATAAAAATATACGTCTATATAGTAGTAGAAAAATATCAATATACTACTATAATAACAGACTGTAACAGCAGACAGCGGTATAAGAGTTATCTTCTACAGCGGATGTTTTCTGATAACATTACTGAAAGGCTGCAGGCTCTGCCTGCAGCCTTTATGAGCTCCGGCGGGAGTTTCCCGGATCCGGACTGATAAACTGCTATTTTTTTTAGCATAGAATTCTTAATATAGATTTTTTGACGGAATAATTTTTTTCAGTTGTTTTTCTGGTGAGGTTATGGGGAATTCAAAAAAGAAACCTTTGCTTTTAAGACTGTTTTTTTTAGGACTGAAACTAGGTTTTATAATGCTGGTAGTAATGGTGATTATTTCCTGTTATTACTATGTTGTGGTTACCAACAGCAGTTTGAATGCTGAACAGAAATGGCAGACTCCGGCAGTTGTATACAGTCGTCCGCTGGAGCTTACTTTAGAACAGAAGATTACCTTTGATCAGCTGGTTCATGAGCTGACGCTTCTGAAGTACAGAAAGGTTGACAATCCGAAGGCTCCCGGAGAATACGGATACAGCAGTGATCATACCAGAATGGTAATCATCAGACGTCCGTTTAATTTTGCCTACGGCTACGAGGAAGCCAGACCTATTCATATTATTTTCAAGAAGGATCGTATCAGTACCATCAGAGATCCTGATACCGGAAACAATATCGAGATAGTTCAGCTTGATCCGGTACTTCTCGACAGACTGTCATCAAGAGGGGAGGAGGATAGACTGCTGATAACCATTGATGATGTACCGCAGAAACTTATTGATACCCTGATTTATGTTGAGGACCGCAGCTTCTATGAGCATCACGGAGTAAATCCCAAGGCTATAATCAGAGCCGTTTTCGCCAACATTAAAGCCGGACGCAAGGTTCAGGGCGGCAGTACCATCACTCAGCAGCTGGTTAAGAATTATTTTCTTACCAATGAAAAGGTTCTGGACCGCAAAATCCGGGAGCTTTTCATGTCCATAGTAGTTGATGCCAATTACAGCAAGGAGCAGATTCTGGAGATGTACCTGAATGAGATCTATTTAGGACATGCCAACAAGGATATATACGGATTTGGTCTGGCTTCTTATTTTTACTTCGGGGTTCCGGTAGGGGAGCTTGACTGGCATCAGGTGGCCATGCTCGTGGGAATGGTAAAAGGTCCTTCACTCTATGATCCCCGCAGAAATCCTGATCTGGCACTCCAGAGAAGAAATCTGGTGCTGAAACTCATGGTTGAGGCCGGCAAACTCTCTGAGAAACAGTACGAGTTCTATGCAGCCAAGCCTCTGGGGGTGGTCGACAAGAAAAGCAATTTCGCCACGATAAAGGTTCCCGGCTATATCAGCATCCTGAGGGATGAACTGCAGACGGAGCTCGGGGATGAGTACCGCAACACCAGTGGTCTGGTGATTTTTACCAGTCTCGACCCTCAGGTACAGCTGGCAGCCAATACCGCCGTAAAGGATGTTCTCGGAGATCTCAACAAGGGGCTTAAAAACAGACTGGAGGCTGCTGCGGTGGTGTCAAACTGGAGAACCGGTGACATTCTTGCCGTGGTAGGAAGCAGTGATCCGGAGTTTCCGGGGCTTAACAGAGTAACCAAGGCTAAAAGACAGATTGGTTCTCTGATTAAACCGGCTGCCTATTTAACCGCCTTTAACGACGGCTGGCATCTCGGCAGTATGATTCATGATGCCCCGGTTACCGTGAAGATGAAGAACGGGCAGATGTGGTCACCTAATAACTTCAATCATTCTTTTAGCGGCTGGATTCCTCTATATAAGGCATATGCCAAATCCCTGAACGTTCCGATGGTGCGTGTCGGCATGAATGTCGGTGTAAAGAAGATTATTTCTACATTGAACAGTCTCGGAGTTAAGGACGAGATAAACCCGGTTCCGAGTATTCTTTTAGGAAGCTTTGCCCTGACTCCGCTTGAGGTGAATCAGATGTATGCGACAATAGCTACTGAGGGGGCCTACCGTCCGCTTTCCTCCATCCGCCTGGTACGTCGCGGTGAGGATGTGCTCTATGACCGTGAACTCAGAATTGAAACCAGTCAGGTTGTTGATCCCCGTGATGCCTACCTTGCCATATACGGGATGACTGAAGTTGCCAAAATCGGTACCTCCAGGGTTCTCAGTAAGTACGGTGCCAATCTTGCCGGCAAAACTGGTACATCCAATGACGGACGCGATTCCTGGTTCGCCGGATTTGACAATGATGAGCTGATGACCGTGTGGATAGGTCATGATGATAACAGCAAAACAAATCTTACCGGAGCCAGCGGTGCATTGCGGGTTTATGACCGTTTCCTGTCTAAGAGAGGTATTCATCCTTTAGTTCTGGCTATACCTGAGGGGATTGCCGATGCCTATTTCAGCTATGACGGTAAGAACAGCTATATCATGGATCCGGAAACCTGCAAGCGCAATCTGGCAAAATATGATCTGCTGCCGGTAAGACAGGATATGATAAGGGGTGAAGAAGTACGCTACTGCGGCAGATTTGACAGTCCGAAGGAAAGTGATGATGCTATGGGGGATTTTATCAGATCTCTCTTCTGATACGCTCCCGGTATGGATGCTCTTTTCCGTTCTGACACACCCAGGGGGACAGTTTAGAGCTATCCTATTACAGAGCTTCATTATTGGGGGACTGTTTTTCTTGAGGAATATTATCAGGAACATCCGGAAGAGCGTCGCAGAGTGCGTAATAATGAGGCATTGACAGATGATGAATGTGAATCAGAGCAAGCAAAATTCAAGATGATGATGACTAGACCAATGCCATAAAAGACGAAAAAATAGCCAAAAATTATTGAATCACCTTAATTTTTATATATAGTTGAATTAAGGATGCAATAATTTTAAGGAGGCGGCTATGCTCTTTCCTTATCCGTACGAGACAAAAACCTATAAGGCTGTAACTAGTTTTTTGGTTGATTTTCCTGCGTGGACAGTAATTGGTCTGGGAATAATTTTACTTCTGCCAAAAGATCCGGGGTTTGAAGAAACCTGGCTTAAGGGTTTGTATGGATTATGGGGATTCTCGTTTCTCGGACTGTACTGGACAAGGCATATCTATGTATGGTTGTGGCGAATATTTAAGAAAGTGTTTAATATAACCTCGACATATTAGTTTTAAATTTCTGTGATTAAGCTCGCTCCGGCGAGTTTTTTTATTTCCGGAGAATAGTAATGGCTGGTGCATTTGTTAATTTAGGTGCAGATGCTGACAATCTAAACCAAGGGGTTCAGCAGGCTGCAAGAAATATTTTTAATTATTCACAGGCTATTCATTCGACGATCAATTATTATTTCCGCAGGAAACCGGAACACTGAGTGGGCTGAGCGTATATATATAACTGATGTGCGATTCTTTATAAAGCAGAAAACTGCAGTTACGTCTGCCACCTGACGGCAAGATTGTGATATCTGTGAAACAAAAAATTACTATTTACGGCTACTTCGGGCAGAATAAAGTTTTTTTGTGATAATATAACGCAGTTAAGCGTTGTCCTGACAATATGATACTGATACCTGTTTCCTGTATAAAAATTAAATCAGTAGTAAAAATAAATTTTAAAATATTCCCCGATGCTTTAATATTTTATCTGAATATAAAGCAGCAGCGGTCGTGAGTCAGGCCGCCCAGAAAAAGTTAAGTAAAGTAAAAGAAAAGCTCCGTAGTCAGTATTGAAGATTCAAAAGTTAAGTGTTGAGAGTTTTCTGATTACGGAAGTAATCTGTTTAATTTAAAAGAATAATCTGAAAGAATAACGGCTGAGTCCAATGTTGAGAGAAGTTGAAGTTCCGGAAAAAAATATAAAGAATACCGGAGGGTGTGACAGCAGAGAATCCGGTGGCGGCGGTGTGACTTCATTTCCTGTCGGGGGAGATGAGGCGAAAGCAGCATTGTCAGAGAACAGCCGGAAAATTATTAATGTCAGTGCCTCGTATTCCTTTTTAAGCGCTCTTACCAGAGACTATGCTCTGCTTCCGCCGGAGCTTGCCGGGGCGCAGGATATCCTGCAGCGATATGTGGCTGCTCTGGCAGGGGATCCATTGACTGCTCTTAACGCCGGCCCTTCTGAGGGTAGAGGTGAATATCTGGATCTTATTCTTGAACTTATCAGAAAGGATCCGGAGCTTTCAGAACTTCTCGGCAATATTCTTACGAGCAGATACCATGTGGTTAAAAGCAATGAGGCTGCAGGAGAACTCTCAAGCTACTGCAGTACGCTTCCCCGGGTTTTTCATGAAAACAATCCTCAGGGCAAGGCCCTGATGTCCTATCTCTGTTACCTGACACTCAATATAGTCGGTACCGGAAACATTCCGGAATCCGTGCAGTCACGTCTTGTCAGAAAAGGTTTTGTTATGCCGCAGGCGGCTCTTACGGTTAAGGGCAGAGTGGTGCTAAACAGACTGTTTACCGCAGTCATTGAATTTATTATTGCCCATCAGCCGCACATTCTCTACATGCTTTCTAAAAACCGGGAGCTTATATACAGGCTGAACCGGGAGCAGGAATTCCAGAATTATATCCGCGATGCCTATGATGAGCTTCCTGAGGACTGTGAAAGAGCCGGTCTTTTTGAAACCGGTGAGCAGTTCAGGGATGAGGAGAGCGCCACCATTGCCAGGAGAGTTACCAGTCTTATTTTAAGAGCGGCAAGTATAGCCAAGGCCGGTAAACTTATCCGCAGTGATGCCGGAGCAGGCGGCGACGGCTCGCTTGCAGCCGGAACATCCGGAGACATTTCCGCCATAAGTGAGCCGGAATCGGCTGTGGTCACTGTTGAGGAGCTGCAGCAGTTTATTAAAGAGCATCCTGAACTCAGTGTCGACGGACTCTATGATCATGATTTGCTTGACGAATACGGCAGGTCTCTCGCGAAAAAGCAGGAGGATGCCGGCAGTACCATACAGCCTGATGCGGTTGCATCAGTACCGGCTGCTGAATCCGGAACTGAAACTCCGGAAGAGGGGGATTCCGGCAGTGATAATGTTTCTGCAGAAGATACCCGCAGTACAGGACCGGCACCGACGGTACAGCAGATTTCTCTTGAGGCCATTGCGGACTACAAGAGAATCATTGCCAGCAGCAAAGGCATGAATATTGATCTCATCAAGGAGTTCAACAGTTTTATTTCCCAGCAGGAAAAGGAATTAAAGAGTAATCCGTCTCCGGCGGGAGCCAATAATATCAACCAGAAGGTTCTTGATTTAATCAAAAAGGTGGCAAATGATGTCAATTATATCGATTCTGATATCTCTGCTGCCGGAAATAATCAGGATGAATCCGCATTTTCAGATCCTGATAAAACTTCTGAAGAATCAGTCTTAACATCTGAAAGCGGAAAAGCGACAGAATCAGGCACTGTTCCGGAAATGACTGCATCAGATACCGGTGCTTTGCCGTTAAAAGGTGCGGATGCAGAAAAGAATATGGAGGAGGTATCCGGAGATGAACCTCCGGATACCTCTGATGACTCTCAGGAAGAAGCCTCCGGTACTCAGGTCAGTGTGAACATCGAGGACTACAGAATGTTCACCGATGTGGATTCCCTTGAGCAGGCTATGGCGAAGGAGAATGACTTGGCCGCCAGTGCCGTGGAGGAAATTCCGGAGACAGTGGAAAACACCTGGAAGATTGAAACATCCGCAGTGCCTGAAGCATCTCCGGTATCTGAATCACAGGAGTCATCTGAACCTTCGGAGGCTGAGCCTGCGGCAGCAGATAACGTTTTATCCGTAACGGCGGCTGAAATGTCTCCTGAGGAATCAGAATCATCTGAAAAACCTGCGGATTCTGAAGCTGAGGCGGTTGATCCGGGGCAGGAGGAAAATCAGCAGAATAATGCCGGCGTTTATGAAAATATCACTGCCGCAGATGAACCTGATGTACCGGATAATGACGGTGCTGTATCCGAATCTGAATTAGAAGCAGAAGCTTCAGAATCAACTGAAACTTCAGCCTTTGCGGAAGTATTGATTTCACCGGAAAATAATGAAGCCGGTGAGGATAGACTGAGTATCGGGGCGGAACAGCAGTTAAATGAATATAGTGATGCCGGAGCGGAGGTCTTAAAGGAAACTCTTGATGCTGCAGGTATTACTGATACAGCGGGTATTACCGGGACCGGGGTGACTGAAGATGTCGCAGCTACGGCAGCATCCCTTGAGGATGAGGTTACTACAGACGCTCATGCCGGTTTCACCGGGGAAAAAGAACCGGATATTCTCAGGACAGCAGGTTCTTCTGTGGATACCGTAGCCGAAAGTGATAATCATCCTGATGATGAACTGGGTATTCCGACCCGTGAGGAGGAACTCTATGTTGCCCGGGATCTGAATACGGTATTCGGCGGCAGTTCTCTTTCCGGAGCAGATGAAAGTTTTGCAAATGCTCAGGAGACGGTATCAGATGCCTTTATTTCTGAGGATGTGGTTAATGCCGGGCTTAACAGCGAACAGGATTTAATAATCCGACAGGCGGAATTTATCAGGAATAATAATGTACCGGTCTATCCGGACAATATCAGAAGATATGACGCTGATGTGACGGCTGCTTCAGCAGAGCCGGAAATTTCGCAGAATTCTGATAATGATAATGCCGCAGGCGGGATTTATGAAGCGGCAGCTGCTATAGACTCTGCCTCAGCCGCAGTCCCTGACCTTACTTCTTCAGGGGAAAATCTGCAGAATGACGTCTCCGGGCGTATTGGCGAAGAGATAAAAAACGCCGGCAGAGTTTCCCAGGTTAAACAGATTAAGACCGGAAAGGTCGTTAACAGCTGGGGGATAGGCGGCTGCGGTAACTATTCCTGGGTGAAAAAGACTCCTAAGAGTGAACCGGAAAATGAAATAAGAAGCAGTGCGGAAGCTGAAGAAAGCACTGAAGTAGCTTCATTTAATGCCGGAAAAGATGAAACCTGTGCTCCAGAATCCTCTTGGAGTAACCAGGAGGCTGTAGCGTCAGTGACTGATTCTCATGAGAGGGCTGATGCTGTTTATTTCAATAATACTGAAGAGGCGGCAGGTGAATCAGCTTTAGGAAGTCAGGAAAAATCTGATAAGCACTATCGTAATCATGATAACAGCGGCAGTTCTCTTATCTCTAAAATCAAAGGGTTATTCGGACGTAATAAAAGCCGGAAGGAGGCATTTGTTACGGGGGACTTTAATGATGTCAATCATCGTAAGGTGCCGATGTCCCGTCTTATTAATTCCCTGAAAGCAGTTATGCTGCAGCAGGATTTACCTGAAGATGTTAAGAAATATGCATCAGGAGCATATGAAGCGCTTACCGAACCGCTAAGTGACTTTAATGATCTGATGGACTGGCTGGGTTTTGTCGGTAATCCTCTGACAACCGCCGGCAGCAGAGGACGTCGTATTCAGCAGTGGACGATTCTTCTGCTGGCTCTCAGGTTCAAGGTGCTGAAGAAGGGAATAAGCGGCAGCTATACCTCTGCAGATGCATTCAGAGATATTCCTGCTGATAAAACCAGAAGCTGGCTTGAGGAGAATCTCATTCTTACTCTGCAGCAGATTGAAAGAATGCAGCTTTTATGCAGTTTTACCAATGAACTTGGTCTGGCTCCTTTTGTGCCGCTACCGCCGCTTTTTGAGGGAGGTCGTGAGGGTGGCATCAATGTGACCAGAGAAAGAGATGATGATAATGTCAGCTGGAAAATTATTTTCTTCTTTGAACTTAAGAATAAGGGGCCGGTACAGTTCCTTACTGAATTTAATGATAACAGTATAAAAATCAATATCGTCGCTGAAAAATTCGAAACCATGCAGCTTGTCAACAGTACTTCCGACGATTACAGAAGAAGTTTAGAGCATCACGGACTGAATGTTCTGGCGCTGAACTGCCGCATGGGTACCGTTTATCCGCCGACGATGTAGGGGACTGAGGATGTTTGGTTTGACTCAGGAAAAATTATGAAAGATGAAAACAGGGAACCTGCCTCTTTAGAGGTCAGGGAAAAGATTTCCGACGATGTGGTATCCATGGCTTCAGATCTCGGTTACAGTATGCATCCGAGTATGGATCCGGACATCAACAGATCGGAAACCAAACAGAAAAAGAACAGCGACAGCCGGGTATACAGTGTGATTGCCGAGACTATCGCCTATGTCAAAAAGCTTAATGAAAAATAAACCGGCTGCTGACACAGCGTTTATATGTCATACTCTGCCGGAACTTTCATACTTATACGTCTTATTAAATTTATTTTCTGGCAGTACGTCCTGTTATCTGCTTTCTGCAGTTTTACGTCCGTATCTGTCTCTTACCGTTACTTTACCGCGTCTGTCGGATTCAACGGTTCCCACCTTGTTGCCGTATCTGTCTCTTATCACAGATCTGCCTCGTGAATCGGTAGTGGCCGTTCCTACCTTATTGCCGTATCTGTCCCGTATGGTGGTTCTTCCTGTTCTGTCAGTTACTGCAGATCCTGTTTTGTTACCGTACCTGTCCCGGTAAACCGTGTGGCCGTTACCGTCGGAGGAGGCGGTTCCTACCTTGTTGCCGTATCGATCACGGTACACCGTTGTATGATTTGCGGCAAGCAGGAATTCACTGCCTGTGTCTTTAAAGACTTTCATGGCGGTGCTTATCATGGCATCTCCGGTGATAACAGCTGAATCATCCGCAGGGTATGCGGAGCTTTCCTTATAAGCGGATGACGTAACCCCCGGTATTTCACTGCCAATGGTAACTGTGGCGGAAAACAGGACGAGGGCGGTAACAGCCGTTTTCAGTATTATTTTATACATGGTAGTTATCCTTCTTTCGTTTATGACCTCAGATGCCTGTTCCTTTAGCCAGGTTATAATCACCACCGGCAGGGGCGGCAGGTTCTGACTGTTTAAAACTGCAATATTTTAACTATTGATAATATGTAACTTTTATTCTCTTCCTTATAATTATAATACTTAATGAGCAATAATCAAATTTTATGCATGAAAAAACGTTATCTTTACTGAAAAGCTTAGTGCTAATAAATAACGGAACTCATAAAAATAAAGTATAATAGGGGAGGAGTGACGGCTAAACGTCAAACCGTGGTGTAAATTTGCTATATTGAGGTATTCATTATGAAGCCTGTTAGATATTCATTAGTGCTGGCGGCAGCCGGTATTACTTTATTAGCTTCGGAATCAGCTATGGCTTCGAGATCTTCCGTAAGTATTATGTCCCCCCGTAATGTAGTGAATATCGACAGGGATTATACCTATGGTTATGAATATCTCCCCGGGGATGCTCTGGATGTGTACGGAACACCTAACCGGAAGATAGGCTGGACGGTTAACTACGATTTTTTAGATAAGAATCTCCTTCGACCGGTATCCATTGCCTACGTTGATTATGTTCCGGAAGTGGTTCGTGTATGTCTTTCCAATGTTTATCAGAATTTAAGAGAAGTCAACAACACCGTAAACAATCTTCTGGTATGGGAGCCGGTGGACAGCGGTATCAGTGCCGTACGTTTCGGTATCAACTCCACCATCGGTCTTGCCGGATGTATTGATGTGGCCAAATTCATGGGCATGGAAAGAAAGCGTATGACCATGGATACCGTTCTCGGCAGATGGGGGGTGGATCAGGGCGCCTATGTAGTGGTTCCTGGTCTCGGTATCGGTACCTACCGCAGCTATATCGGCAGTACCGTCGATACACTGTATTTCCCGTTCACCTATTTCCCTTACTGGGCAAACCTCATCTTCTGGGGCTTTAATGCCGTCGACAGCAGAGCGGCAGTTCTGGATCAGGATGAGGTGCTGTCTAACTCTCTTGATCCTTATCTTCAGGCGAGAGATTTCTATCTCATGTATGAGGAAGGTCTGGTGTCAGGTAAAGAGGCTCAGGCACAGCCGGAAAAGATTGACGAGAATCTGGAGGATTATATGGATGAGATTGATTCGGAATAGCCTTCCGGTAAATTATGCTCATCCGGTTTTCCGGTATCCATTGCAAAAGATTAGCTTGATTTAATTTATTAAGATTTAAAACGAAAAAACGAAAAGATATGACTTTAGATGAAGTAAGGGCTCAGATTGATCAGAATGACAGTGAGCTGTTAAAAGTATTGCGCAGACGCCTTGATTTGGTGAAGCAGGTTGGACAGATTAAAAGTAAAGAGGGTACCCCGGTATATGTTCCGGAAAGAGAACTTTCACTGATTGCGAAGCGCCGCAGTCAGGCTGAGGAGCTCGGACTTAATCCGGATCTTGCTGAAGATGTGCTGAGACGCGTAATGAGAGAGTCATACGGTGCGGAGAATGATGTAGGTTTCAAGTGCGTTAATCCGGATGTCAGAAAAATCGTGATAATCGGCGGTCGCGGCGGAATCGGCAGAATATTCACCCGTCTTTTCATGGCGTCAGGATACAGTGTTGAGGTAATGGGACACCGGGACTGGGACAGATCTGCGGAGATTTTTGCCGGTGCCGGACTGGTGATTGTCTGTGTGCCTATTGATGTCACCGAGGAGGTAATGAGAAAGCTTAAAGGCCTGCTGAGTGATGACTGTGTGCTCGCGGATTTCACTTCCGTGAAGACCCTGCCGATGAATATTATGCACGAGGTGCATCAGGGCCCGGTACTCGGTCTGCATCCGATGTTCGGACCTGATATTTCCAATATGGCCAAGCAGCTTATAATTGCCGTTGAAGGCCGTTCTCCTGAAAAATCCGCCTGGGTTATTGATCAGATGACTCTCTGGGGGGCTCTGGTGCGCAAATATACCGCCAGTGAGCATGACGAGGCCATGAGCTATATTCAGGCCTTAAGACATTTCACTACATTCTGCTACGGCGTATTTATGGCCAGAGAGAATCCTGATTTAAATACTCTGATGGCGTTAAGCTCGCCGATTTATCATATGGAACTTATGATGGTCGGACGTCTTTTTGCCCAGGATCCGGTGCTCTACGCTGATATAATTCTCTCTAACAGACGCAATATTGAAATAATTGAGCGTTACAGCAGGGAGATTCAGAATTCTATTGAACTGCTGAAGAAGGGGGACAGAGAGGAGTTTATCCGTCAGTTCAGTATGACCAAGGATTTCTTCGGTCCGCTCGCTGAAAGCTTTATGGAAGAGAGCAGAAGACTGATTGCCAAGATGCATGATGCAAAAGTAAGTTAATAATTTTATGAAATATCCCCGGACTGAATACCTCCGGCATAACGGTGGTAGCAGAAGCGGAAATCATGTAAGGCTTCAGTCTGCGGAATATGCAAATATAAAGACCGTGAGCATGGATGCTGGTTATACTGCTGACGGTATCATAATAACCTGCAAGGAGTAATGAAAAGATGAAAACTATCACTAAACTGGCTCTTACAGCTGTTGCAGCCGGTATTACTGTGGCAAGTGCCGCCCAGCCCGTATCAGTTTACGCCGGTCAGAAGACTTTCGAGGAAACTCTGAACAAGATGAGTTCCAATCCGAATGTCTCCTATGAGAATGTTGAAAAAGGATATTCAGACAGAAAGGATAAAATCGTCGTTAAGGTTGATCTGAATGATGAAAAACCGTATGAAATCGTAGTTAATATGAATACCTCATTCTCCATCAAGGGATCTCATTCAGAGTTTGCAGTGGATTATGAATCATCATTCTTCAAGAAGCTTAATGAATATATTGAAATTAAGCAGTATCCTGAGAACAAGGGCTTCTTTGATTTCGATTATCTTTCCGCATTAGGAACAGTAACTTTTGAAAACAAGCCTTTCTCCTTTAAAGTTAAGGATGAGGATTTTAACTGTGATGTCGGTACCTACAGAGCTGATTCCCGCTTTACCAAGGAGCAGATTGAAAGAGAGTACACTAAGGTTGTTGAATACCTCACCGGCGGTGCCTCCGCTATTCCTCAGAAGAGCGGTCTGGATTTTGTAAAGTGCTACGATACTGAAAAGAAGAACAATATCAGCATCGGCAGTGTTAAGAGCAACGGTGAAGGAATAATGCTTTCCTTTATGAACCGTTCAGACCTGACTTTAAGCAACATTGTTGTTGACACTGAAGAGCTGGGAGTCAGTGTTGACAGCGCAGTTTTAGGATTCTCTCTTGAAAATACCCAGAAAAAGGCTAATGAATCAGCTCTTACCACTAACATTAAAATCTCCGGTTTTAAATTCAACAAGTTAAGTGAAAGTCTTTCCGGCGGTCTGACCCTTCCTAAGGATTATGTAATCAACAGCATTGATCATCAGCTGGTATTAAATAAGATAACCGATAAGAACATAAAGCTTATTTCTGATATGTTAAACAGCAGCGATGGTACTGACAGCGATTCCATGATTGAAGAAATGATGAAGGATCAGGTTGTTGATGCCCGTACTGACAACAGTATCAAAACCAGTCACGGTGATCTTAAGCTTGACGTCAGTGTAGCGTCCAAGGGGGTGGAAAGCATAATGGAGGAGCATGATGTGAATATTGAATTCGCAGCCAGCAAGAAGCTTCTTGATGTTTACGATAAGTCCGCATCAGCATTCCTGGACAGTCTGGTTATGATGAAGTATCTGAAGTTTGAAAATGATACCTACACTGCTACAGTAACCATAAAGAACGGCAAGATTAATGCCAATGGTGCTGAAATCAATATGGAGAACTTCCTTTAATCATTCTGCCTGACGGTACCTTGACTCCGGTTATTGAGTATGCCCGTCAGCAGTTATCAGAGGTAGAAACAATATAAATAAAAGCCCGTTTCTTTAAGAAACGGGCTTTTTAAGTTTAACTTTACCATAGGAATTAGAGAAAGAATACCGGTGGCACAAAAGTTCTGCGGATGAAATAGCTGCAGTTTGAGTGCGGGAATATGTAGTAGGAGATTATGGCGAGAACAGTTTCGATAAAGATCCCCGCTACAAGACTTATATAAGCATAAACCAGATCTTCTGAGGAGAAGATGGTTTTCATCCACAGAGGCAGCAGGAGCAGCATAATCACAAACATAATCATGCGCAGAACGTATTTTTTAACAGTATTCGGGGATATTTTTTTGATATCGGCCGGATGAAGGAATACCCGGTGCTCCATATCATTGATTTTAATGGTTCTGACAATCGGGCGGGCTTTTTCCATTAAAAATGATCTTCCTTCATGTTGTGGAATATCTGGGGCTGCTGAGTTATCAGCAGTGTTTCCGGCGGTCTCGGCATTATCTTTATTTATGCTCTCTGCGGTAGTATTGTGATTTTTTAAATCGACGGCTTTAAGATCCACGGTTTGAATAAGAGATGAGTCAATAGCCGGAATCCCCTCAAAAACATAGATAATATCATTGAGGTAACGGCGGTATTTTGTTTGAATCGTGAGATCGGTAACTGCTGTAAATCCGGACTTACGGGCCAGAGTTGTCATGGCCTCTAAAGCCTGCTCCCTGGACGCTCCTTCCCCGCGTATCAGATAGCTTTTTGAACTGAAAATGATCTTCAGTTTTTTCGGGGAGTACAGCGGACTCAGTTTAATATTATTGCAGTCTTCCGGAAAAACATAATGAACAATGCTGTTTATATGTGCAGACTTATGAAGCGGGTGACATATTCTGTTCCTGTTGCCGGAATATGGTGTAAAATCAACCTCGTCAGAAATGGCCGGCTTTAACCTGGGATCCACATCATCAATGGAAAATACATAGCGGTTGAAGTCATAACCTAATATTATGCCAATACTGCTTTTCTGAGGAAGTTTAATAATAATGCCTTGCATAAGATAGCACTCCGTACTGCATATTAAATATGCATGAAAGAAGATAAAATGTCATGAAAATTATCTATTCTTCTATAGATATTTGAGAGTTATTAAAAATATTTAGTTCATTTTGAATGAAAAACTGCGGGATAATATGCAGTGTCCGGTCACAATAATGCCTTATTACGGGTTTTTCTCAGGAGACGGGGCTTATCAAGGACAAAATGAACCTCAGTGGCAGACGGTGGAGTATTGCCTCTAAACGGCATGAACTGAATGGCATGACCATATAATTAACATTAGCAGAACAGCTGGAACGGAAATGAGTAAGTATTATTTTGTAACGGGAACCGATACCGATGTCGGTAAAACATTTTGCGCCTGTGTGGTAACGTCTGTTTTAAGAAAAAACGGTCTGACGGTAAGGCCTTATAAACCAGTAGTTGCCGGTTTTGAAAACGGAGAGAATGCGGATTTAACAAGTCATATTGCGGCTTCCGGTATTTCTCTTAACCCTATGGATATTACTGCTTATGCGTTTGAAGAGCCTATAGCACCGCATATTGCCTCTATGAAGCAGAATATTCCCATTACCTTTTCAGGGCTGGATGCCGGGCTCATTAAGGCTGAGGAGAGTAATGCTGATGTGATTATTACGGAAGGAGCCGGAGGCTGGATGCTGCCGGTTTCACAAACAGAGGTGCTTCCTTCGTGGCCTTCCCTGAAAAAAATGGAGATAATTGTTGTGGTGGGGATGAAGCTAGGCTGCCTGAACCACGCTCTGCTTACCGTTAATGATATACGCAGCAGAGGATACCGGATTAAGGGATTTATAGCCAATACCCCCGGGCCTCAGGTGATGCCTTATTATGAGGAGAATCTTGATACTCTTAAAGGAATGCTCGACTGTCCGTTTTTAGGGGAGGTTTTTTATGAACCGGCTCATTCATTTACCGAAGCCGGACATAATCTTAATGAGGCTCTTTTAATAGGATAACAGTTTTAAAAGGATTAATCGGGCAATTTTAAGTCTTCTGCGTAACAAAGTCTTTATAAATTATAATGAATGGCGTATTGTGTAAACATTGCAGAATTACTATCAGATAAAATGATAATATTTGAGGTTATGAATGATTAGACTAGTAGTATATTTTTTAACAGTATTAGGAATTCTTGTTGTAGGCGGTTTTACAATCTATTTAGGTTGTGCTTTTGTCGGAGTGCCTATAAGTGCATCTGAGCTTATTCCGTACATGGGTATCATGGCTGTATTAGGTATAGGTGGTTCACTCATCAGTCTCTTCGCCTCAAAATATAGTGTCAAGAGATCAATGCGTGTACAGGTAATCAGTTATCCGCAGAATGAAGCTGAAAAATGGCTTGTTGAAACTGTGGCGCAACTTGCCAAAAAGAAGGATGTAGATATGCCGGAAGTCGGTATTTATCCTTCCCGCACCATGAACGCCTTTGCTACCGGCTGGAATCGCAACAGTGCTTTAGTTGCCGTATCTACCGGACTGCTTGAAAAAATGAATAAGAGACAGGTTGAAGCCGTATTAGGTCATGAAATGAGTCACGTCTCAAATGGTGATATGGTAACTATGACTCTTATTCAGGGTGTTGTGAATACCTTTGTAATGGTTATTTCCAGTGTTCTTGCCACCGTTATAGCGGCTGCCATGAGTAATAATAATGGCAGAAGGGGATCGTCTTCAGCAATAAGTGGGCCTGTTTACATTGTCTGTCAGCTGCTTTTCGGATTCCTGGGAGCTATGGTGGTATCCTGGTTCTCCAGATGGAGAGAGTATCGTGCTGATGCCGGCTCGGCTGAGGCTGTAGGTGCAGAAGGAATGATTTCGGCTTTGAGTGCTCTTGGAGGTGAAACTAAGCCAAGTGAAGGAGAAATGAACAGTTCAAAAACAGTTCAGGCTCTTTGTATCAGTAGCTTTAATTTAGGTGGACTTTTTGCAACTCATCCTTCACTTGAGGATCGTATTGCTGCACTTCAGAAGCTTAAATAATCCTAAAGGTATTGAGTTTTTAATAACATGCGCAGACTGTTTAACTGCGCATTTTTTTTGTTCGTAAAACAGTAAAATTTCAAGACCGGTAGAAGGAATGGTGTTACAGATCCTGTGCTTATTTTTTTCTTATATACTTTGCCTGAATAAGAGACGGTAGGTATCGAATCTGCAGTGAACCACTGGTTTGGTCGTGCCCTAGATCGTGTATCTATTATATTTTATCTGTGATTCTGGGACAGGGAAACAGAGCTTTTATCGGAAGAAAACCTTTGGTGCCGGAACTATGATTCAGCATCCGGAATGCGGGATTATAGTTAAAGACCAAATGTTAGTGCTAAGATATAGATAAAAAAAAGAGAGTCTGACGACTCTCTTTTTGAACATTTATCTAACTAAGTTAATAAGATAAATTCAAATTAACCGTTAACCTTCTTCATGTGAGCGATTAATTCGAGAACCTTGTTAGAGTAACCGATTTCGTTATCGTACCAAGAAACAACCTTAACGAAAGTATCAGTTAAAGCGATACCAGCCTTAGCGTCGAAAATAGAAGTACGAGTATCACCTAAGAAGTCTGAAGATACAACAGCTTCATCAGTGAAACCTAAAACGCCCTTTAATTCGCCTTCAGAAGCAGCCTTCATAGCAGCAACGATTTCTTCGTACTTAGCTGGCTTCTTTAAGTTAACAGTTAAGTCAACTACAGAAACGTCAAGGGTAGGAACACGCATTGACATACCGGTTAACTTACCGTTGAGTTCAGGGATAACCTTACCTACAGCCTTAGCAGCACCGGTAGATGAAGGGATGATGTTACCAGCAGCAGCACGACCACCTCTCCAGTCCTTTAATGATGGACCGTCTACAGTCTTCTGAGTAGCAGTAGTTGAGTGAACAGTAGTCATTAAACCGTCAGCAATACCCCAGTTATCGTTTAATACCTTAGCGATAGGAGCTAAACAGTTAGTGGTGCATGAAGCGTTAGATACGAACTGAGTACCCTTAACGTACTTGTCGAAGTTAACGCCACATACGAACATTGGAGTGTCGTCCTTTGAAGGAGCAGACATAACTACGTACTTAGCACCAGCATTGATGTGAGCCTGAGCCTTTTCCTTAGTTAAGAAAATACCAGTTGATTCAACAACGTATTCAGCACCAACTTCATCCCACTTAAGGTTGTTAGGATCCTTTTCAGCGGTAACGCGAATCTTCTTACCGTTAACGATGAGGGTGTTGTTAGCAACGTCAGCTTCGATAGTACCATCGAAAGCACCGTGCATAGTATCATACTTTAACATGTAAGCTAAGTAGTCAACTGGGCAAAGGTCATTGATTGCAACGATTTCGATGTCCTGACGAGTCTGAGCAGCACGGAATACGAAACGACCGATACGGCCAAAACCGTTAATACCAACTTTAGTAGTCATAATGTCTTAATACCTAAAATTATGGTTAGTGAAAACAACCTTAAAACCTGTGTTATGAAACATGTTTAAGGCCTTAAAAAAGCTTATTGCTTGAATTGGCTTGTATTATAGTACATTTATTGTTAATAGACAACATTTTTAAGTGTCTAGGCTGTGTTGTGAATAAAGTCTAAAATGTTTAAAAAAAAGCTTGAATTCGTAAACATTTTTGATGGTTTGTGGATTTTATATTGAATTATATCAGACGGTATAAAGCAGGGAGACAATTAATTAGGTAAAAAAATATCAATTATAATGAAGGAAAGGCCGGTGCTGCCTGCATGAACTCTTGGTAAATGATACAGACCAGATACAGCTGATATGCTGGTATTACTGCATAAGTCCGTAAAACTCAGATATATATCATGTTTTGTATTCATGGATCGGTCAGCATTAAATTTTGATGGCTCATTCCCACGAGCTAAAACATTTTGTTATGACATGGTTTGAAATTTAGAGCTATGCATCCTCAGACCGAGCACTTTACATGAATAAAATATTTTCATAACCTGGTTCATCTGCAAAACATGCGTTCATTGCCGAGTCTGTCATTCTGTTATGGTGAATGCAATTTTTTATATGCTGGCGTCCGTAGGAAGGTTGGTGACATGTATACACTACTTTCCTTTTCTACAAAATTTAGTGGAAAAGATGAGATGTACAGAAAGGATATAATTCATATTGTCCTCTGTCATCTGTATTTTTCAGGGAATGACAGAGGATAGCTGTTAAAATTCCCGTTTATACCGTTCCCAGAGTGATTTTGCATAAGAAAGAAATTCGGATTTGCCGTCGGCAAAGGCTTCATCATATTTGTAGCTTCCTCCGGAACCCTGCATCCCGCCGTCCCCGTCAGGAAAATAGACTAGACTTTCTCCTCTCATGGCATATTTGGTGGTACCTTCATACATTATGATTTTCATGGCTGATGGACTGATATCGCCACGACAGGCGAGTCGGTATACCATCCATATTTCATTGTATCCGTTGCCGTCAAGGTCTGTTATGGTAACAGGGGCGGCAAGCTCTAATGAATTGTCAACTTCGCAGTCCTGAACAAAGTCCTGTACCTTCCAGATTGTTTTATTATTCTGATCTACTCTTTGAATCAACATTTTTCTTGAGGTACTGTCTATCTGGTGATTTTCCGGATTCAGATTATCCTTCATGGCAAAAGCCCCGGTTATTTTTCCTTTGCCCATTGAATCTTCAATCTTCAGTGTAAAGTTAATGTAATCCTCCATTTTAGTTGATGCAGCTGCACATAAAGACAGTGCGAGTATAGAGAGGCACAGATACTTTGGTTTTATATGGGTGGGCAGTTTGAACATCACGGTTCCTCCGTTTCTGTTGAATTAAAAGCTACCGGTCTGACTGCAGATAGTTCTCTTATATCTTTACGTTTAAGCGGGATACTGCGGTCAGTTTTCATTTTATTTAGGTATATCATTTATCAATTCTTCTTATTAATCAATGTTAGGAGCACTGTAATGCCTGATGACTAGCATTTTTGTGAATTTATATGAGTATGGCCTGATATTGCTGAGTTGTTTAAATATCTGGTACTGAAACGTAATTGAATGCTGTGATTTATGAAATCCGTAAAGGACTGTGAGGCAGAGTAAACTAACTATTGTCTGTTTTTTTTATTGATTATTCATGAAATGCTTTTATCTGAAATTTTACAGGAAATTTTCTTATCCGGTGGTTTTTTCTAAAAACGTCTGCAGACTTACAGGGAAAAAGGGGATTCCCGTGATGTATTCTTTTGTGAGTTTTATTTTTACAGTATCGGTTAATTTTAAGTGGTAAAAATGCACAAAAATAAAACAAAATCAATTGATATTTTGTTAACTGGATTGGATTTTTAGAAAATAATTCGAACGCCTTAATCGGTTTTTCTCGGGGGCTGACATATCTAATCATGTGATATTTATCACATAATTCAAAATTTCAGTCTCTGAAAATGACAAAAAATTTTTTAAAAAGAAAAAATCAGAATTTGTGAAACCAGTTTTTATTAAATGTTAAGTATGTATTAATTCAGATTATTTATATATAGAATAATATAACAAATAAATTGTGCTCGGTAGCCTCTGATTGTTAAATACATAGAATAAAATATAAACCGGTAATATTATGCTACTGTATAAAATGCAAATTTGATGAAATATTCATATTAAATATTAAAATTTGACCGACATTTTTTTTGAATTCTGATAAAATATAAGGAAATAAACAACCTATTCTAATTGGGAATTTTATAAATATGGCTAATTTAATTGAACAGATTGCTTACGCACGTGGTATCGCAAGTGAATACATCGATGCTAGTGGTCAGCAGGTAATTATTTCAGATGAATGCAAGCTCCAGTGTTTAAAGGCGCTGGGCTATAATGTTGACGATCAGGAAGCATTGGCAGCTCAGTTCGGAGCAGAACAGGATGCATTGTTTGTAAGTGGTACAGAACCTGTTTTTGTAACTACTGAAAACAAGGCAATAGAAATTACCTTAAGACTTACAGAAAATGAGTCTAACAATGAAATTGAATATCACGTTGTTCAAGAAAACGGCGTTAAATGTCAGGGTAAATTCTCAGTTGACAAAAATACTCGTGCATATTCACGTACTGTAAACGGTATTGAGTACATCGAATACAAGACAAACCTGATTGTTGCACTGCCTCTCGGCTATCACGATATTACCTTTAAGACAGTTGAAAGAACATTCAATCCGATGCGTCTTATCATCTGTCCTCGTGCCTGCTACAAGCCTGAAAGCATTGAACAGGGGGCCAAGGTATGGGGTCCTAGCGTTCAGCTCTATGCTTTAAGATCTGAAAAGAACTGGGGTATCGGTGATTTTGGTGATCTCAAGGATTTAATTGTATATCTGGCTGAAAACGGTGCCGGTTTTGTAGGTGTTAACCCTATCCATGCAGCATATCCTGCAAATCCTGAATCAGCAAGTCCGTACAGCCCTTCATCACGCAGATGGCTTAATGTAATCTACATTAACCCTGAAAATACTGATGAATTCAAGAAGAATGATGAAGTCCGCAAGTATGTTGCTTCTGCTCCGTTCCAGAAGAAGTTAAAGGAATTGCGTGAAAAGGATTACGTAGACTATACCGGCGTAATGGAACTCAAGCTCGAAGTTTTACGTAAGCTTTTTGAAGGTCAGAAGAGTCTTTTCGATAACCGTACCAAGCGCGGTAAAGCATATGCCGAATTCAAGGAACGCGGTGGCGAATCATTGAAGGCTATGGCAGGTTATGATGCTCTTATGAATCATTTCTATCAGATTGACAGAGATAATGCATGGGGCTGGCCTGTATGGAGAGACGGTTTTAAGAAATACAGTGACTACGTTGCAAAGGAATGGATGAATCTCCATGAAATGGATGTTGAGTTCTATATGTATCTCCAGTTCATTGCTGACGAACAGTTAGAACAGGCTCATCAGGCTTCAAAGGATGCTAAGATGACTGTAGGTATCTACAGAGACTTGGCTGTAGGTGTGTCTGAAGGTTCAGAGGAAATTTGGGCTAACGGCAGTCTCTATTGTGTGAAGGCATCTGTCGGTGCTCCACCAGATCCGTTAGGACCTTTAGGACAGAACTGGGGTTTACCTCCAATGGATCCTATGAAGTTAATCGGTGCCAAGTATCAGCCTATTATTGATCTGTTCAGATCCAATATGCAGCACTGCGGCTCATTACGTATCGACCATGCAATGTCACTTCTGCGTTTATGGTGGGTTCCTCCTGCAGCATCTGCAAAGCAGGGTGTATATGTTTACTACCGTGTTCATGATCTGGTTGGTATTCTTGCTCTCGAGTCTCAGCGTAACAAGTGTCTCATCATCGGTGAAGATCTTGGTACAGTACCTGCAGAAATGAAGTCAATTCTCCGTGATGCCGGTATCCATTCATATAAGATTTTCTTCTGGGAAAAGAGTGAAACCGACGGTGGCTTCATTTCTCCTAAGGATTACGTTGAACAGGCTATGAGTGCACTGTCAACCCACGATATGCCTACTATTGAAGGCTGGTGGAGTCACAGTGACCTTACTCTCGGTAAGCAGCTCGGTTTATATGATGATGCTGCAGTTGCTTCTATCAGTGCAGCTCGTACTGAAGACCAGCAGAGAATTCTTGACAGTCTGCACTGGCATCAGGTTATCTCTGATAAGGTTTCAAGAGATGCTCATAACTGTCCGATGAGCAAGGAGCTCAGAGACGGCATGCAGATTCACATGTGTCTCGGTAACTGTGCTCTGTTCAGTACTCAGATCGAAGACTGGTTAGGTATGGATAAGCCAGTTAATGTTCCAGGTACTTCAAACGAATATCCTAACTGGAGACGTAAGATTAGCAAGAACCTGAGCGAGATTTTCTCAAACCGTGAAATCAAGTCACTTCTCAAGAAGATGACTGAAGCTCGTGCCAAGGCCAGCAGAAACTAATCTGATCTGATTTTGTTTTGTAAGAATACGGAGGGGGGCGCACAGCCCCCTTTTTTGTGCTCTCAAAAATATTATCATCTGATTGTATCGGCTGATGCTGCCATAAAGGTATTTATATATTTTGTTTTATTAAAAAATATATTTTTCAGTATTAGACTATTTGTTTAATAGATATACATATAACTGTATAGAATTATAATATATCAATATTGTTTGAGATATAATAATTAGTTGTGATTGAAAAACAGTCATTTTTACACGATATCAAAAATAATCAATGAAATTTTTATAAATAAAAATCGTTTTCATTTTTTTTATGTGCAGAAATAATTGTAAATATAATGATCCAATCGACAATATTCGCAATCATTAACCTAAATTTTTCTAAAAAGTGTAATAATCTAAGGATATATACAATTCTGTACAGATATTCTTGTTGCTTCGGCGATTTAAGATATTCTGTCTACCTCCGGAACCAAGAAATGTCCGGTGAGAGTAGTTTTTGCAGAGGCCAACATTTTTTTGATGTGCCCAAGTATAAGAATAAATAAAGTAAGTAGTACAGCAAAAATAAAATAAGGAACACTTAATGCTTATTGATGATTTAAATAATGCCAGACTGGCTAAGCCTTTTGAAACTTTTGGTCTCCAGAAAAATCCGGAAGGTCAGAGCGGCTATCTTCTTAGAACATGGCTTCCTGGTGCTCTCAGCGTAGATGTAATGAGCATCGATGGTAAAAAGAAGCTCGGTACTATGAATCGCGTTGAGGAGGAAGGCCTTTTTGAATTAAACTTCCCTAACGCAGGCAGTGAATTCAACTATCTTTTCAATGTAACCTATCAGGATTCTGTTGTTAAGGTGATTGATCCGTACCAGTTCCGTGAACAGGCCTATGCCGGTCTGTCAACCATGCGTAACGAAGCTGCCAACCTTTATCGTACTATGGGTGCTCAGCTTGTTGAAATTGAAGTTGACGGTGTGAAGATCAAGGGTGTTCGTTTTGCTGTTTATGCTCCGTCAGCAAGCAATGTAAGTGTTATCGGTGATTTTAACTTCTGGGACGGCCGCCGTCATCCTATGCAGAGAAGTCTCATGGGTGAATGGGTTCTGTTCGTTCCAGGTATCGGTGAAGGTGAACGTTATAAATATGAGCTGAAGGATCCGCTCGGCAACCGTCTGCCTCACAAGTCAGACCCTGTCGGTTTTTATGCAGAACAGTATCCTTCATTTGCTTCTGTTGTTTACGACCAGAAACGTTATCAGTGGAATGACGCAGCATGGGTGGAAAGCCAGAAGAATGATAAGTTAAAGCAGGCTATGTCAATCTATGAACTTCATTTCGCTTCATGGAAGCGTCATGAAAACGGCGACAGCTTAAGTTATAGAGAAATGGCAGCTGAACTTATTCCTTATGTAAAGGAAATGGGTTATACCCATGTTGAACTCCTCCCAATCATGGAACATCCTTTCTCCGGTTCATGGGGTTATCAGCCGGTAGGTCTGTTCTCTCCAACCAGCAGATTCGGTTCTGCAGATGACTTCAAGTATTTCGTTGATCAGTGTCACCAGGCTGGTATCGGTGTTATTCTTGACTGGGTTCCTGCTCACTTCCCTTCAGATTCTCATGGTTTAGCCCGTTTTGACGGTACTCCTCTTTATGAATACGAAGATCCTCGCCGCGGCTGGCATCCGGACTGGAATTCATACATATATGACTTCGGTCGTGAAACTGTCCGTCAGTTCCTTGTAGCCAGTGCTCTGGTATGGCTTGACTACTACCACATCGATGGTCTGCGTGTTGATGCCGTTGCTTCAATGCTTTACTGGGACTACTCACGTAAGGCCGGTGAATGGGTACCTAACGTTGACGGCGGTAATCATAACTACGAAGCAATCAGTCTCTTAAGATGGTTCAACGAAGAAGTTTACAAGAACTATCCTCAGTGTATGACCATTGCGGAAGAATCTACTGCATTTGCCGGAGTTTCCCGTCCTACCTACACCGGTGGTCTCGGTTTCGGCTTCAAGTGGAACATGGGCTGGATGCATGATACTATTGAATACATGAAGAAGGATCCTATCTATCGTAAGTATCATCACAGCGAAATGACCTTCTCCATGATTTATGCCTATGATGAAAACTTCATTCTGTCAATTTCTCATGACGAAGTTGTACACGGCAAGCTGTCAATGCTCTACAAGATGCCTGGTGATGAATGGCAGCAGGCTGCAAACCTGAGAGCATACATGGGTTATATGTACGCTCATCCTGGTAAGAAGCTGAACTTTATGGGCACAGAATTTGCACAGTCTGCAGAATGGAATCATGACAGCCAGCTGCAGTGGTGGCTGCTCCAGTTTGACAAGCATCAGGGACAGAAGAAACTGATTCAGGATCTGAACAATCTCTACAGATCTGAACCTGCTTTATATGTTGCTGATTATGATAAGATTGGTTTCATGTGGTTAGATCATAGTGATTACCAGAACAGTATCTTTGCTATGATGCGCCGTGATGCTAATGGTGAAAATTCAATAATCGCAGTAAGTAACTTTACTCCTACCACCCATGAAGGCTACCGTTTAGGTGTTCCTACAAAGGGCAAGTATAAGGTAGTTTTAAATACTGATAGTAAGTGCTACTGGGGTAGTAATTATGATGTTGGCGGTGAAGTATTCGAGGCTTCAGATATTTCATGGCATGGTCAGTATCATTCAATTGTGTTAAATCTTCCTCCGTTAGCTACAATTTTTATTAAGCGTATAGGAGATTAATAAAATATGACAAATGAGCATTTTATGCTCATGTCCGGAAAAGAGGCCCCTTTAGGGGCCTTTGTCCGTGATAAGGGCTGTAATTTTAGTGTATGGGCTCCTGAAGCGACCAGGGTTACTCTTATTCTGTACACTGATGACGAACAGGAAATCGTCCGTTTTGATCTTCCTGAAAAGCATGACGGCATATGGTATGGCTTTGTTACTGATGTTAAGCCCGGTCAGCTTTATGCGTACAGTGTAGACGGGGCAAATGATCCGAAGGGCGGCCTGATGTTTGATCCGTCCAAGCTCCTTCTCGATCCTTATGCCAAAAAACTTAACAGACCGCAGCAGTGGAATTACGATCTTTATCTGAATGATTCAGGTAAATTCATTAGTAAATCTGTTGTCGTGGATGATAGTGATTTCGACTGGCAGGGGGTTAAGAAACCCGGCATTACCAAGGATAAAACAATCATTTATGAAACTCATGTCAAAGGCTTTACCAAGTTAAATCCATGGGTTCCTGAAGAATACCGCGGTACATATTTAGGTCTGTGTCAGCCAGAGGTTATTAAATATCTCAAGAATCTAGGGATTACCGCAGTTCAGCTGATGCCTATTTTTGCCAAAATGGACGAATCCCGTCTGGTGGATATGGGGCTTACCAACTACTGGGGCTACAACCCTATCAGCTTCATGTCACCTGAACCGGGATATGCCTATAAGGATGCAGTAACAGAATTCAAGACCATGGTGCGCGAGCTGCATCGTGCCGGTATTGCCGTGCTCCTTGACGTGGTTTACAACCATACTGCTGAAGGCGGCTTCGGTGGCCCGAATGTTTCATTCAGAGGCTTTGACAGCCGTAATTACTATGTCTATGAGCTCAATAATGATAAGAGCGTTAATTACGAGGCTACAACCAATGTAACCGGATGTGGTAACAGCTTTAATGCCTCAAGTGAGCCGGGATTGAGAATTATTCTTGATTCTATGCGTTACTGGCTTACTGAGATGCAGGTTGACGGCTTCCGTTTCGACCTTGCGGTTACTGTGGCCAGAGAAACCACACCTTATGTGTTCAACTCTTTTGAAACTCATGGTACCTTCTTTAAGGCCTGTCATGCAGATCCGGTAATTAATCAGTGCATTCTTATCGGTGAGCCGTGGGATATCGGCGGTTTCGGCTACAGAGTCGGACAGTTCCCGTCCCAGTGGAGTGAACAGAATGACAGATACCGTGATACTGTAAGATCCTTCTGGCGCGGAGATCAGGGAAAAATGGGTGAGTTTGCCACCCGTCTTCTCGGTTCCCGTGATCTTTATCCGAAGAACATCCGTTCCGTTAACTCCTCTGTGAACTTTGTAAGTTACCATGACGGCTTTACCCTTGAGGATCTGGTAAGTTACAATGATCGTCACAATGAGGCCAACGGTGAGCATAACCGTGACGGTACAAGCAATAATGTGTCCTATAACTGGGGTGAAGAGGGACCGACCAAGAATCCTTCCATTCTGCGCAAGCGTCAGCAGGTTAAGCGTAATATGCTGGCCACTGTAATGCTGTCCCAGGGTATACCTCACATTGTGGCCGGTGATGAAATATCCCGTACCCAGAAGGGGAATAACAATGCCTACTGTCAGGATAATGATACCAGCTATGTCAACTGGGATCTGAATATCTCACAGAAGAATCTTTACGATTTTGTGAGTCTCCTGACCAGAATCCGTCGGTCCTCGAAGGTGTTTACCGATCTGCAGTTAAGCGGTGACAATTTCAGGCGTCAGGCAGGAGTACAGCATAATGTTGACTGGTATCATCCGAACGGCAGCAAGCTTGAGGATAATGAATGGTCATCTCCTGTTTCTCAGGCCTTTATGCTGGATATCGGCGATCGTGCAGCCAACGGTGAACGTTATATAATTCTCTTTAACGCCAGTCGTTACGATATCTGCTTCCATCTGCCTGAGCCATCTGCCGGTATGGCCTGGAGTGCCATTATGGATACTTCAGAGGAAAACGGGGTTCCTGAGCGGTTCGGTGACGTTAACGGCCTGATTCCGGTATGCTGTTCACTGTGTATGAAACTCCTTAAACAGGTTGATGAACAGATTGTCTTCTCTTCATATAAGAAGCCGGCAAAGAGATCCTGTGCCGTTATCAGCAGGGAAAACTCACTCTTGTCTCGGAAGAGAAGCATGCAGAGAAGCGTGGCCAGAACTGTATCCGACCACTACAGGGAAATCGGTAATGTTCTACCGAAGGGCGTCCTGTCAACACTGACCCGGCGCAATTAAACTGGTGAATTTAAGCGGTGTGTTGAAGCGACGGTAACGCACCGTTTTAAGGATGCCTTTTTTAGAATAAATGATTATGGCTGTTTTTTTGCCTTATCCGGCTACAGCCATTTTTTTTGTCTTATTACTTTAACTTATGAGTTTGCCTGTTTACATATTTTGAGAGGTGATGATATGCCGTTATCAATCATTAACGTGAGTATTGAGAGTGAGCTTAAAGAAAAGGCGGAGGCTTTATTTAAAAAGCTGGGACTTAATATGGATTCGGCCGTTACTTTATTTTTAGAGGAAGCTGTGGCGAGAGGTGAGCTGCCGTTCGATATTCCGTCAGAACCTAATGCTGAAACAATAAAAGCTATAGAGGAGGCGGAAGAAATGATGAAGCATCCGGAACGCTACAAGAAGTACAGTTCTTTTGATGAGGCTCTCAAAGATATTTTGGATGAATAAAAAATCCGGTTCATGTATTGAACCGGATTGAATTTAAGCTGTAACTGCCGTCCGGATGCTGTCATAAGGCATTCCGGATGCTATCCGGAGTATGAGCTCCGCAGGAGTTCACTTAATTGTCAAATGAATAAGGCTGTACCATCTGGCGGTAATCCTTACGGGTGGCGGCTTTTACAACCGGATGCTGCTTAATCATGCTGTCAAACATGGTTAATGCCAGCGGTCTGTCGTATTTTGCTACTGCCTTGATGAGAGTTCTGGTAACAATGTTGATATTGTTGCCGTGATCGTCAGGGAGCAGAATATTCACGTTTTTATAATTACCGGCAATTTTCTTGGCCTCTTCAACAGCATCCTTGAAGGTGCCTATCTTGTCGATAAGATGAATTTCCAGAGCCTTACTGCCGGTATATATCTTACCCTGAGCCAGTTCGCGCACGTCATCCTGATCAATTTTACGGCTTTCTGAAACCAGACTGATGAATTTCTCGTATGTGCGGTTTATTTCATACTGAATCATTCTCTTTTGATTTTCAGAGAAATCCGTAGCAACAGAGAAAACGCCTTCAGGATTGTTACCCACACCGTCCTCGTGCAGACCGATTTCATTGGTCAGATTATGAGCGTTGAACATAATACCGAAAACACCGATTGAGCCGGTAATGGTTGAAGGCTGGGCTATAATGGTGTCGGCAACAGTTGATATCCAGTAACCGCCTGATGCTGTCATGCCTGACATATAGACAATAACCTTGCCGCCGGTTTTCTTTTTATAGTTGACCAGGGCTGTTCTGATGGCTTCAGATGCATCGACACTTCCGCCAGGAGTATTCATATAGAGAACCAGAGCGCTGTATTTGTTGGTAGTGGCCTTCTGAATAAGAGGAATGATATGTTCCGGAGAGAAGGTTGACAGATCAGAGTTATTCGGATCGTCATAGGCAATATCGCCCAGACCGTAGATAATACCGATGTTTCCGGTCTGTGAGTTTGATCTGCGGGCGGAAGCTCTGTCTACTATCATGTTATAGTATTCATCTGCTGAAACGGTATCAAAGGTGTATCTGTGAGATGTTGCATTGTAGGTAAGCTTGACATCATACTTCTTGGAAACCTCATTCAGAAAATCCTCTTCCGTAAGAACAAGGTCAACCACACCCTTCTGCTGATACACGTTATTGTAATAAGGAGTTTCCTCCTGCATGGCCAGGAGACTGTCGGAGGCAAACAGGAAGGAGTTTATATCAACTTTCGGTCTGTTTTTGGCGATGATATCGGTGTACTGCTGCCATAGTTCGCCGGTGATACCGGTCATCTCTGTTTTTACCAGTTCACTCATATCGTTACGGTTGAAAGGTTCAACTGCGCTTTTATGAGTTCCGGCCTTTGGAGTGAATACCGTAACGTTCACCTTGTCGAGAAAATCCTTGAAATAGAGATTTCTGGCGTTACAGCCGGCAATCTCCACCATGCCGAGAGGGGATATGCCGATTCTGGTACCGTATGAGGCCAGAGCGTAAGTGGACTGATTATAACTGTCTGAGTAGATCATCAGATCCTTTTTGGCATCCTTGAATTTACGGATGGCCGGTTCAAGCTCCCTGAGGGTATCCATGCGGATGTATCTGGTGGATGACAGATTCAGTACAATTGCTTTAACGTCGTGATCGTGGGCGGCATTTTCAAAAATCTGCTTCAGCTCGTCCGTATGGATATGAATGACGGATACTCCATTAATGGCGTTAACCAGTCTGTCTACTTTAGATTCCATCAGCGGAGCGTCGTAGATAGTGTCGCTGATATCAATGTAGATTATTTCATTGGTATCGAGAATTTCATCTGATCCGGAAAGAGATGCTGATATTAGAAAAGCAAAGAAGAATAACAGCAGCAGTAAGAGAAATATGGCGTTAATAAAGAAATTCCTGATATAGGTGATTATTCCGCCAATCTGATCCAGTAGTTTTAGCATTTATTTAGGTTCCTGTTGTCTGTGATATTATCAGAAACATACTGATTGATATTCTATAAATCGTTCATTAAGTGCCTTTCCCATGCATCCTTAATCATTATAAAAGGCTGCGCACAACGTTGCGGCAGATGAGAATAACAGGCATGATAATGATTAATTATACGTTTGAAATTCTACCACACTTAATCTTTTTATAAAAAAATATACATTCTAAAAAAAGCAGCAGCTTGGTTAAAAACAGTTTTTATGATGCTTTTCAACGGCTGTCCTGCTTTTTCTAAGAAGAGGATTGTTTTATAACTGCAGAATTTATAAAAAAAATTATTCAAAAAATGTGATTTATGATAAATTTTTCTTTACGTTTGCCAACTAAATATTTATAATATTGTCGCAAAATTACCCATTAATTTATTTGATGTGAGGTTTTGCCACATGCTTAGAATTGTTGAAGAAGCATTAACATTTGATGATGTTCTTTTAGTTCCATCTCATTCAACCGTTCTGCCTAATACAGCAGATTTACGTACTCAGTTAACCGCCAATATCACCCTTAATATTCCAATGGTATCCGCAGCAATGGATACAGTAACCGAATCAGGTCTGGCTATTGCTCTTGCGCAGGAAGGCGGTCTCGGTTTTATCCACAAAAACATGTCAATTGAAAAGCAGGCTGATGAAGTCCGCCGTGTAAAGAAGTTTGAAAGCGGTGTTGTGGTTGATCCTATTACTGTTCATCCTGAAACAACTCTGGCTGAAATCGTAGCCATGACTCATAAGAACGGTTTTGCCGGTTATCCTGTTGTTGATGACGAAGGCGATTTACTCGGTCTTATTACCGGTAGAGATGTACGTTTTGTGACAGACCTTACCAAGAAGGTTTATGAAATCATGACTCCTAAGGAACGTCTCGTTACCTGTCATGAAAACGAATCAAGAGAAATCGTTCAGGGGCTGATGCAGAAGAACCGTATCGAAAAGGTACTGGTTACTGATGCCAACTTTAAGCTTAAGGGCATGATTACCGTTAAGGATTTCCAGAAGGCTGAAAGCAAGCCTAATGCATGTAAAGATGCTCTCGGCCGTTTACGCTGCGGTGCTGCCGTAGGTGCCGGTGCCGGTAACGAAGAACGTGTTAAGGCTCTTGTTGAAGCAGGTGTGGACGTACTTCTTATCGATTCATCACACGGTCATTCACAGGGTGTTCTTGACCGTATCAAGGCTACCCGTGAAGCATATCCTGATATCGATATCGTTGCAGGTAACGTAGCTACCGCTGAAGGCGCTCTGGCTGTTGCAGAAGCAGGTGCAAGCACTGTTAAGGTGGGTATCGGTCCTGGTTCAATCTGTACCACCCGTATCGTAACCGGTTGCGGTGTACCTCAGATTACTGCAGTGTCTAATGCCGTTGATGCTCTTAAGGGTACTGATATCAAGGTTATTGCAGACGGTGGTATCAGATATTCAGGCGATATTGCCAAGGCGATTGCAGCAGGTGCCAACCTGGTAATGGTTGGTTCTATGTTTGCCGGTACTGAAGAAGCTCCTGGTGAAGTTGAATTATTCGGCGGCAGATCATTCAAGTCATACCGCGGTATGGGCTCTCTCGGTGCAATGGCCAAGGGCAGTGCCGACAGATACTTCCAGACTGATAATGCAGCTGACAAGCTGGTTCCGGAAGGTATTGAAGCACGTGTTCCTTACAAGGGATACTTAAAGCACATCATCCATCAGCAGATGGGCGGTCTCCGTTCAGCAATGGGTCTTACCGGCTGTGCCACAATCGAAGATATGCGTACCAAGGCCAAGTTCGTTAAGATCACCGGTGCAGGCATCAAGGAATCTCATGTTCATGATGTTACCATCACCAAGGAAGCTCCTAACTACAGAATTTAATTTTTAGGGTTCGTTAAGGCCGGACATGCGTGGTCCGGCTTTCTTAATTTAGGAAAACTGTTTATTATGGAAAAAAATATCCACAATGAAAAAATCCTGATTCTGGATTTCGGTTCTCAGGTAACCCAGCTTATTGCCCGCCGTGTTCGTGAAATCGGTGTTTACTGTGAACTCTGGGCTAATGATGTTACTGCAGAGCAGATTAAAGAATTTAATCCGGACGGTATTATTTTATCCGGCGGTCCATGCTCAGTTAACGATGAAGGATCTCCAAGAGCTCCGGAATACGTTTTTGAAGCAGGTGTTCCTGTACTCGGTATCTGCTACGGTCTGCAGACTATGTCTGCTCAGCTTGGCGGCAGTGTAAAGAGCTCTAACCTGAGAGAATACGGCTACGCTGCCGTTGATTTACTGAACGGAGACAATCCGCTGTTTGACGGTATCTGTGATATCGATGAAGACGGTAAGAAGCAGCTTGAAGTATGGATGAGCCATGGTGATAAGGTTGATACCATTCCTGAAGGTTTTGTGGTATCTGCTTCAACTCCTAGCTGTCCGTATGCTGCTATTTATGACCCGGCTCGTAATTTCTACGGTGTACAGTTCCATCCTGAAGTTACTCACACCAAGAGCGGTGAAAAGATGCTGGCAAACTTCGTTAAGAAGATTTGTAAGTTAAACTGTTTGTGGTCTCCTGAAGCCATTATTGAGGATGCTATTGCCAGAATCAAGGCTACAGTAGGTGATAAGAAGGTTATGCTCGGTCTTTCCGGCGGAGTGGATTCATCTGTTACCGCACTGCTTCTGCACAGAGCAATCGGCGACAGACTTACCTGTGTATTTGTAGATAACGGTCTTCTCCGTTTGAACGAAGGTGCCCAGGTTAAGGAAATGTTCGGTAATAAGTTCGGTCTTAACATTATTTATGTTGATGCAGAACAGCGTTTCCTTGACGCCCTTAAGGGGATCAGCGACCCTGAAGCTAAGCGTAAGGCTATCGGTAAGTCTTTTATTGATGTGTTTGCCGATGAAGCCAGAAAACTTACTGATGTAACATTCCTGGCTCAGGGAACCATCTATCCAGACGTAATTGAGTCAGCTGCCGCCAAGACCGGTAAGGCTCAGGTTATCAAGTCTCATCATAATGTAGGCGGTCTGCCACCTGATCTTAAGTTCAGTCTGGTTGAGCCTTTAAGAGAACTCTTTAAGGATGAAGTGAGAAAGATCGGTCTTGCTCTCGGTCTTCCGTACGATATGCTTTACCGTCATCCTTTCCCAGGTCCTGGTTTAGGTGTACGTGTTCTCGGTGAGGTTAAGAAGGAATACTGTGATTTACTGCGCCGTGCTGATGCCATCTTTATTGAAGAGCTTTACAAGGCTGAGTGGTATCACAAGGTATCTCAGGCGTTTGTAGTATTCCTGCCGGTTAAGTCAGTAGGCGTTATGGGCGACGGCCGTCGTTATGACTATGTGGTTTCACTGCGTGCCGTTCAGACCATTGACTTCATGACTGCTCACTGGGCGGAACTTCCATATGATTTACTGGGAAGAGTCTCCAACCGTATTATCAACGAAATCAACGGCATCAGCCGCGTGGTTTACGATGTTTCAGGCAAGCCTCCTGCAACTATCGAATGGGAATAGGATAAAGGAAAACTTTTAAGTTTATTCTGACAGAATGACAGCAGGGGAAGGTTTTTATACTTCTCCTGCTTTTTTTTGGGGATTGGGATGAGTTTTTGGCGAGCTGCTTAGGATCGGATAAACATCCGGAAATCATGGCAGGTCTGTCGCCAGATCCTTTAAAAAATCAAATTTGGAGTTGGTTTTAAGTTTGAAAAGGGCCTGTTCCTCGATCTGTCTGATTCTTTCAGCCTTGACTCCGTATACATGGGAGATTTCCTCCAGAGTCTGGGTATCATGTCTGCCGATACCGAAGCGACGTTTAATAATGTCTCGTTCCTGAGGGGCCAGTTCCTGCAGTGCATCATTGATTCGGGCGTTCAGGTCTTCGGATTCAAGAGCTTCCTGAGGACTTTCCTGATCCTCCACGTGATAGACGTTCTCGATAAACAGATCATCTGCTCCCTTTTCGTTATGTACTGATTCATTCAGGGATACCGTAGGCATGGAGTAGAGTTTCAGTTTGATTACTGAGTTTACGGACATGTTGAACTTGGCGGCAATTTCCCTGTTTGAAGGTTCTCTGCCGTTTTTCTTATAAAAATCGTTGCTGAATTTTTTCAGCTTTTTCAACTTTTCCTCTTTGTTGGACGGCAGTCTTATGGATTTGAAATCCGAGGAAAGTGCCCGGTTCATATACTGCTTTATCCAGCTGGTGGCATAGGTTGAAAGTTTGAACCCCAAGGTATAGTCAAACTTTTCAATAGCTCTGATAAGTCCGAGAATGCCGTACTGGGTAAGATCATTAAATGTTTCATCATCCTTGTTGAATTTACGGGCCTCGTACATTACCAGTCTGATGTTGGCCCTGATCATAATATTGCGTGCCTGTATCCCTTTGTTGAATTCCACCTTGATATTGTTGTATATGGTAATTATTTCACTGATATCATGATGAGTAAAACGTTCAAGCTGATTGATTTTATTAATGCTGTTAAGGATCAGCTGTTTAATTTCAGGTGACTGATCCAGCTTGTTTCTGGTTCTTTGAGAAAGCTCATCTATGGAATTAAGCCAGTATATGGTACTGTCTCCGGAATCTGTCCCTTTAGCAGAACTGTGCAGACTCTGGGTTTTAAAGTTCCGGATACCGGCATTCATGTTATTAATCAGGTGCTCTTTGAAAATTCTGCTGATTTCAAGAATTCTGGTGAACTGCTGATTGATATGATTGATAATTTCATTAAACAGTGCAGGAGTGAAGATAAAGGTGCCGATAAGCTCCCTGAGCTGCTGCTGCAGCTTTTTGGTTTCACTGTCGTTTTTACCGTTGTTTCTGATGGCTCTTACTGTTTCGTTATAGATTTCCCTGAGCTCGGCAAATTTCTGCGGGGCGACAACCTGCAGTTCGGCGGTTTCATCGGAGTAACTGCTGTTTTTCCCTTTCTTATCTTCCTCAGGCGTTTCTGTTTCCGTAAAACCTATTACGAGTCTTTCCACACTGTTTTTGTTCTCGTTTTCATCAATGTTTAAATCATCGTACTTGTTAAGGATGAACTTAACAATAAAAATGGCTTCAGCAATGAATTTACATATATTCTGATTGCTTTCTCTGATAGTTATGGCTAATTCACGTTCCTCCTCCACACTGAGAATTTTTTCATTCTTCAGATGACGGTATAAATTAGCATTGACAATGACGTCATTGTTGTTTTTTGCTGTAGCCATGTTTTATCTCTTGTCCATTTAATGTTAATGGTTGTTTTTGTTGATTTGTAAATTACTCGTCTGAGAAAAAACTTCTTGCCCTGTGGTTTAACCATCGGTAATGTAAAATTTACGACCGGTGTCTGATGGGAGACGCCTGCTATGGATTAAAAGCATCAGACGTCAGCTTACGGATTGCAGTATTACTGCTTCATTCGAAAGCAGGCTTTTTATACCGTATGCTAGGGGCTGACTGTGAATAGAAATCCATTCATTTTTATTATGTAATTTATAAATATTATGTAACCGGCTGCTCAGACGTTACTAATCAATAAACCTGTAGTATTACATTAACCGGAGGTATGCTGCCCTGTCCTTTTAATGTTCAGGCTGAATCGACTGATATTGTCGGGTGTCTCCGGAAGTTTTAAAAGTAAAAAAACGGATGTTTTTTAGTTGTTTAAAAAACAATCATTTTTAATATTCTATTACCATTTCATTTTTTTTAATAAGAACTGCTACTCAATTTATAAAAAAATTTCCGGAGCTTTAACAGTATTGAATTTTTACGTTGTTAAGGACGTTTTAGATTTTTCGATAGTCATATAAAACCTGGTGGAAACGAAAGGTCACAGAATATGATGTATGAGGATGCAATCAAAATACAACAGGAATGTTAAATATAGGAGCTGTACTATTTATGTTGAAATATTAAACTATTGATTTTATTAATCGCTTCCCATTGTAAATCAAAATGCAGGATAGTTTTATGAGGTTCTTATTTGTATATGACTTGCGCAAACTACAAACAAACTGAAATTGCATTTAATTGAAAACAGAAAATATAAACGGGAGAGGGATATTTTTTCAAAGTTTGGAGTCTTATAATTGTTTATTAAACAGTTTTTTTAAAGATTGATCACAATTGTAGTATGGGAAATTTGGTCAAAAAAAACAAACAAATGTAAACTTTATTTAAATAATATAAGTTTACATCCTGATAATATAAAAAAATATAGCTGTTAGTATTTATTTTCTGATTTCTGATAACTGTTGTTTCAAACGTGAATTATTTTTGAATTTTAATTGTCAAGTGTAGTACTCAGTGATGTATATATAAATATGGTTTTATATTAGGTATTATTTTTAGATGTAACAGAATAATACAAAAGAATACAAAAGAATACAAAAGATTAGTGACAATAAATTATCTATTAATATCAGAATTATTGATTAAATTTTTGAGACTATTTATTGCATTAATCATTGATGAAATGTTCGGCTTTCAATGAGTATTTATATATAAGATTAAGTTCTAAAAGCCACTCTGTATTTAATTTATGATGCATTTGGCCTTTTATATCAGCTTTAACATTGACGTTAAAAGAATATGTAATCAATTATATATATTTAATAATTATTAGATATTGGTTTATATATAATATTTTTGTAAATAATGAATAATAAGGATAAACACAAATGAGAAGACTCCCTGTCTACCTGCTGCTTGATACTTCAGGATCCATGTTCGGCGAACCTATTGAGTCAGTAAAAAATGGTGTAAGTGTTTTAATATCTGCCTTAAGAGGTGATCCGTATGCGTTGGAGACAGCTTTTTTAAGCATTATTACTTTTAACAGTAAAGCAGAACAGATTCTTCCTTTAACCGAGATTGATTCTGTAACGGCACCTTGTATTGAGGCAAATGGTATGACTGTTCTCGGTGAGGCTTTGTCTTTACTTGCAGACAGGATTAGTAAAGAGGTGGTTAAAGGTAATCGAAATCAGAAAGGTGACTGGAAACCAATGGTTTTCATTATGACTGATGGTGTACCAACTGATAATTACCAGAAAGGAATTGAAGATTTAAAGAAAGTTAAAACAGGCATAATAGTAGCCTGTGCGGCCGGTGCTGCTGCAGAGCATAGTGTTCTCAAGGAGATTACTGAAAATGTAGTATCTTTGGATTCTACGGACAGTGAGTCAATCAAAGCATTTTTTAAATGGGTGTCAGCTTCTATAAGTGCCGGTAGTCAGAGTCTTGAAAAGACTGAATCGGAGGCTACAACACTTGATGAACTTCCTCAGCCACCGGATGAAGTAAGCATTATTGTATAGCATAATATTTGGTACTTTCACTGTAGGTAATAAGAGCAATGGTAACATTGGTTTATTTTGCTTTCATACCGAGTAATAGCGTGGCAGTTTAAGAATATTTTCGATAGAGAATAGTTCATTTCTTTATGAATTACTTTTTATTTCGAATAGTAATAAGCACAGTATATACATATGACTGATAATAAGAATTCCCCGGAGAGTGATGTTAAATGCTCTGCAGGCACAGTGGACTCCGTGGTGTCCGCTGAATATTTACAGCGTCAACACGAATTATTACCTGAAGAAATGAAATCTAATCAAAGTAGTATATGCCTTAATTGTCCCCCTGTAGATTGTGAAAATTCTGAGAATTTAGCAGATTGTTCAGTAGAAGCAACCGGGGGGAATAGTGAGGCCGTTGATCATAAAACAGTTGATGAGACGGTAAAAAAGATTGAGGTTGCTGGGGAGACAGCAAGGGGGAATTTCTCTTCTGTTAACAGTGACTGTGGGCATGCTGTTCCTTTTACTAAATCAGCAGTTGAAATTAAAGACTGTCATAGCGACATGTTGAATGTTGATGGTAATAAGAATTTGTTATCCGAATTGTCAGATGCCGGTAATACTTCATTGTTTCAGAATTCTGACAGCAGACGGATTGATGATAAGGTTACAGAGATTAATCAGAGAATCGCAGACTCCGGAACAGATGGTATTGTGCCGGATCCTAATCTGCAGAAGGTTCATCCCCGGACATTATGGAAAAATATTCCAACTGATCATTTTATATCTTTTTTCAAACCTGACACCGATAAGTATGCCAAAACCATTAATGTTTTCGGAGAACGTATTGTTTTAGCCGGAGCCAGTCAGCGCGGTCGTTCCCATGCCCACATAGGGGCACCCCGGGATGATGATTACAGAGTTAAGTATGATTCTGATTCAGGCTGGATCATTATGGTTGTGGCAGACGGAGCCGGTTCTGCCAGATTTTCGAGGAAAGGGGCAGAGATTGCCTGCAGTTATGCGGTAGATAAACTTCCTCTGATGTTAACAGATAGCGATTTTGTAAATGCTGTAGATATTTTTTCTGCAAATGAAGCGGATGAAGTTGATGTTGATTTTCAAAAGAATCTTATAAATCTGAAAAAAGCAGCTTACAGGATACTTCCAAATGTGGCACTGGGGGCTTTGAAGGAAATAAAGAATCTTGTTGATGCTCCAGGAAATACCAAAAGTGAGCTTAAGGATTTTGCCACGACATTTTTACTGACTGTCACCAAGAAAATAAATGATAAATGGCTGGTGATTTCTTTTTCTGTTGGCGATGGAGCAATCGTTGTTTACGACGGACATGAAAAAGATGTTAGCACACCTATAATTCGTGACGGCAAAGGTGTTTACCGTCATAACTCTCTACTTATGAATACGATTGATTCCGGTGAATATTCAGGGCAGACAAGATTTCTGACTACACCGAACATATTTCAAAATTCGGATCTTATCAACCGTATTACGGTTCATTCAATGAAGGATTTTACTTCAATAATGCTTATGTCTGACGGAGTGTCAGATGCCAAGTTTGAAACCGAGAACAGGCTTGAAAACAAGTCTGAATGGGATTCGTTCTGGCAGGAACTGACAGTGAAAGGCGGCGACGGTGTCTTTCCTGTTGATTTTAATGCAGATGATGAAGATATTTCTACTCAATTGTTGGATTGGCTGAGTTTTTGGAGTATTGGTAATCATGACGATAGAACAATTGTGGTGATGTATAAACATGAGTAAACCGGCAAGAATTATTAAACTTACAGCGATTGATGGTACACCAATAGAGTTTGATGCGTCTGAGCCTATAGGCTCAGGCGCTATGAAGGATGTATATTTCAGTCCGGATAAATCATATGTAGTGGCTTTTTATCGAAAAGAACAGAGTACGAATTCGAGAGAACGTCTTGATATGATCGTCGGTAAGTTTGCCAAACAGCTATTTGGTGGTAAAGGCGGAGATAATTTGAAAAATCTGTACTGCTGGCCTACTCATATTGTTGAATGGGAACACAAAGGGATTAAAAAAACCGGTATTGTCGCACCTGCCTACAGAGATAATTTCTTTTTTCATGGCGGACGTTTTGATGGAAAAGAAAAGGAAGGCAAATGGTTTGCGTCTCCAAAACTCAGAAATAAGATGCTTGAGCCGGATCAGAAAGGTGACTGGCTGAAGTATCTGCTGATATGTATAAAAATATCCCGAGCGGTGAAAAAGCTACATGCCGCGGGTTTGGCTCATTCCGATCTGTCATATAAAAATGTTCTAGTGGATCCTTTGAAAGGGGATGCATGCATTATAGATATTGATGGATTGGTTGTTCCCGGAAAATATCCTCCAGATGTTGCGGGTACTCCTGATTTTATTGCACCTGAGGTTCTAGAAACACAGTCTCTTTCAAAGAACGATCCTAACAAACAGGTTCCATCAATTCTTACTGACAGGTATGCATTAGCTGTTCTGATATATATGTACCTTCTATACAGACATCCTTTAAAAGGCAGAATGGTATGTGATCCAAATGACAGTGGAAACGACGAACAACTGTGCATGGGGAAATATGCTTTGTTTGTAGAGCATCCTTCTGATAAGAGAAACAGACCGGATACCGGGAGAATGGAACCGTATGAATTGCCTCAGGGGGATGTTGAGAAGTATCCGTATACATTGTGCGGTCCATTTTTAAAGGAACTGTTTGAAAAAGCATTTATTGAAGGACTTCATACTCCTTCTAAAAGACCTACTGCCGACGAGTGGGAGCAGGCTTTGATAAAGACGATTGATTTGATCCAGCCATGTCAGAATAATGACTGTGATTATAAATGGTTTCCGTTTGATAACACTAAAAAACCAAAATGTCCTTTTTGTGGCAGAAAGTATAAAGGAGTGTTGCCTATACTGAATTTCTATTATCGTCCTAGACCTCAGGATTCTTTTAGAAATGAAAAAAACAAACTGATGGTTTATAACGGTCAGTCACTTTACAAATGGCATGTTGACAGAAATGTTCATCCTAATGAAAAGATAGATAATAAAGATAAAAAACCGGTAGGAGATTTTCATTTTCATAATGGCAGATGGATACTGATTAACCGGTCTCTTCCAGACCTTTTTGATGTTACCGATCCTGATGACAGAAAGCATATCCCCGTAAATACCAGTATAGCTCTTGAAGATGGAACTAAGATTCTGTGTGGAAGAAGTGATAGTTCCCGGCTTTTTATCGTTCAGGTTGTCAAAAGCTGATTTGGAAGTACAGATAGGCTCTGATGATGTATGGTTTCGACAGTATTTCTCAGATGAAAACAGAACAAAAAGAATTTCCCGCACCGTAAAAATCGAATGCCGGCTTATTCAGTTCTAATGAATCTGCCTGTAATCTGAATTTCCTTTTACAGGTGGTGTACAGTGCGGATAGATAATAATGGAGACAAAAATGAACAATCATCTTGAATATTGTGTAGATATTGTGTTTTGTATCGACACCACAGGAAGTATGGGACCTTTACTTGATAAAGTAAAGAAACATGCATTGAATTTTTATCATGATTTGAAAAATGAAATGATGCAGAAGGGAAAAAATATAAACTGTCTGCGTGCGAAGATTGTTGCTTTTAAGGATTATCTTGCTGATAAAGAAGATGCCATGCTGGTGACAGATTTCTATGAACTCAGTGAAAATAGTTCGGATTTTGATAGTGTGATCAATGGTTTGTATCCTTCAGGTGGTGGAGATGAGCCGGAGGATGCTCTTGAGGCCCTGGCCTATGCTATAAAGTCAAAGTGGACTAAAGCAGGTGACAAGCGTCGTCATTTGATTGTGGTATGGTCTGATGCATCTACTCATCCTTTGGGATTTTCATCGTCTTCCGCTTTTTATCCGAGAAACATGGTTAAGGATTTTGATGAACTTACCAACCTCTGGGACGGAGATCCTGAGGATGGCGGCTGTATGGATGAGAATGCCAAGCGTCTGCTGATTTTTGCTCCGGAGGCGGAGTATTGGACAACAATTGCAGACACCTGGGATAATGTCATTCATTTTCCTTCATCCGCAGGAGACGGACTTGATAGATTGTCATATGCCGAAATAATGTCCCAAATTGTTAATAGTTTGGCGTGATAATCTGTCATGATACATTTTTATTCTTAAGTGGCATTTTCCGGAGAAAAGCATGGAAATTAATGGTTATGTTATGGAAGGTGATTTTTCTTCAGAAAATGCCGGATGTTCCTTATGGGGATTTTGCAGAAAATACGAGCATTCTTTCTTTATTAAGAGATTTACAGAGGTGACTTATCCTATCTCTGATAAAATTTCTGCGAGTATTTTGGAAAAAAAACGTGCAAAATGTGAGAAATACTATAATAGAAAGAAACAATTCTATAATCTTCTATCTCAGTGCAGAAACGGTAATATCATTGTTGTTCATGATTTTTTCCGGCATGGTTCGTACTACTACGCTGTAAGTGACAGAGTGGTAGGTGAGAACCTTCCGGTAAAAAAAATCGTAACTTTGAGTAACGAAAAAAAAATTCTTCTATTTAAGTCTATTCTATACAGCTTTGCTATTATTCATAGCAAAAAGATCATTCATTCCGATATAAAACCAGAGAATATTCTAGTTGTACCAACAATTGATGGATACTGTACGGGAAAAATAATTGATTTTGACCTTGGATTCAGCATGGATTGTATTCCCAAAGAAATAGGCGGGGATTTTTTGTATTATTCTCCTGAAATTATGTCGTATAGCAAGGGGAACAGTGCATTTATCAGTACGGCATCTGATGTTTTCTCATTAGGTTTGCTGTTTCATTTGTACTGTTGCGGAGAACTACCCCGTATGCCTCCTGAGTATAAGTATGCATGTGAATGTATAAATGACGGTAAAAAACTCACACTTGATTCTTCAATACCAAAAAACATCCAGAATATTCTGAAAAATATGCTGATAAAGGATCCAAAAAAACGTTTGTCTGCACTGGATGCATTATTGGCTTTTAAAGGAATGGACTCTGATGTGACAGATACCATTAAATTTACTTCCTCTTCAATATCATGTGATGATTTTTCAATAGACGACTCGGTACCGTCTTCAGAGCATGAGGAGGGAGGCAGAACACCTTCAAAGCTGAAGATAAGAATGAAATCATCCGGTAAACGTGTGACTCCAGGTTCAGCAGATAGGAGTGCGGATAAGGGTAAAACTAACAAGAGTTCGACATATAGAGATTTTCACAGACCGACGGATTTTGATTAAAAATGTTGAAACCGGATAGTACCAGTTATCTGAAAATAATAATAATGCTGAATAAACAGTACCTGTTTAACGGGTATTAACAACGTTGAAGAACATTATTTAATCCCATTAGATAATCCCGGAGTGGTGGGTATGAAAGTTGTTTTGACTACAGAATAAAAGAATCTGTATACAGGTGTAGTGTTAAGAGTCAATTATACAATATGGTTCTCTAGATGATTACCCTGTAATAGACGATATTATTAAAAGTATTCCAAAAGACTGCATAAAGACAGATTATGAAAAAAATAGAACTTGATGTAGATCCGGTGCAGGATGCAATGCCTAATTTGGAGTTGTTTACTGAATACGAAAATTATCTGCTCAATAGTATGGAAAACAGTGAAGAAGCGTTGGATTTCATTTTTGCTAAAAAATGTAATTTAAAGGTATGCAGTTATTGTCAGACAATTAACCAAAAAGACAGTGGTAGATGTATTGCCTGTGGAAAGCCTCTGCATAGGAAATGGAAAAGCTGAATATGTTCATATTCAATAGTGAAGAGTTTTAATGGATATATATAACCTGATTGATGAGAGTTCAAAACTGTAACATTTTAATAAGCAGTGTTTTTATCTACATGTTTTATAACGTTTACGGATGATGTTATTCGGAAAGAAGTTATTTAGTCCTTTTTGTTATTTGGAATTTGCATATGTATGCGGTAATCGGTTGGATTTGCTTTATTTTATTTTGGAATGGCTTTATTTTATTTCTTCTGTTTTTGGTTTTTGCTGCTTTGGATTCGTACAGTTTTGCGGGAATAGCTTTTTTGGGTTGTATTTTATCTTCTCTGGTTTTTATTTTTTTTGAAGGAATAGCCCGGATTGCTGAAGTTAAAGTTGTTAAAGAATTTTTCTCCATCGTATTAAGTTATGCACGTAATATAGGAAAAACTAAACGAGCAAATGATAAAGAATTATCCGACGATGAGGATTTAAAGATTAATTTAATGTCATCAGGTACCGGAAAAAGAATTGGTGATATCAATAATATTCTGAAAGGGAATAATAAAATATCGTCTGATTTAAAAAAAAATGTGAAATATTCTGAAAATAGGGATGATTGCAAAAAGAACACCGGTTTATTGGGAGATTTGAGGAATTTTGATGAACTTGCCAGAGTAACCGGTGAGTTGATTATAAATTCACACGATAAGAATCTGTCAGTAGATCACCTGTTTGCACAGTACGGAAAAATGTGGATTTGCCCGTATTGTGAAACAGTAAATGGCAGTTCAGTAAAAGAATGTGTTGCCTGCGGTAAAGCAAGGAAAAACAAATATTAATTTCCGGCACAAAACTATTAGTTTTATGAAGCTTATTGTGTTTGATGTTTAGGATGAATATTGTTTATTTGTCCGGGTTTTTATGGATGATTAAAAAGTGACATTATGCGATTCCTTTCCGGAAATATCATGAAATAATTATTTCCGTTTCTAGAGCATCATGTTGGCGGTAGTGTCTGTCAAAGTGAAATTGTTAACATTGAATTATTTATTTTATTGGAAAAAAACATGTTTTGTAAAAAGTGCGGTCAAAAAATATTTATTATCAGAAATGAAGGAAAAGATTTTATTTTTCAATGTAGCAATACACAGTGTCAAGAATTCCGGAAGGAACACAGGTTATCAATGATTACAGTATTAGATAAAACAGATCCTACTGTTACTGAAAACAATAAAAATTCAAATAGTGTTTATGCTTCTGATAACGTGAATCCGGATACAAAATGTAAACCGTTTACGTCAACTCCCAGTGATGTTGAGGCTGGTAATACCTTATCACCAGTCACTCCTGTTCACCAGGCGGAACATCATAAGTATGGTGCTCAAAGTAATGATCAAAACGATTCCCGACCAGTATATGATGGTAGTAACGCAGAGCTGGATACGAAAGCTTGTGATGGAAGAAAAAATGGGGATGGAATCAATAATATAGATTCATTGGATGGCAGAACTAAAAAAATGGTTCAGTATCCGGTTATTTTTTTTATAACAGGGGTTATTTGCTCAGCATTATTAGGCTTTTTATCCGGCTTTTTGATTGCCGGAGGCGGTGAAAAAAAGTTGGCGAAGAACGAATATAATGAAGACGGTAAATATAGTTTGGATAACTATGCATCTAAAGATAAATATTTTAATAGTCATAATATCGAAGGAAAAGCGGCACATCAGTTATCTGTAAGGCAAACTCCAAAAGAGGATAAACAGATGACGCCTGACACTTCAACTGCTGAAAAAACTCCAAAAGAGGATAAACAGATGACGCCTGACACTTCAACTGCTGAAAAAACTCCAAAAGAGAATGAAGAGATACGGTTTGACAATGCAGAATTCGAAAAATCCGCCGAGAACAAAATACACCAGGATGATTCAGTAATTGATCAGGAGAGTGCTGGCAGGAATAAAGGGAAAAATGAGGATTCAGATACTGAAAAGGAAATAAATAAAGAATCCCTCAATGATAAAAAAAAGAACTAGAAAAGAAAGAGAAAGAAACAGTTACCGGTATTGATAAAAATGCCGGTAATCTTTAAGTAACAGCAGTGACAATAATCTTTATTTAAATATTGTCATTTACTAGGAATGCAAATTTAACAGCAGGAAAAAAACATGGCCTTGAATCCGAACTGTAATTTTGATTTATTAAATTATGTGATAACCGCCTATTCAGAAAAAATTCCTCGAAACGGAGAAGATGCTATATCTTATTCAATTAATGGAAAAGCATCTTATGTGGGTGTTTTTGATGGCGTGGGAGGCTCCGGAGCAAGACGGTATGAAAGTCGTTATCATAAGACCGGAGCTTATCTGGCATCACGTTTGGTGGCAGGGGAGGTTAAGAAATGGTTCGATGATGGAACCAATCAGTCTGCTGGTAATACAGATTTATATTTAATTCCTGGTTCAGAATGTGAAGGAACAGCTAAAACAAGATTACAGAATATTCTGCAAAGCAAACTGAGAGCGCTTAGTGAAAAATTATCATCATCTCAAAAAATAAAAATCAAGAGTTCTTTTTCAAAGGAATTTCCAACGACAATGGCTGCTATAGTAGTAGTGCCCGTGTCAGGTTCGGTTGTGAAAAATGAAAACGGTCCTGTTAATTGTCAATGTTTGGAAGACGATAAGCCAGATGCTCTGAAAACAGGATTTGACGGTAATTATCAGAATATTTCAGAATCGGATACCATAAAAACAGCCAATATCAGCGATAATCTCAATAATGAACCAGCAGGAGAGGGAAACAGTTTCTCTTATAATACGAATTTTTACTGGGCCGGGGATTCTAGAGGATATATTATTGATAAAAACGGACTGACACAGATTACCAAGGATGATACCAATGTAGATGATGAATTAGAGAATATATCAGCTGACGGTGTGATGAATAATATAATATTTAACGGAAAATCTGATAAAGATGGAAACGCCTGTTTTACCATTCATCACAGAATGGTTCCCCGTACAGCCCCCTTTATAGCGTTTTCAGCAACAGACGGCTGTTTTGGATATATTCCATCACCTATGGAATTTGAATATTATATACTTGATTGTCTGATGAATGCAGAAAGTGCTCTGCAGTTTGAGAGTAATTTAAATGATCTGTTTAAACATTATGCCGAGGATGACTTTTCTTTTACGGCACTTGTTTATGGATATCAGAACTTTGAGGCTATGAAGGAAAGTTTTAATGACCGTTATAAAATAGTGAAGGATATGTATGAATATATAAATGATAATGAGCTGGAAACAAAAGACAGACAGGATGTAAGAAAAAAAATTTGGAAGGATAGTTATAAACAGGATTATACAAAATATATTAATAGCTGATTCTAGGATTACAGTACTGGTGAGTGCATTTCTGCTCTTGTATGTGTATTGTACTGATATACTAAGCTTAATTTACCTGTCTGGTAAAGGCTGTTCTCTTCAGATAGCGTGTTATTAAGCTTAGTTGTGTAATTACAGTTTTACAGATCAAGCGGCGGCTGCCAGCATATAGGCTTCTTTCCGTGCTGCACCAGATATTCGTTGCATTGGATGAAGTGATTGCACCCGAAAAATCCCCTGTAGGCACTCAAAGGACTAGGGTGTACACTCTTAAGAATCAAATGCTTCTCAGGATCCACGCATTTACATTTTTTCTGGGCATGTGAGCCCCAGAGGATAAAGACGGTGTGTTCGGTGTACTCATTGATTTTTTCAATCACCACATCGGTGAATTTATCCCAGCCGATACCGCCGTGGCTCTGCGGTTTTCCCTCTTCAACAGTCAGGGTGTTGTTTAGCATGAATACCCCCTGTCTCGCCCAGCTTTCTAGATAGCCGTGATCCGGAATAGTGAAGTTATCCCCGTATTCATATTTAAGTTCCTGATAGATATTGCGTAATGACGGAGGGATTTCCACTTCAGGTCTTACTGAAAAACACAGACCGTGAGCCTGATAAGGCTGATGGTAGGGATCCTGACCGATGATAACCACCCGCAGATCCTCAAGAGCAGTGTATTTGAAAGCATTGAACACATCGTTCTTCGGCGGATACACATGTACTCCTGCCGCTCTTCTCTCTTCTACGAATTTCAGTATGTTTTTAAAATATTCCTTGTCCTTTTCCGGACCTATAATGTCATGCCAGGTTGTCATTTGGTTTTACTATTACTTTCCGTTAGTTTTAAATCTTTATATCGACCGGAGGCAAGAGCCTCCGGTGCCATGCTTATCATGATATGATATCAGAATGTTTTTCTAAAAAAAGATTTACCTGTCTGCACAGTTCCTCTGTACTCATATCCCCGAAGAACTGATTATCAAGAATCACGTTGGTGGCCACAGGCGACAGAGCGTACCATCTGCTGTAGTTTGCCATGTTGTTGCTGTAGAACGTAAGCTCCGGAATGCTGTAGCATGCGGCTACATGGGCGCTTCCCGTGTCAACGCCAATCATAAGTTTACAGGAGGCCATGGCTGTAATCACGTCTCTTATGCTGTTCAGATTTTCCGGGAATGAGATTCCGGAATCATTACTGAAGCTTTTTCCTACCAGCTGTTCTGCAGCCTGTCTTTCCTTTGGGGTTATCCAGAGGACTATCTGCATGGAGGTCTTTTCCCTGAGAATTTTCAGAATGGCGGTTACGGCCTCATCACTCAGTCTGCGGGAGCTTGAGGCTCCGTATGGATTGAATATTACCGTACCTTTTCTGTTTCCGGTGCTGCCACCTGTAAGGAAAGGATATTTTTCCGGAGCAGACTGCAGATCTTCGCTGAAAAGTTTCATATAACTTCTGTCTATGGAGGAGTCATCGACGCCGCCTATAGTTAAAATTTTAAAGAGTAGCTCGGTAAAATGCAGCGTCTCCTTTGATGATTTTTCAGTGCTGCGGGCGCTGCTTGTTGATTCTGTATAGCGGTACAGTCCGATGTTATCAAGTCTTACATTCTCATCAAGAGTGGCGCACCAGAGTCAATTTCTTTTGCTGATGGTTTTTTAGGCAGAATTTTCAGTTCATCAATTTCTTTGACTGCCTCATAAACCGGCTGGATATTAGCTGTTACCAGAACGGTGATTCTGCTTTCCGGTGCTGCCTTCTTTAATTCTCTGATGAATGGGGCATAGCAGACGGCGTCGCCGATTTTACCGTCAAGACGGTGAATGACTACGTGTTTCATTCTGCTGATAACGGGTTTTTCGGTAGTTGCCTGATAATCATAGCGGAGTTTATTAAAGAAATGACGCAGGTCGTTTTTCTTTCTGATAAGGGCTTTTTTTAGGCTGTTTACTGACATAAGCTTAAGATTCCTCCGGTTTTCCTCCGGAATTATCCGGCAGGGGGCTTTTTTTGCTTAATTTAAGTGATTTATCTTAATTTTGCCAGTATTTTTAGGTCATTTTTAGAAAAATACCCGTACCTTTTCTGCATATTATCCGCTTTTTATCACAGGATTTAAGATTCCATGTAAATTAAGGCTGAAAACCGAATGCTGAATAATGTTGATAAGCAGTTTTGTCAGAGATTTTTATTGCAAAAAAATATCCCCGGATTTTGCAGGAAAATAATGAAAAAAAATAAATCAAAAATAATTAAATAGAATAATTATTTATAAATATTGAGAAAAACGAATATTTTTATAAATATGTTTTAATGTACAGGAGGAATAATAATAAAAACCGGTAAAAAACAGCAGATAATCAGGAATGGCTTCAGATATTTTCTGAAGAAAAATCTAAAAAAGTTCAAATGGTTTTATCTGCTTAAAATACAGTCATAAAGCCTTTAGTCGACATGCATATAAATGCCTGAAAATGACCTTGTAAACCCCGTATCCGGTAAAATTTTATCTGTGCGAATAATAGTCAGTTTTTATTTTATCTGTAATATTCCACAATATTTGATTTTATATTTATCTTTTTTGATTTTATTGTTGTGAGAGCCGTTTATTTTTGTATAATTAGAGTATAATGTTATTTATGTTTTTACAGTACTCAGAAATAAAAAAATAGATTTGCTGAAGTAGGGAAGGTCTGATTTCTTTACTCGTTTTTTTTGTGCTTCTTTAAACTTTTGTTTATTTTTATTAGTTAGTTAATAATCTTTTCTTGTTGTTTCTTGTTGTTTCTTGATAGTGGTTGCCCAGAAAGTATGTCCGTGATTAAAAGTTGTTTTATTAAGTTTTCGATAGTGTCAGCCCTGATGATGCAGGCTGCTGGATTGTGTTCCTGTGCCCGTGCCGATATTCCTCCCGCTTTTGAAGAAAACACTGAAAAGCTTACAGGTGTATCCATGGTTACTCCGGTTGAGAGTCTGCCGGAGGCCGAGGTGCATGATTTTACCAGATATCAGAAACAGAGAAATGCTTATGTAGATGCTTTAAAGGCGTACGCCAACGGCAATTACGATGAGGTCAGAAGAGCTCTCAGAGAGGATCTGCGTGGCTATCCGCTGTCCATTAACATTGAATATCTTCTGCTGCGTCTTCCTGAGACCAGTCTTAATGACATCATGTCTTTTATTGACAATCCTGAGCACGAGGTTCTGGCAGTCCGTTTGCGTGATTATTACATAAGCAAGTTTGACGAACAGCTTAAGTATCAGAATATTCTGAAGCTGTCCCGGGAGATGCCTGAAAATGAGGATTCCAAATGTCTGTGGCTGAAGGCAAAATACAAGGCGGGACAGAAGGCTGATGCCGTTGCTTACATCAGAGCCCCTTTTATCAGAGCAGAACGTTTGAGTAAGAGCTGTATGAATCTCTCCCAGACTCTGCTTTCGGCAGGAGATCTATCAGCAGACAATGTCTTTACCAGAGTCTATGAGTCATACTGGACCCGTAATAAAAAAGCGGTATATCTGAGCAGCTCTGCGATGCTGAAGGGAAATGCCAAATACGGGGAATCCATCAAGCTTCTGGCCAAATATTATGAGCGTCCGTCTTCATACAATGCCATTCCTGAAAAGATGACGGCAACAGCCACAGCGGTATTCAGAAGATACGGCCGTATTCAGCCGCGTGAAGCCATGAGTGAAATGCAGGGGTTTATTGCCAAATATCATCCTACTCCTCAGCAGGTGCGGGATATCAAGCAGGCTATTGTTTTCTCACTCCTTTTTGAAAAGAATGATGTTCCGAAGGATTATATCGACAGTAATCTTCCAACTGTCGGAACAGAGGCCATGTATAAACAGAGAGTTCGCATGGCTGTGTGGGATAAGGACTATGCGGCAATTGAAAAGTATCTGAAATATCTTCCTGAAGAGATGCAGCAGGAGGATAACTACATGTACTGGCGGGCTATTGCTCTCGATAAACTTGGAAAAAAAGGCGAAGCAGAGGCAATCTGGCGTAAACTGGCTTCAGAGAGAAGTTTCTACGGCTACATGGCTGCTGAAAAGCTGAATATGCCTTATGCGGTTAATGAGATTGCCGTTCCTGCTGTTAATCAGAATCAGCGTGCCGGTTTTATGGTGAAATATCCTGCCTACCAGAGATTTGCCGAATACGAATTTCTCGGGGATAAAAAGGGAATCAGAACTGAATGGAAGGAACTTATGGGGCAGGCTACAGTTCAGGATGCGAGATATATAGCCAAGGCTGAGGCGGAAAGAGGTTATATAGATCTGGCACTGTGGGAATCGATATATAAGAAGGACTGGGATGTTCTGTCACTGAGATTCCCGGTTACCTACAGAGATATATACCGCAATCAGTCAAATAACCATAAGGTGCCGCTGACATTCATGTATGGTATTACCCGTCAGGAAAGTATGATGAATCCGATGGCTCAGTCTCCGGTAGGCGCCAGAGGACTTATGCAGCTGATGCCTGACACTGCCAGGATCGTCAGCAAAAAGCACGGAGTTAAGTACACCGGTCCTGGCGATCTGTTCAGACCGGAGATAAATGTGAATTTAGGTACTGCCTATCTGAGAGACATGCTTGATGATTTTGACGGTAACCGTATATTCACCTCTGCAGGTTACAATGCAGGTCCCCGCCGTGCCGTCAAGTGGCAGAGCAGTGACGGTGTCTGCCGTGATCTGGCAACCTATGTTGAAGCAATTCCTTTTGACGAGACCAGAAACTACGTTCAGAAGGTGGTACTTTACGACTATATGTATCAGCACCTGCTTGGAGTGAACAAGCCGCAGTTCCTATCTGAAAAAGAAAGAAATAAATGTTACTAAAGTTATCGGCTGAATACAGAAGCAGATATAACAGCATAGTTAATAGTTAACAGCTGTTGATAATTATTCAGGGATTCCGGAGTTTATCCGGAATCTTTTTTTTGAGAGGAACAGTTTGGGCTAACTGTTCCTGATAATCAAGAATATAAAAACGGACGGATTTTACCGTCCGGAAAATATTCTGCATAAACTTTCTGAAGAGGTGTATATCAAAGCTGATTACGGATATAAAAATTTATCTAAATCTGTATATAGAAAGAACAATTGTCAGATAAAAAAGCATGATAGGATAATAAATGTAAAGAATAATCAGCATTTAGTTCAAATCTTCGTAATAATTATCACAATTTATAGTTTTGTAAGCCGTTCTTTGTAGTATAATATCCTTCATCATTAATGCTTTTTTTTGTTCAAAATGATTCAGGTGATATATGGCTACAATCAAAGATGTGTCCCGTTTAGCTAACGTATCCATTTCTACAGTTTCAAGAGTTATAAATAAATCCTCCAAGGTATCCCCGGATAAAGTCGAGGCGGTGATGAAGGCTATGGCTGAACTGAACTTTCAGCCTAACAGTTTCGCCCAGGCACTGGTTAATAAAAAGTCCAACTGTATCGGTGTTCTTGTAGGTGACCTTTGCGGAGGTCCTTTCTTTGCCCAGATGATGCGCGGTATTGAAAATGTAATACTTCCGGCTAACAAGTTTGTTATAGTTATGTCCGGTAAACACGAACACGATCGTGAAAAGAACAGTATCGATGCACTGCTTCTTAGACGCTGTGATGCTCTTGTGGTTCATTCAAAGGCATTAAGTGATGAAGAGTTAATTGAAATATCCCGTTCCGATGTACCTATTGTCTTTGTTAACAGACTGATTCCGACGTTAGAGGATCGCTGTGTATGGGTTGATATAAGTGCCGGTATGGAAACAGCAGTAAACCATCTTTTAAAACAGGGACATAAGCGCATTGCCTATATTGCTTCTGACGAAGTTAACAACCAGGATGCCAGGGATCGTATGGACGGCTACCGCAGAGCACTGGACAATGCTGGTATAGAATTCGATAAGGATCTGGTAAGTCTGGCCTTCCCTGACGAAATAGGCGGACATAACGCTATTGAATCTCTGCTTATGAGAGATGTCGGTTTCACAGCCTTTGTGGCCTATAATGATGCCATGGCTGTAGGTGCAGTTAGTGCTCTTACCGAAAATAATATCAATGTGCCTAATGAAGTCAGCGCCATCGGTTTTGATAACAACCTGATAACCAACTTTATCAAGCCTAAGCTTACAACAGTCCGTTATCCGATTGAAGAGGTAGGTGAGACTGCGGCCAAGCTTGCTCTGAATGTGCTTTATGCCCGTGAAAGAGAGGAGTATGAGGAACGCAAGGAAAAGGAAACCAACCGTAATTATGAAAGAAAGTTTGACCTCCATGATGTGGTTGAATTTACTCTGGATGATTTGAAGTTTATTCCTGATCTTATTGAGCGCGATTCCGTTACTGCATATAACGAAGAAGCTGCAGTGGCAACTTCAAGAAACAGAAAGTCCAAGAAATAGTGTCTTAGGAAAAGGTTTGAGTAGAATAAGAGAATCTCCGGATTCTCTTTTTTTTATCACTGAATAAAAAGTTATTACTTTATTCTATATTGCTGTTTTCTGTACTGCTACATTATTATATAGCCAGCTGTAAGACATACTCAGGATATTATACAACTACGGGAGAACAGCGGTATTAAAACAGTTTATTCAGTGTCTTGTTATAAGAATGAAAGAGATAACAGCAGATGTTATTTTCAGGTGTTATCATCAGTCATTATTTCAGTAGTTATCCTCGCTGTTATTACTGTCGACCTTGATGCTTATAAGAGACCAGGTTTCCTTGTTATTCCACGTATGAGGTTTAATTACAGCGGTCAAATCAGGGGTATTTGAAGGTGTTTCACCCATATCAGGAATATAGGTGCTGCCCTTTACCATAATGGAGCCGTCATCCTGAGGAACAGCTTCAAGAACCTCCACCTGTCTGAGCATTTCCCCGTCTGCCGGATGAATCCGGAAATTATGGCCGTCATAGTAGCCGTTTTCCACAGACATGAATTCCTTGAGATCGTAGTTAAGGTATCTTCTGGAGGATTCATTAATGAATTTTCTGTCGATCATCATGGTGCCGTTGGCACATTTGTCATCAGTCGAAGATACTGTACATCCGGGAACCTCTACAAAGCGGCCGCGGAAATTGTTTACGTAGTTATGGCAGATACCGAAGGAAATAATGTTTTCCGGATGTTTTATCATATTCTCTCTGGTGTTGTTATAGACAAAGCATTCGGTAAAATTAGAGAGGAATACTCCCATCTTTTTTAAGGTTTTTTTATCATAGTGGCTGCCGGCGGCATATACCGGGCTCACTGATACTGCGGCACTGACAATAACTGCCGCCATTGTTTTTAACAAGGTTGATTTATTAAACAGCATTTGCGGTAATCCTTAGTTTTACTGGTTGATTTTAAATATATGGAATACCGAATTTTACTTAAAAATGGTGAAGTATGCCAAGTTCCTCTGCTGATTTTTGTTAAGAGGTATAAGAGACCTGTCTCTCTGGTATCTGTTATTCAGCTGTTTCAGGTTGTTTTGCGGGGGGGAGTGCAGGTGCTGTTTTCAGGATGCTTTTTTCAGGATAATGCCGTTGTTTTTTTACGTAAAGTGAAGCAAGCTCCCCTGCGGAGGTTTCTTTAAGATACATTTCCCGCAGAGTGATGATGTCCGCCCCTTTTCCGACAGAGGTAATTTTACCATTAAGCCAGTTGTAAAAATGCCTGCCTCTGGCATCAAGCGGCTTATCCGTTGATCCGTGGTTGAACAGGTCTGTAGCGACCATCTGCATGTATTTCCAGAAACGGTAGAAAGGAAGTTTGATTTTCAGCATATAGCCGCCGGCATCCTCAAGGACATAGCCTTCAACATGTGGGATATCCGGCAGTATTTCATTAAAGGTTATTTCCTGATACCACTGCTGCAGCCGGTGGAAATCCTCCAGAACCGTAACCTGTTTCCTGCAGTCCACTCCGAGAATTCCGGCGACTCTCTCTGTTTCACTTTCAGGCGCTCTCCTTCCATCAGTATCATTACTGATGATATCAAGGAGAATTATCCTGCTCCCGGAGTATTTTATAATTTTAGGATCATTGTGCGGATCAATATGTTCGAATATCAGGGTTGTGTTATGCTCCCTAAGGTATCCGGTGAGATATTTCTCTGCTTCTTCTGACACGATGTTTCTGAAGGCTCTGGTAAAGTTTCCGGTCTCTTCGTTGAAGAGGGAGTATTTAGTGGCAAAGAACAGATGATCCCGGTAAAGAAATACCAGAAACGACGTGCCGTTTTCCTTGACGGAGGCTTTTACCGGAAAGTTGAGTTTTCGCTGGAGGTTTCCCATAGTGCATTCCGGAAGCTCGTTTAAATTGAAAAATTTGTTGTATCCCCGAGCAATAATTCTGCCGCTGGTATTCTCCACAAAAAGTCCGCGGGCGGTGACGGACTGCTGTTCCCACAGATCCTGCCTGAAGACGCGGGAGTTAAAGTAGAATGAGGATATGCAACTGAATTTTTTCTCCTGAAGGTAGGTATTGTTTCTCAGTTCTTTTATAAATTCAGGAGTTTCCGCCTTCAGACTGTAGTCATATATATGGTTAGGCCGGCTTTTTACGGAGATTCCGGCACCGGTTATTTCCAGAACTCTCAGTTCTCCGCCGAACTCCACCTGTCCCTCTAGACAGTAGACATTGTCATTAATTCTTGCCGGAGAATTCTGGGTATTGCGGTGGCCGAATATCTGGATGAAATCTCTTTCTTGCTGCTGATTCCAGATTTCAGCAATCTTAAGATAGTCATTGTAATCTCCGACGCCGTTGATGAGATCGGAGGCGGCGATGGTATGCATGCCGGACGAAGGTATGGTCGGAATGCCGCCGTGACAGATAAAGTAGCGGTAGTTTCCGTATTTAAAATACAGATAATACTTCAGGTGACTGCAGAGGTTCCGGATTTTCTGTCTATCTATGCTGCAGATTTGCGGAATGGTTTTTACCTTGAAGTCGTAGCTTTTGATTTCGCCGCCGCTGATGTAGTCTTTAAGATGAATTTCATGATTGCCGTTTAACAGAATGAAATTCCGTCGTCTGCAGTTCCGGAGCAGAAATTCGAGCACCTGCCGGTTTTCAGGCCCCCGATCCAGATAGTCTCCCGTAAAAATATAGAGATGACTGTCAGAGATTTCCCCGATGGCTTCTTTAAGTGCGGTGTAGCAGCCGTGAATATCACCGAATATATGAATTTTTTCGTAGTTGGAGAAATCAACCGGACAGATATTGATAAAGGGGTGGGCATTCATAAAAAAACTCGTTATCCATTGTATTGCGGTATTGTGCAGCAGTTACGTTTTCCGGTATGCCGGCGTATTATGATGAGAAAATCTAGCAGAATAACTCAATACTGTCATCAGGACTGTATACTTTAATCCATTTAGGAATGACGACTTTCTCATTTAAAAAGGAGTACATTCTTCGTAAGGCGTATTCCGGAACTACAAAAGGAGGATTCCTTGAGGCATTGCGTCTGATACATTCCTCCAGACTGATGCCGGTAAAATCTATCATGATGGTGCGGTAACGGTATAGATCAACCAGTTTTTTGTATTTAATCAGATCGCATTCCCTTAGATGACAGGCATCAACCACGGTAAAGTCACCGTTTTTCATACGGTAATCCAGAATATGGAAGAGATTGTCGAAAACGTCCTTATTGACTTTCTGGGAGAGATGAAGCTGACCGTCCGGATCAAGAACAGGCGATGCGTACAGAAGACGCAGCTTGTCAGTAGATATAGTGTAGTTATCCAGATTGTTCCGGTTAATCCAGGTGGATTTGCCGGATCCCGGCAGCCCTCTGGTAAGTACCAGTATTCTCATAAAAATCCTGTAATCGTCAGAATGTAACAACGGTTATTATTTTATGATTGATAGCGGGCTTTTTCTACATAATTATGCATATTAAACGGTAAATAGCTTTTTTATGCAGGAAAATGCGAAAAATACCTACAATAAGTCACTTTTTCAGGTTAAGGAACGGATATTGAAATTGAAATATGAGGTATATCTCAGGGAGCTTAATAATAAAATATCAGTTGCCGGGATTTTTATTAAACCATACCGGTTTCCGGAATGATATAAGAGTTCCGGAATCTACGGCGTTTATTGTCAGCATCAGTCTCAGGTGCGACTTGGATTCTGATAATTATCTGCGGGCAAATTAAGTATTTTGAGAAAGTTGGAATTCAAAATTTATTGAGAATGGTTAATTGTGAGCAGTTATAAATTTTACAATAGTCCTATACTCGTTTTCACGGGATACTGCCTTAACAGAGCTATTTTCTGCTGATACCGTGCGTTTTTTACCTGTAATTTAAGATAAAGTCTTTTTCCGAGGCAATGGAAAGGAAGCTGAATCAGGATGTCTGATGAGAAACATCAAATTGGTTTACAGCCATATCTCTCACCGGTGGCTGACCGGGCGTTGTCGGTCGGAACAGCAGTCGGCTGGATTGCAGATGTAACCATTATCGGTGACACTGTACTGTACGGCTTGGTATCAAAAAATGCCGGACTGAGCCGGCACTTTTTCAGATTATCGTAAATGATCTTTCAGATTATCAGGAATGACGCTCCGGTTATTTCGCTCTGATGTAGTAAAGATTCTGCATCAGTTTCTTATACTCAGCAGCTTTGTCGCACCGGCCGGAATTTCTGCCGGCAGAACCGGTATCCAGTTTAAGAATGTTTTCTGACATATCGTAAAGGTCGGCTGATTTGAAGGTCACCTCGTCATTATCGAAGCAGGCGGTATAGCTGTTTATTTCCTGGGAGCCGTTATCATCCGGAGTCAGAATAACTTCTCCGTTGTATACGTAAGGGAATCTGCACGGGCTGCTGCCGAGCAGATCACAGCCTGTGCTCAGCATCGTTCCTGATGACAGGGAGTGCGCTGCAATTGTGGCCATAATGTCCTTGTGGGAACCTGGTCTCATCCGGTCATAGCTTACTCCGGTGCCGTCAATGTATTTTTCCGGCATATAGAGGTAGAAAGGTACGGCATGTCCTAAAGCTGCTTCTTCAGGATATTTGCTGTAACCTATGCCTCTAAGGTTGTGATCTCCGGTTGCCGCTATAATTGTTCTGTCAGCTGTATGCGGATCGTTCTTAATTAAACTTATGAAGCTGCCCAGAGAATTGTTGGCATACCTGAAGGTGGCAAAAATAGTTTCAGTATCTTCATAAGGAAAACGGGCCCTGATGTCATCAGGCAGACTGATGCTCTTAGGCGTATTGTTTCCCGGTACCCGGTACGGCGGATGGTTGGTGATGGTCAGCAGAAAGATAAGCACAGGCTGGCTGTGTTCATGATTCATCATTTCATAGGCCATTTTAAAAAGATATTCATCATCAATTCCCCATGTGCCGGCGGTGGCGTCAGGGTATAAAAGTCTGATTGCCGATTCATCAATTACCTTGTCAACTCCCTGAGCCTCCAGAAAACTTCCGAGATTTCTCCAGGAACTGCGGCCACTGGTGATAAAAATCACCCGGTAGCCGTGTTCTTTAAACGGTTTTATGGTGTTCAGCAGGTAGTCTTTATTATATCTGCTGGAGGTGGAGAGATTGAGATCCGGGGCTTCGGTGAACAGGCGGATAAGACTGTCGGCAGTACCGTTGCCTTCAGAAAGAAAGTTTAAAAAGAAGAAATCACTTTCGGCATGAGGACGCAGAGCCCCGTAGAGGTCAATGTTTTTTTCCGGATTATCCAGAAGCAGCATATGGGTACTCATGCTTTCCATAACCGCCACGACAATATCCGGAGGGTTTCCGGCAAGAAGATTGTTTTCCGGAAGGGTAACGGTAAGCGGGGCGGTGATATCGCCGTTTTCCACATTGATTCCGAGCTTTCTGTAGTTATTTAAAATATCTTCTGTGGTGACGGCAGGAATTTTATTCTCCTTGCGGTACCATTTATAGGCCCAGTAGAAATAAGCCGTACCATTACCTACAGATGCATTGATTACGGCGTCTCTTGATACATTGAGATTGTCCTGACGCAGAGGAAAGGTTCCGAATGACCCGCGGAGCATAAAACCTGTGAGCACCAGCAGTATTAGAGATACAGCAGTGGAGAGAATCCGGCGCTTTTCTGAAATTATGAGAGAGAGACACCGACGCACGATTCCGGAGAGCAGTTTGAAGATAAAAAAGTAGGCGAGAAGTCCGAGAAAAAACAGCCCCAGACCGGTGAACAGCGGGTAGTCATTTACCACGGTTGACATCACGGCTCCGGCATCCTCCTTGAAAAGGGCGAAAATAAAGGCGTTGGTGCACTGTTTATAGGTCTGGTAGTAATAATGGTTGATAATGGAGAAAGCAGTAATGGCGATTATCGCCGCATAGTTGAATATTCCCGTAACGTATGAATAGAGTCTGGAGGTCTTTTTCCAGAAAAGCAACAGACCGCAGGCGATAAGCGGGAGCCACATGGTGGCGGCATATTTGGCGTCAAAGAGCAGGGCTGTTTTTATGTAGGAGAGCTTTTCATCCTCACTTAGGGAGCTGAAGGCATCACCGGCATAGGCTTTAAGAAAGCATATTCTGGCTACGGCCTGAACAGCTATGCCGCAGAGTACCCCGGTGAAGAAATTGCCTAATGTTCTGACGGTTATCTGCCAGAACCCGGGGGTTTGAGAGACGGATTCTGAAACGCCGCCGGAGGTGTTTTTATTGTTGTTCATACTGTAAATCCTGATGATGCCCGTGGTCGGATTCTTTCTCTTTCTTTTTCATGCACAGAGAGAGCAAGGGGACAACGGTGAATGGTTATTTTTAGGTTCTTTTCCGGTAAAACTGCCGGTGTTATGCCGTACGGCTGATTTATGCTGATTCAATGCGGCTTATCAGGTGTGGCGGTATCTGCGACCTCTCTATATGCCTGTTGTCTGAATCAGAACATCCTCGAGAACGGTGTTGCCGACGTTAAAAGGCTGTTCCTTCACGAATTGATGATACTGGCCGTGACCGTTGAAGGAGCATTTAAAATAGCGCCGGTTTTCCGGCGGCATGTCCTCATAGAAGGCTGCTACGGCAAAAAGCCAGTGTGAAAGAAGATATTCGAGCCGGTGCTCCTCATGGTAGCATCTTGCACTCAGTTCTCTGCCGGTATTGATGCATTCCCTGAAGAATACGGTCAGTTCCTCGGTTATATCGTCCATGGCGAACGGTTCTGATTTGATTACCGGAGCTTCGTTAAGTCCTCCGGAATTATCCAGAAGCTGCTCGTCACCGGGGATGTTTTCCGGAGTTTTGAGACCGGCGGCTATTTCTCCGAGTGTATCCTGATAGTTCTGATTATCCTCGGTTAAACCGGCATGTCCGGATAAGCTGCAGTGCAGCGGTGATGCTTTCATGAATAGTTCATGCGGCAGCTCGTATTCGGTATAATCCTTAGGCCGGTAGTCGGTATTTTTATTGTACTGTTCGTAAAAGGCCTTGAGAATATTGGTTTTATGAACCTCGCTTCTGAAGGTGGCGAGCATTTCCCGAAGCTGTATCAGAATCACGTTAAGGTCGCTCTGACAGGTGGCAAGCTCGGAGAGCAGACCGGTACACAGGATACTGTAAAGAGGACTGTTAGGGGTATCCTGTCTGATGAGCTCCATCATATGGGAGAAGGTGAATGAGGTGAAATTATTCACAAGTCCCGTGGCAATGCGGATGGCTTCCTCGTTTTCAGAGATTTTATCCTTAATGCTACGGACAAAACCGAACTGGGTCTGGATGCGGTTTGCCAGACTGTAGACCGCCTCTCTTGCCGTAAAGACGATATCGAAGGTCATCTGTTCGATGTCGTTGAGAATCTCCTCGGCCAGAAGCTCCTCATTGTTACGGCGGTGATCAAGGTAGCTGATGACGATTCTGTCAAGAGTTTTCAGGCGGGATATCAGGTCTATTTCTATATGTCTTGAGCGGTTCTGCGACATCAGATAACCGATAAGGGAGGTCATATTGGGATTCAGCCGGAATCCCTGCCGGGTATTCATGAGAATTCTCTGACTTTTAAGCCTGCCGAATATTTTCTCCTGACCTTCCGGAATGCTGTCAAGGGTACCGCTGTATGCGGAGACAATAAGATCAGAGCCCTGACTCAGGTCATTTAGAAATCTTTTTATCAGCTCGGCACCGCCGACTTTCTGGTTGATTCTAGCCATTAAAAACGTCCCCCTGGACACTTAAGTTCTGGCGGTCGGTGTTTTTCTCCAGAATCTGCTCCCTGCTGTTGATAAATTCCAGTACTTCATAGATATATTCAAGCTTGCCGGTAATCCGGAACCTGCGGCTGCCCTCGGTGGTTTCCGCAATAATGCCGAATTTTTTCATATGATCGAAGATGAATTTCACTTGAATACGGATGGGATCGCTCATATGTCTGGAGGTGAGCTGACGCAGCAGAGCAACATTGCGCTCGTTAAGGAAGGTGTTGTTTTCTAAAATGGTGATGATTTCCGCTTCGGAAACAATATCTCCTACATTTAACGGATGGTCACGGAGGTCACAGTCCATGAGCTCCAGAATAAAGGTTACCACCGGACGGAGCTGGTTTCTGACAGCCTCAAACTCTCTGGTAATGGCTTCACGATCACTGTTGTTTTCAAGATTGGCCCAGGCTGCATAGTAGGCGTTGCCGCCTTTGGTTTTGGCAATTTTTCTGTTAAGCGGGGCAAGCAGGGCGGTTATCTGCTCGGATACAGCAGGATTATTGAGATCATCAAAGGCTTCCGGACAGGTGACGGCGCAGATAAATCTGCCTTCAAGCAGTAATTCAGTGGTTTCTCTTATACTCATGATATTCCTCCGTCCTTTTATGATTCAATAAGTCTGCGTGACAGGGCCTCGCCGATAGGATTGACCGCTTCGGCATTAACGTATACACCGTCTCTGGCGATTCTGTATATGGATCTGAACTCGGAGGCTATAGAGGTGCTGAGATCCGGAGCTGCCGAAACCATGGCTATGTGGTTTTCATTCATCACCTTGAGAAGCAGGTGGATGTTTTTGTTGGAAAGCTTGCTCATTTCGTCAACCGGCCAGTGGATATTGATGTTCTGTCCTTCACGTGCCAGATGAATCAGACTGATATAGAGAGCGCAGATAAGCAGGAAGGTAAGACCATTAGAGCTCAAATCCTTGAGATTCTTGGCTGTTTTGGCCATTTTCTGCTTGCCGTTCTCCGTTACCCTGAAGACAATGTTGAATAGTTCGCTGACTTCGTTTTTCAGCTGACCGTTAACAAATTTCTGGGCAAGGCTCTCCAGCTTGTCGATGAAACTGTCATCAGGTAGTTCCTCTGAGCCGGCAAGCTGCAGCCTGTTTTCATAGTTGGCGGCAATGCTCTCAATAAGATCCCAGCTGGCAATCTGTTTTATGCAGGTCTCCAGTTCTATGTTGAAGGATTCGAAGGCCTCAAACTGAAGATTGGCGGTGACGATACCGGAAATACGGCTGCTGAACGCCTGAATGCGGTTATCGAACTCCTTGAGATAGTGATAGTACTGGCAGATCATGTGCGAGTAGTTCTTTTCCTGAAGAATCAGGGTGCTCTTCTGTTCCGGCAGAATACCTGTGTAGAGGGTTTTTGCCGCCATGGTTTTCAGAATAATCTCCCGGCGGTTCTCAGAAACGTCAGGTTCGAAGCTGGTGCTGTTGCGGCTCATCTCTCTGGCTTCAGTCCACATGCTGTATAAGGCGGTGGTGCGGTGGGACGACATTCTGGAATCAAGAAGCTCCAGTTCATCAACCAGTTCTCTTGATGATTTGCGATATCCCGATACCGTGCTGGCAACCGTATTGAGAATACCGTTCAGGCTGAGTACCGGTTTAACGGAGGTTGCCTTGCCGGTAATCCCTTCGTTATCCATGTCATTCAGACAGTTTCTGATATTTTTGAGCATGGTTTCATGGTTCTTGATTTCTTCATTCAGCCGCTTGATGTTCTTTTCAAAGTCTCTCGCGGTATTTTCATGAACGCGGGCACTGGCCTCGTACTGCTCTGATGCATGCTGCAGTTTTCTTTCTAGTTCGGTAAGAAGACTGCGTTCCTCACCGATTCTGGCGCCGTTGCCGCTTAACCACAGTTCGTATTCGCTTATAAGCTGGGTTTTCTGGTTGATCTCGGTAAGCTCCTTTTCATAGGCGGCGCACTCGTCATGAATCTTGTCGATAATCTGCGGATCAATGTTCTTTTTGCTGAGCTTGGATTTTTTGAGCTCGTTTAAGGTCTTTATCTGCTGTTCAAAATCCTGATCAATGGATTTGAGAATGGCCAGCTGGGTTTCCTTCAGCTCGTCATATTTTGTTTCAATATCACTTTTGTTGGCAAGATGATCGGTGTTGTTGTTTTCGAGAAGCTCCCGGTATTTGTCATGATGCCGGCTGAGTTCATCTTCGAGTTTTTTGATCTCCCGGTTCACGGAGGATATTTTTCCGGCAATTTCGTTTTCATGAGCGGTACCGGCCTGGTTAATGCGCTCCTTTAACATCTGTCTTCTTTCGTTAAGCTCTCTGAGTCCGTCCTCACCGGTAATTCTGCTTCTGGAAACATTGATGCTGTTTTTTAAAGTGGAGATGGTCGCCGCAAGTTTTGCAAGTTCGGTATCAAGTTCGTTTTGTCTTGCGGTAAGGGCAGACACATTCTCCCCGGTTTTCTGCAGTTCAAGTTCCAGACCGGAATCGTCAAGAAGAGGTGTGGCTACACTGCTGATATTAAGACGCAGGTTGTCGATGGTGACATGTACTGCTGTCTCTGATGGGGTTGATTCATTTCCGGGGTTCAGCATTTCCAAAGCGTCAGATGTGTCTGAATCACCGGAAATGCTGCTTTCCTTAAGATTAATTAGCTCAGGCTTGAGATCCATCCGGTTCAGGAGTTCCCTGTCAATAACCCGGCCTATGGACTGCTGCCAGTCAGGCACGTGTTCAGCGAGGAAGCTTCTCAGCATTCCCTGTTCCGGATTGAGTTTAACTGTAAGTTCATTATATTTTACTGTTTCGGTTTCAAGCTTCTGTCTGACCCCGTTGAGAAGAATAAGCTGACTGCTGTGTTTGTTTTCCGCAGCATGGAGCTTTTCGGAATCCTCCATGATACTCTGCTGCAGCAGGTTGTTGCTGTGGTGGATTTCCTCTATCTTCTGGATGGTTTCGTCAAGCTGCTGTCTGAGATCCGGAGGTACGGAAAACATGGATTTTTCCTTTTCCAGCATTTCCCGGCTGGTACGCAGTCCGGAAATCTCCAGATCAAGCTCATGCTTGCGCTTTATTTCCTGTTCCTTTATCTGATTGCGCTGGTTCTGAAAATTCTGCTCCTCTTCGGAGAGCAGTCTGTTTTCCTCAAGTTCATAACGATGAATTACGGCTTCAACCGGAGCTCTGGCCTCCTTGTGCTTGTTTATCAGACCGGTTTTGGTGGCGGCGTATTCCGATTCAATGAAGCTGAAGCCTTCACTCAGGGTTTCCAGCTGCTTTTTCTTGCTTGCGATAAAACCTTCGATAACCGAGCGGTTGTGGAATTTTTCACGCCATCTGTCGGCTTCGGCATCGGCGAATTTTTCCTTTTCCGATTCAATGTTGTCTACGAGTTTCTTCTGGCGCTGTACTTTTTCTGCAGCGGCATCCCGGTTTGACTGGAGCTCGGCCATGGCGGCAATGGTATTCTGTCGGTATTTTTCAAAGCTGTCCTCTTCGTCGCTGAGCTCCTTGCTGATGCCGTTGAGAGTTTCTGTTGTATCCTCGCGGTACCACAGGAGATCGCGGTAGCCGGAGGTCATGGACTCTTCGGCGGAGCTCATGCTGTGTGAAAGCTCCAGAATATGCTGCAGATTACTTTCTAAGCCGGATATTTCCTTAAACGCTCTGGTGTCCTGACACCATTTGTTGAGTTCGTGCTCCTTTATCTGCAGATCAGGTGTCTGATGCTCCTGCTTTAGAATATCTGTAAGCAGCAGTTTGATGTTGTCAAAGCTTACGTTACCGGTGATGATGTTGTGCACAATGCCGGCCACATAGCGGAGCTGACAGTGGCCGCTGCTTAAGGCGTATTTTTTTCTCAGAGCCTGATTGTCACCCAGGGGAATGTTCTGAATAATTGAGCGGTAGTAGTCAACAGAGTAGATTATTTTTTCTGCTTTTACGCCCATGTCACGGAGACTTTCACGGTATTCAAGCCAGGTCTTCGGGCGCAGCCTGCCGTCAGTTCCGTCCTGGGTGATGTAGTTCATGGTATCAAAGGCGCACGGGATGAAGCCGTAGCTTACCGCAGTATTGGTGGCACTGCCTGAGGCGTTGCTTACCACTACGTGGGCCATGGTGCCGTTGTGGGTGATGTATTCAAAAATTATGCTGCTGTCTGATTTAGGCAGATAGAAGCCGGCGAAACTCTTACGCACGGAACTGATGCTGGTGATTCTTCCCGGTTCGAGTCCGTAGAAAAAAGGGATGAGATTCAGTAAACTGGTCTTGCCTGAGCCGTTGGCTCCGTTTATCTGAGTGTGTCTGGAAAAGTCAAATTCATATATGCCGTTACCTGAAGCGATATAGGAATTAACTAAAATAAGCCGGTTTAAACCTGCTGAAGGCTGTTGAGTCAAACTGGTTTCTGACATGCTGGAAGATTTCCTCTAATGAGCACGCCTCCGTCCTGTCTGTATGCGGTGCGTACTTTTTGTTACATCGGAATATTCATGGTTGCTTAACTGAAGGACGTTAACCGGTTGCCTGTCTGATGCAGCAGCCTTAACCGGTTCTGTTTTTACCTGACTGTTATCACAGTTAACAGCCGGCCTCCAGCAGACAGCCGATCCCTGACTGAATGTATCCGGACGGCTGTTTATAATCAACATTTTATTTTTTTTATATCTTTAAACAGTGAATTCTGTAGATTATACCACCATTGCCATTTATGCAAAACATCGGAAAAAGAGCGGAAAGACGGAGAAGCAGGTGGTATGACTGAGAGCCTTTATCCCGGAGCTTTAATTAAGCCTTGGGGCTTCTTTTTTTTATTATCTAAAGTAAAAGTCCGGTAGAAGAGGATATGAGTTTTTTCTTAAGAGAATATGAGTTTTCTCTTAAAGAGTAACGCACGGAATAATTTGGACAATCCGGAGTAATTTGAACAATAATAGTGCGGATTATCTTACTCTGAGGTAAGTTTTATAGTATAATCAGAGGCGTTTTTTGTTGATCTGGAAACATATACAAGGAGTTTGGTTATCGACACGATTGCAGTTGTACGTGTTTGAACGCCATGATTTATTATGAGTAATTTAATTAAACCGCAGGATTACAAAGCAGTTTTGAATCTTAAACAGACTGAACAGGGCATCAAACAAATCAAAGATTTCTTTCAGCAGAATCTTTCAACTGAGTTGCGTCTCCGCCGTGTTACAGCGCCTCTTTTCGTAATGAAAGGTCTGGGTATTAATGATGACCTTAACGGTGTTGAACGTGCTGTGACCTTCCCGATCAAGGATCTCGGTGATTCCTGCGCAGAAATAGTTCATTCACTGGCTAAGTGGAAGAGACTTACACTTGCTGAATACAGTATTGAACCCGGCTACGGCATCTACACTGATATGAACGCCATCCGTGCCGACGAGGAACTGGATAACCTGCATTCCCTGTATGTTGACCAGTGGGACTGGGAGGCGGTGATCACAAAGGAACAGAGAACCACTTCATTCCTTAAGTCTGTGGTTGAAAGAATTTATGCCGCCATTCGCCGCACTGAATATCTGACATGTGAGTTCTACCCTGAGCTAAAGCCTTTCCTTCCGGAAAAGATTACCTTCATTCACAGTGAAGAACTTTTAAAGATGTATCCTGATCTCACTCCTAAGGAAAGAGAGGATGCTATCTGTAAGAAATACGGTGCCGTATTCCTGATGGGTATCGGCGGTAAGCTGTCAAACGGTGAAAAGCATGACGGCCGTGCTCCTGACTATGATGACTGGAGTTCTGAAGGCGATAACGGTCTTCTCGGTCTTAACGGCGACATTCTGATCTGGTATCCTATTCTCAACCGTTCATTTGAATTGTCATCAATGGGTATCCGTGTTGATAAGGAGGCTCTCCTTCGTCAGCTGAAGATTGAAGGCAAGGAGGAAAGAAAGGAACTTTACTTCCATAAGAAGCTTCTCAATGATGAATTACCTTTAAGTATCGGTGGCGGTATCGGTCAGAGCCGTTTATGTATGGTTCTTCTCCATAAGGGCCACATCGGTGAAATTCAGGCAAGTATCTGGCCTGAGGACATGAGAGAGGAATGCACCAGACTCGGTATGCACCTCATTTAATTATGCAGGGAATCAGGCGACCGGAAAACATTCTGTG
>OMYE01000139.1 GCA_900315145.1 uncultured Pseudomonadota bacterium | reverse complement strand
TGTTACTGCTGTTTGCCGTGTAGTTATGTCCGTTGATTCTGACTGTGACATTACCTGACGGAGTATCACAGAACCCGCCCTGAGAGCATTCCTTGACTACCAGACTGACATTTTTGGCACATCCTGACAGCTGTTCCAGATAAATACGATAGTAGCTGTAGGTTATTTCTTCAGTAAAATGCTCCAGTTCACAGGAAGGATCATTGGTTCCTTTAAAGACATTCAGTTGATATGTCGGTGACCACCAATTCCGAGAGTAACTATTTTCTGATATTTCCAGTTCTCGCGCATTAATGCCTCCGGTAAAACCGGTTGCATTATCGAGAATATATTTCCCGGAGGTGAGAACGTACACAGACTTATATCCTTTATGGTCATCTTTACTCGTTATATCAACTTCGGTAACCATAACTTTCGTTGGCAATGTTGTTGAACTTTGATTATCAGGATTATAAGGATGAGCATTATTACTATTGAAAACATACTTATTGACAATGTTAATCATATTGTCTTTCAGAGTTACTTTTCCATTTATTACAGATGATGAATCAATGTAATACTCAAAAATTTCATCACAGTTGGCTTTAGCTGTAGCAAGATTATCCTTTCTGAACTGCTCCTTGTCCGGATCGTCCGACTGTTCCACAAAATCCTTGAAGAACTGGGTGATGTTATGTATTTTAGCGGCATTCGTCCTTTGGGTTTGGTTACGGCTGTTTGTAGCATAGCAGAAGAAATTATTGGCTATTTTACTCCGGCTTATACTTGATGAGTTAAAGGACTCTAGCTTACAGGATTCATTGGTAGTGTTGTTCTGGTATATTTCTAAGTTGGTAGATGATGAGGCAATTTTGAAATCGAAAGAGCGTGCTTTATTACTGCTGATATTTGAGCAGTCCTCTATTTTGCTCCCAGTGCTATTTCCTGATACCTGATCCGCACCGTTATTTCCCTGAAAGGCAGCGGGAAAGCAGTTGGCAATAACATTGTTGTAGTATGAGCGCTGTGTGGCTGAAGGCATTTTGGTTCCGTGAATACTTTTATAGTCACGGCAGGTCTGCACCATTTCGTAAAGACTGTCATTACAGCTGGTGGCGGTAAGCGCCATTGCTTCGGAGGAAAACATCAGTACAAATGCTGCTGCAAAGGTTAAAGAAAAAGTATTTTTCATATGGAACTCCCCTTGACTACACAGAACACTCTATTAGATAAATTTTAATAAAAAATCGTCATGTTTTCTGTGATAGTTGAATTAGTTCGGTTACTAAGGACTAAGAAAAAGCCTCTCCGGAACTCTATTGTTCCGGAGAGGCTTACCTTTAGATGACTTATACCGGAGTTTTCAGCTAGCTGAAAATGCTCAGGAGCTCACTCCAGGTAAACTTCTATACCAGATAAAATCACGCACTCTGATTTGAAGCTGTGTCAGAAGCAGCGTTAGAAGCAGGTTCAGATTCCTCCATACTGTCCAGTTTATCTCCGAGCTCCTTGTTAACTACAGAGGCTACACATGAATCAGACCAGACATTTAGTGATGTTTCAACCATGTCGATCACTGTATACACCGGAAGAATAACCCCGAGGATTTCGATAGGTACTCCCATTGATGACAGGAGACTTGCGGAAAGGAAGAAACATCCCATAGGTACACCGGCATTACCGATGGCGGCTACAGTGGCAATAAAGATCCACATAACGAACAATGACAGGGTAATCGGGGTACCGTTATTCTGCATAAGGAAGATTACAGTGGTAAGAATGAAAGCTGCGCAGCCGTTCATGTTAATGGTGGTACAAATAGGCAGAACAAAGCGGGAAACCTTTGGATTTATGCCGTTTTTATTTTCAGCACAGTCCATGGTTACCGGCAGGGTACCTGCTGATGATTTGGAGAAAAAGGCTACGGTAAGCGCCTTGGCCATACCACGGGCAATTTTCAGCGGATTGAGGCCTTTAACAATCAGGAAGAGAGGCAGAATGATAAGGCCCTGTACCAGATTAGCTCCGACTACTACGGAAAAATATGAGATCAGTCCGCCGATATGCGCAGGAGAGGAGAAATAATTGGCTACGCAGATGGAAATAAAACTGAAAATACCTATAGGCAGAACCTTGATAATCCAGGTGACGATGATAAACAGTATTTCCTGCAATCCGCCGAGGAAGTTGACAACAGCTTCTCTGTGTGCCGGTTTGCGGATGTAACGGATGGCTATACCGAAGGCTATGGCCATCAGAAGAACACTGAGAATGCCACCATTGACTATCGGACTCAGAATATTGTTCGGAATGACACTGAGGACATACTCAAGATATTCCTGCTTGTCGCTCAAAATCTGCAGATAGGCATCGGAAATCGGTTCCTGATTTTCAGGTGCGTAGTTTTCCGGTGAAATTATCATGTAGAGTGTTGCAGCTACAGTAGCTGAAATAATTGTGGTTACTGTGGTATAAAGCAGTGTCTTTTTCCATAATGACTTTGATGCCACGGATACACCGAGATTGGCAATGGTCAGACAGATAGTGACTCCGATGATGGGAATACTTACAAAGCTGAACAGTCTGATAAATACTTCCGAGAAGAAGTTGGCGCAGGATATTCCTGCCTGAGTCGGAAAATATCCGTTCAGAGTTCCCAAAATGATCGCCAGAATATAAAAGCCTGCATATTTCCAGGATGTATGACGCCTTGCATTATATGGAATATCAGTCATGGTACTAATCTCCGTCTTTTTAGTTGGCTGAATCTGGTACGGCCGGCATAATGCCGGTATTAGTCGTAAATTCCGGTGGAAATGTAGTGTTCTCCGGTATCAGGAATGATTACCACAATATTCCTGTCGGCAAATTCACTCTTCTTGGCCAGTTCAATGGCTGCATAGAGATTGGCTCCTGCTGAAATACCGGCAAGAATAGCCTCCTTTACATTTAATTCCTTGGTGGCTTCGATGGCATCATCGCCCTTTATGGCCACTACGGCATCAACTATGTCACTGTGGAAGTTCTCCGGGATGAAGTTGGCTCCGATTCCCTGAATCGCGTGTGAACCTGATTTGCCTTCTGTAATGAGTGGAGATTCAGCAGGTTCAACACCAAGAGCGAAGATATCACTGCGGTGTGCCTTTAATCCTTTGGCGAGACCGGAAATGGTGCCGCCTGTACCTATACCGGCTACTACAGCATCAACCTTGCCGTTAAGATCCTTCCAGATTTCCTCTGAAGTGAACTTTTCATGAGCGAGAGGGTTGGCCGGATTTTCAAACTGTCCCACAATAATGCTGTTAGGGGTTGATTCCTGGATTTCTTTTGCTTTCTTGACAGCTCCCTGCATGCCTTCCTTAGCCGGGGTAAGTACAAGTTCGGCACCTCTTGCCCTGAGCAGTGAACGTCTTTCTAAACTCATGCTTTCAGGCATGGTGAGAATTAGCTTAAGACCGTAAAGTCTTGCAACCAGAGCGAGACCGATACCGGTATTGCCTGAGGTTGGTTCAATAAGGGTGCTGCCGGCACTGATAACGCCTTTGGCGAGAGCGTCCTCAACCATGGAAAGGGCGGCTCTGTCTTTGATTGAGCCGGCAGGGTTGAACATTTCCAGTTTAGCATAAAGGTTGGCTTTCAGCTGATGAGCTGACATGATGTTGTTTAATTTTACCAGCGGGGTGTTACCGATAAGTTCTATAACAGAATTATATACGGACATTGATGTCTCCTTTTGTTATCTGTGTATGTAATGTAATCTATTCTATGTGTGTTCCGGAGCCGGTTTCAGGCATTTTCCGGAATTTCTAAAATCAGTACGCTTGATTGTATATTGATTTGGTATGAAAGTAAATATGTTTAGTAGGAATTCATTTTTCTAAACAGAGTAGTGCCTCCGGCGTTTCTATTCTGAATATGCTTTGAACAGTTCTTATGCTGAAAAAGCGGTATTTTTACCGGAAAAGGCAGATATATACTTTTTTTCATATGCCTGTTTTTTCTACTTTGTTTCGGCTTATGAGTGTCAGCTGCGGTTCAGAAGACGCATACCGGCAGGTTATTATTCAATATCAGTTATCAGAAAACTTCAGCGTATATGCCGGCTTTATGCTCTATAACTGCGTATATTCATATTCATGTACTGACAATGCATGCAGGTTATCCGTGAAAAGAAACCCCGGAAATTTCACATAAAGCCTGCTGAATTACTAAACGTGGCCGGACTAGTATCATTCTAGCACAAGAGAATTCCGGTAAATGATAGTTAAGGCACATCTTGGCCGTTCTGAGAGTTAAGCATATGATTCCTGTCCGGATAAGGATACCGGGAATAATATGATGAAAACTCGGTGTGGAATGGAACGTACTGTCATGTCATGGGAAAAAAACAGGTAGAGGGAAAAACACAGGTGAATGATGCTCTGTTATGCGGATTTTGATTCAGAGCATCATTCAGCCACAGTCATTACATAAATAAATTGATATAAAAAACGCCCGGAACATAAAAATGACTAGATTCTGGTAAGGGTCAGGGATTCTTTATCAAATTTAAAGATTTCCACCCCTGATTCCTTGAACATGGTCTTGGAAATCTGCCAGGCATCCATCCATTTTCCGCTGATTTCCGTGTCAATGAATACTTTGGCAATACCTGACTGAACAATAGCCTTGGCACATTCCTGACATACCGGCAGGTTGTGAATGTAGATTGAGGCACCGACCACGGATGAGCCGTTATAGAGAGCGTTCAGAATAGCATTCATTTCTGCATGAACAACAAATTTATATTTGATTTCCCGGTGGTCATAGCGTTCCTGACGATCCTCGACACCTCTTGGGAAACCATTGTATCCCTGGGAAATAATCTGTCCCTTATCGCCGACAATGATGGCTCCGACCTTGGTGGAGGGATCCTTGGACCAGGTACTTACCAGTTCGGCTATTTCAAAGTATCTGAGAGTCCATTTTATAAGAGAACTGCAACCGCTGAGGTCATGAGCCGGTGCGGAAACAGTTCTTGACGGATTCGGCCCCAGACCGTGACGGGATACGGCATAGCTTTTCTGCATCTCGTTGACATATGACAGGATATCCCTGTTGAAGGAATTATTCTGAATGTTGTGGGCACAGAGAGATAAAAAGGAGAACTTTTCCTTATGAGGATCACTGTTGCGGTAAAAATAGGAGTTCCCGTAATCGGCTGAATCAAGATAAAAGACATAATCAGGATTATTATCAGTTATATCGGCTGATGCACCTGCTATATCTTTAAGAAACTCAAATACAGCATTTTCATCAAGTGCTTTAAGTCCGCTGGTTGTTTTTTTCCAGAAGGATGCTGAGGCCAGCTGAACACTGAGTTCTCCGGGGATAATGTCCCGGCAGTAGTAATCCCTGACTGTTTCGTCGTGAAGCTTTAATTTAATATTTGCTGATGCGCTCATAATAAATCCTTGGAAAATGTTTTTAATCTGTTTTTGTATTTTTTTGTCTTTTTACATTTGTCATCAACTGATTGTCAGTAGATAAAGCCGTGAAAAATAAAATAAAAAATGGCTTATCGTAAAACGTGCAGGACATGCGAAACTGTAAAACTATGTAACATGGCGCCAGTTTTTATCTGCTGTACTCCGGCCGTTGCTATTATACATTTATTTACAGGACTTTACAGATTCCGTCGTATCATTAGCCAACGCCGTCAAATTATTTACAGGAATGTTTTTGTTGATAAAATATACGGATAATACTAATCTTTTAACATTTTTTGCAAAGTATCCTTGTAAAAGTCAGATATTGTGGTATTATTAAAATCGTATTCTGTCCTAAAATGAATACAAATTGGGTCTTATGGGTGCGGGTAATACTTGGCTCGCGCCCATTTTATTTGGTTCTGTTTATTAACTAGAACATCTCC
>OMYE01000011.1 GCA_900315145.1 uncultured Pseudomonadota bacterium | reverse complement strand
ACAGAGTTCTCAAAGCTCTTACCAGTCTGTCAATATCGCTTTCAGAGTTATAAATACCCAGTGTCGGTCTTACAGCACTCTCATAACCGAAATGTCTCAACACAGGCTGAGCACAGTGATGTCCCGTTCTCACAGCAATGCCGTATGAATCAAGCACCTTGCCAACCTCATCATCAGAATGACCGGCAAGCTTAAATGCCAGCGCAGATGACTTGTTGGCGGCAGTACCTACAAGAGTAAGCCCGGGCACAGTTCTGAGTTCCTTAAGGCCGTACTGTATAAGCTCATGTTCACGGCGGTATACACAAGGCATACCTATACCTGAAAGATACTCTAGAGCAGCTCCGAGTCCGACAGCATCAGCAATACTGCCGGTACCTGCGCTCGAATGTAACATCAGCAATCATGTTTCCACCACCATGATAAGGTTCTGCAGCCTGAAGCAGCTCCTTCTTGCCGTACACAACCCCGATACCGGTAGGAGCATAAATCTTGTGTCCTGAGAACACGAAGAAATCGGCATCCAATGCAGTTACATTAACAGGGATATGGGCAACAGACTGGGCTCCGTCAATCATGATTCTTACACCATGACGGTGGGCAATAGCAATCAACTCCTCCACAGGAGTAACGGTTCCGAGTACATTGGAAACATGGGTTACAGAAACAAATCTGGTTTTTCTGGTGAACAGTTTTTCATATTCACTGAGAATCAGCTGTCCTGTCGCATCACACGGAATAACCTTGATTACTGCACCGGTTTTCTGGGCAATCAGCTGCCATGGAACAATGTTGGCATGATGCTCAAGAATAGAGACAATAATTTCATCACCAGGTTTTAACTGGGGCAGCACGTATGAATTAGCCACCAGATTAATACCTTCGGTAGTACCGCGCACAAAGACGATTTCCTGTGCTGATGATGCCCCGATAAAGTCCTTAACAATGCGTCTGGCATTTTCATATGCATCTGTTGATCTAGCTGCTAAGGTATGGGCACCGCGGTGTACATTGGAATTTTCATAGCGGTAGTAATGAGCAATTCTGTCAATCACCTGCTGCGGACGCTGAGTGGTTGCACCATTATCAAGCCATACCAGTGGATGACCATTAATCTCTTCTGCCAGAATAGGAAAATCATCACGTATCTGTGCCAGAGTTTTAGTGCCGATCCTTATAGAGCCTTCACTTCCGGTCTGACTGCCTGATACAACTGCCTTCTCCGGAGCATCAGTCTGATTCTGCTGTGCTTCCAGAGCTTTCGCCTGTTCGGCGGAAAGCACCTTCGGAGCATAAGCTGTTCCACCGGTACTTCCGTTATCTCCGGTAACACCTGCTGTTTCAAAAACACCCTCGGCACCGGCAGCACTGCCGCCGTAGGCAAACGGATCCTCCCAGTTAAAGGAAGGGGCTCCGGCAGGAGGGGCAAAGCCGTCGGCTTCTGCCGCAGCAGCGTACGCCGCCTGCTCGTTCTCACGGACATCAGCTGCCTCAGCACCTGTTCCGTATATGTCAACACCTTCGGTCAGATCCGGAAAAAGCTGATTCGCCAGAAGAGTCAGCTGCGCTGCCGACGGCACGCCGGCAAGCTGCTCAAAACTTCCGTCCTGATTAGTCGTAGTCATAGTATTCACCAACCTCTACATCTTCAAGAACAGCAATAGCATCATCAGCTAAAATTGCTGCAGAGCAGTATAATGACAGCAGATATGAGGCAACACCCTTGTTATCAATTCCGCGGAAGCGGACTGAGAGACCTCTGGAGTGCTCATTCTTAAGACCAGCCTGGAACAGACCGATTACACCGCGCTTGGCCTCACCTGTTCTTACAAGAAGAATATTGGTCTTACCGCTCTGGGAGGTCGGATTCTTGAGACCGTCTACAAGGAGTTTGTCGGTAGGAATAATAGGAATACCTCTCCAGGTAAGGAAATTACCGCCGGCAAGATTTACCACTACTGGAGGAACACCTCTCTTGGTGCATTCTCTTTCAAATGCAGCAATTGCTCTAGGATGAGCCAGGAAGAATGAAGGTTCCTTCCATACCTTGGTGATAAGTTCATCAAGGTCATCAGGTGTAGGAGCACCGTTTCTGGTCTGGATTCTCTGAGAATCAGCAATATTCTTCAACAGACCGTAATCATCGTTATTAATAAGCTGGCTTTCCTGACGTTCTCTCAGTGATTCAATGGCAAGAGAAAGCTGTTCCTGAACCTGATCATATGGTGAACTGTATACATCTTCAACCGCAGTGTTAACATTGATGATGGTGGAAATTGAGTTCAGCTGATATTCACGAGGTTCGGTTTCGTATTCAACATAGCCTTCAGGGATAATATCAGACTTCTTTGTCTGACTGCATAAAACATCCAGCGGGGTTTCACCTTCAACCACCTTGTTTACTCTGAAGATACCTGTTTCAAGTCCCTTGAACTCGAGGAATCTGGTGAGCCACTTAGGGGTAATTGAACCAAACTGAGGTCTGGTCTTGGTAACATTCGCAAGATTATAGGCTGCCGCCTTTCCTAAAGCATTAATCTGAGATGCATCACTTGTATTTGTTGACATTAAAAAAACTCCTATAAAAAAAAGAATATAACTTCTCACAACATCCGGTTACTAAATCCATCCTCCTTCACCGGATAAAATAATATCTTTCATTGAGTCAAGCCCGCCTTTGAGACTGTATAAAGGCCCAAGGTAACCAGCTTCCTTCAGTGTTCTCACTGCAAGTATGCTTCGTTTCCCTTCCTTACAGATAATTACGGTATCGTGTTCCGCACAGAGCTCCTTCTGTCTTCTGGCAAGCTGACCAATCGGAATAACCACAGCTCCGGAGAATCTCAGTATTGTTCTTTCATGAGGTTCTCTGACATCAACAATCGTAATAGGATCGTGGTTCTCTATTCTTCGCAGCAGATCCTCAGGACTTATGGTCTCAACCGGTATCTCGGTATCATCCTGCTTCAAACCACAGAATTCGTCATAATCAAAATCCTCGACCCTGATAACTGATGAATTCTTGCCACAGATCCGGCACTCTTCATTTCTGGTCACATTAAGAATTTCAGTTTGAAGATTCAGAATATCCATTCTGAAAAGCTTTCCGGAAAGAACTTCCCCGGTGCCGATAATAAGTTTCAGAGCCTCGTTAGCCTGTATTCCTCCGATAATCCCCGGGAGAGAACTTACGACACCGTTTTCCGCACAGGTCGGCATCAGACCGGGCTGAGGCGGTTCCGGGAAAAGACATCTGAGGCATGGCCCGTCTTTATAGTTAAACACGCTCACCAGACCTTCAAACTGATATATCGCCCCGAAGACCAGCGGAATTCTTGCAATGACACAGGCATCACTTAAGAGATATCTCGTCTTGTAGTTATCGGTACAATCGATAACCAGATCGCAGTCTTCTATAAGTCCCACTGCATTGTCGGCAGTAATATTCTCCTTCTCAACCAGTACTTCGATACCGCGGTTTACCGCCTTTATTCGGTCTTTGGCTGAAGCCACCTTGGGACGCTTAACATCTCTTAATCCGTAAAGCACCTGATTCTGCAGATTACGAAGAGCCACCAGATCAAAATCGATAATTTTAATGGTGCCTACTCCTGCTGCAGCAAGACACTGAACCACCTGACTTCCTAGAGCTCCTATTCCGGCAACAGCCACTTTAGAGGCCTTTATTCTTTTCTGGCCGGCAACACCGATATCCCGAAGAAGCAGGTGGTTGCTGTAACGCTCAATTTCATCGGAATCAAGGGTTACTGACTTGCGTCTCTCCTCGGAAATAATACTTTCATTCGAAGAACCGCCGGCTATCAGAGGCAATATCAGAACCTGCTTATCATCGCTGAATTCACGTTCATGAAAGCTTTTGTCTGTCCAGTCTTCTCCAGCCACGAAAATTCTGATAAATGATCTCAATTCATTATTTTCAAAAAGTCCCTTCTCAGCGTCCGGAAACATTTTTATAAGCTGTTCCAGAATGTCCTTTAATGTGTTTTTCTGAACCTGTACTTCAACTTCATAACTTCGTTCAAAGAAAAAACGTAGCGTAGATGATATATAAACTTTCATAAACAATTGTCCTGTGTGCTCTGTTATTATCTGTTTACGGTTACCGTCAACTCCTGAATATAGTTACCAGTATTTTTTTTATGCCAGCCTCTTGGCTGCATAACATGACCGTCAGTTACCGAAACTATGAGATAAACAAGCCCCGGTATCATTGCTGTCACGTCTGCCTGTGACGGTACAGCCCTGCAGTCCGGATGTGAATGACAGAATCCGGCTACCAACCTCTTTTTATCAAGCCACTGTCGCTCCATTTGATAGAATTCGAGAGAATCTACCAGAAATGATTTATGCGTAGCATCACCTCTGACAGTGTTATCCAAAGGAACATAATCGGAGATATCAACCGTTCCGGCTGTTATCACCTCAATGTTTCCGAGCAGTATTCCGCATACCTCTCCGGGATACCCGCATAACACATGCTCCCGGATTTTCTTCAATACATCTTCAGAAACTGCCACATTCACGGGAACAGTGGCATGCAGATTACTGTTCATGTCTGCTCTTTGCGATGGCTTCTAAAAAGTCCTCTATTAAATCTTCTTTATTTTCAATACCCACACTTATGCGGATGGTATCCTCATATACTCCGGCAGCTTCCGCCTCATGCCTGCTGTTATGACGATAAAGTGTTGAGGCCGGATGAATTACCAGCGTTCTGACATCACCGAGATTGCTCGCGATTTTCACATATTTAAGTGAATTTATAATCTCAAATGCTCTCTCTTTCGAACCGGCTCTGATAGTCAGAATTCCACCACCGTATCCGTTCAGTTCACCGGTCACATACTCATGATCGGGATGATGCTTAAGGGTAAGATAGTTAACCGATATATCCTTTTCCTTATCAAGCCGCTCCGCGAGAGCAGCGGCATTTTCACAGATACGCTCCATTCTGAGTCCCAGCGTATCTACCCCCACATGGGAAATAAAAGCATTAAACGGTGAAATACAACCGCCAAGATTACTGCATATCTCAGTTCTGGCTCTAACAGAAAAAGCCATTCTGCCGTACTGGACAAAATCAGCTAAAGCTCCATGCTTTTCTGCTTTCCAGTTGAATCTGCCGCCGTCAATAATCATTCCGCCGATAGCACTTCCTGTTCCGTTTATGTACTTTGAAGTAGAATGAATAACCACGTCTGCTCCCAATTCCAGAGGTCTTGCTATATAGGGAGTCGCAGTAGTGGAATCCACGAATAACGGAACACCGTGTTCGTGTGCCACTGCTGACACTGCGGGAACATCCAGAACATTCAGAGAAGGATTACCGATAAGTTCCCCGAACACGACTCTTGTTCTCTCGTTGATCAGCGCACTGACATTCTCAGCATTGAGTTTTGGGGTAAATACTGTGCGTATTCCCAGACGCTCAAAATTACGGAGAAGTCTGATAGTTCCGCCGTACATTCCGGAGCCGGCAATAATTTCATCTCCGCTCTGACACACTGTCAGAAGAGCTCCGCTTACTGCAGCCATACCGCTGCCCGTACATATAGCCCCGAAACCACCTTCTAAGGCGTTGATTTTCTGCTCAAATGCTGCAATGGTAGGGTTACCGATACGGGTGTATGCAAAACCTGTTTTTCTATGGGCAAACACGCTTTCAAGGTCTTCCATACTTTCATACTGAAAAGCAGTCCCCTGAGAAACCGGTGGAAGAATTTCTCTCTCAGCAAAACCCCCGGTTCCTTTTCCATGTAGCAGTAAAGTATTAAACCCGCAGTTTCGTGTCATATAAAACCTTTATTTCTAAATATATTGCACGTCAAAATTATCACTGTCAGGACTTGGAGAATCAGCGGTATCTTCCGATCTGTAATCCTTAAGCAACTTCATGTTTCGGATTATAGAATTAATATCATAGTATGTAAATAGGTTTAGTATGATTTATTTTAAAAATGTTTTTGTTACTTAAAAAAGTATTATTGATAATGTCAGAAAATAATCAAAATTATTTCATAGTGAATTGGTGTGACATTAAATCATTTCCTAGTATATTAGTCAACAATAATTTAACATTGTTTTAAGGATTTTTTCTGTATTTAATCAGGACTTCCGGAATAATAACCACAACCGGATTATTGTGTTTTTCTTTTCAGCGGAAAAACTGTCATCAGAAACATAATCAGTAATGACACAGTTATCCGCCCGCAAATAGGATACAAAAAAGGCCCTCAATCACCTGGATCAAGAGCCTTAACTTTGTTCAGAAAAAAATTGTATTACTTGTTCTGTTGAGCCTGAATTGCTGTTATAGCGATGGTATATACAATATCGTCAACCAGAGCGCCACGTGACAGGTCGTTTACAGGCTTCTTCATACCCTGAAGCATAGGACCGATGGAAACAAGCTTGGCTGAACGCTGAACTGCCTTATATGCAATATTACCGGTATTCAAATCAGGGAAAATGAATACTGTTGCCTTACCTGCTACAGGTGAACCAGGAGCCTTTGAAGCGGCAACATCAGCCATAATGGCAGCATCGTACTGTAACGGACCGTCGATAACTAGATCAGGACGCTTTTCCTTGGCTATGGCAGTAGCCTGACGAACCTTTTCAACATCCTCACCCTTGCCTGAAGTACCGGTAGAGTATGAAAGCATTGCTACACGAGGTTCAATTCCGAAGGCCTTGGCTGTATCTGAAGACTGAATAGCGATTTCAGCCAGCTGTTCAGCATTAGGGTCAGGATTAATTGCGCAGTCACCATATACAAGAACCTGATCAGGTAAAAGCATGAAGAATACAGAAGATACCAGAGATGATCCTGGAGCAGTCTTGATAATCTGTAACGGAGGTCTGATGGTGTTGGCAGTTGTATGTACTGCACCTGAAACCAGACCGTCAACCTCATTTCTTTCAATCATCATGGTACCGAGAACAACATTGTCTTCAAGCTGTTCGCGAGCAGCTTCAGGGGTAAGACCCTTACTCTTACGGAGTTCAACAAGACGATCAACATACTTCTCACGTGAAGCAACCGGATCAATGATTTCCACCCCTTCACCGAGAACAACCCCCTGCTGTTCAGCTACACGCTGAATTTCTTCAGGATTACCCAGAAGTACAGGAGTGGCTATACCGCGGCTAGCACAGATGGCGGCAGCCTTTACAGTACGTGGTTCATTACCTTCCGGAAGAACAATTCTCTTTCTTTCTGATCTTGCACGTTCAGTTAACTTGAAGCGGAATGCTGCTGGACTTAACAGTCTTACATGGGCATTCTGAGCAGACTGGGTTTCCAGCCAGTTCTTGTCAATAAAGCCGGCAACGTAATCCGCAATTAAATTAATTCTTTCCTCATCATCAGCAGGAATTTCAGTATTGAAATGCTGTAAATCAATAGCTGTCTGCCAGGTATGTTCTTCTGTCTGAAGAATAGGTAAGCCTGTAGCAAATGCCTGTTCACACAGTTTCTTCACTCTTTCATCAAGATTGTATCCACCGGTCAGAAGTAAAGCACCGATCTTGGTTCCGTTCATAGCTGCAAGAGCAATGGAAATAATAATGTCTGATCTGTCACCGGAGGTAACCAGCAGTGAACCTGGCTTGATATAATCAACCATGTTCTGAACATCACGGGCACAGAACACAACTTCTGAGAGACGGCGGGTGGCCAGTTCTCCCTCATTCAGCACCTGACACTGGAGGTATGAAGCCAAATCACTGGCACGGGCAGCATTAAGGTCTGCATTCCAAGGAATGGTTGCCAGAATCTGTGCGATACCGTCAAGATTAAGCTCCTTCAGATCTCCTGATGGCTTGCCTACTTCAAGCTGAGTAGGGATACCCTGACTGTCAACATTAGCCCCTACCTTGTTGATAATGCAGCCAAGAATTCTCTTCTGAGTGCTGTCAGCATAAGTATTAACAGCAAGTTCGATTCTTTCGCGGATTTCCTGAATTCCGCCGTTACCAGGCTGAGTTACAAACACGATGTCGGCATCAATACCGCTGGCAATCTGCTTATTAAGTTTATTGGCAAAAGGATGTTTTTCAACAGGAACTAGACCTTCAACAATAACAACATCCGCCTGACTTGACGCAACGTGAGCTTCAAAATTGGCAATAACCTCTTCCAATAAAGTTGATTCATCTCCGGAACTTAATAAAGATTCCATGCGTGAAGCTTCAATTGGTTCAGGAAGATCAAGACCTGAACCTACCTTGATTACAGATGTGCTGGCTTCCGGACCTACATATGAAGGCTTTGGCTGTGCAACAGGCTTGAAGAAGCTTACTTTTACGCCTTCTCTTGCGAAGGCTCTTACTAAACCTAAACTGATTGATGTTACACCTACTCCGGTTCCGATAGGTATAAGCATTATAGTATGTGCCACTTGAGGACTCCCCTTTCTACTTGTAGTAGATTTTCAGTTAAAAAACATCGTTCTGTTTAACGATTATCCTAAATATAATCCCGCCATTATTTTATCAGTGAGATTATCTTTGCTGTTTTCCGATTCGCTTATAATCAGAAACATGTCAAATTATTCATGTTTTCCCTGTCCGGACAAAAACTGTCTCCAATCTGCCTGAACAGGAGCATATTCTTTGTGAATGCTGAAAAAAATCTTCTGTCAGCATATGGGCTCACGGAAGATTATTTTACTCTCTGAATGACAATCAGGCAAACACCATTACAAGAAGATCAACTGTTAGAGACAATTTTTTTATTATGACATTAATATTTACCATGAAGCGTTAATACATGAATTCAGAATTTTATGTATTCCGCCGGTATCAGGCATCTGCAACAGATCCCGTTTATCAGCCTGATGTTCCTGAATACCTTCCAATATAGGTCATGTTAACTGCACCGCAATGATTTTTCTGTTTTATAAAATGTAATTTGATTTATACTAAGTCTATCCTAAATATAACGCTTCTGAAAAAAACAGGCTTCTAAAACAGAAAAGCTAAAATTCGTATTATCTCAAATCAAACAAACAGAGACTGCCATGTCAATTGTGGAATTATTTAGAGCCGGGATCAGCATGAGCCGAATATGGCCCCGGGAGAATATATTAAAAAACACCTTTAAAGAGGGTTTTATCATAGATACCATTGAAAAAGCGCCTAAAGTACTACCACCTTTGCTGTGTCTTAGTCTAGTATGGGCGTATTACGGTACAGGATATCTTCCGGAGCAAATGCAGTTCCTGCCATGGGTTACAGTAGTCATAATCGCCATGCACTGCGTATTTCTGCCGGTGTCCTTATATATACTGTTAGGAATAAAAGCCACATCCAAGCTTACCGGTAAACTTCTCTCATGGTATAAAACCATCTGTATGGAATTACACACCGAGGCGGAACTCCAACCTACAGGAATCAGTCTTGCCAAAGTTCTGCGTAAAGCCTCTGCGGACAGAACGTTATTCAAGAAAATAACAGACATTATGTAAAAACCCGTATATTCTCTTCTGACTGAAAAAATCCGGTCATAAAATAGAAACTGAAGAGAACATCATGCATCCTTTTTAAATACAGCTCGCACTCTCACTTCTTATGCAAGTTTAACCGGGGTTAACCAGGCATTCCTTCCTCAAGATAAAGAACATGGATCACTTCAGCTCTAGCCTGCCATTTGACGTCAAATCCGCACAATCCAACCCCGTAGACTCTTTCATCTGTCTGCTGAGTACGGTAGGCCGGACGGGGATCCTGAGATAAAACCTCTTCTATCAGTTCCTTAAAATCGGAAACACCGGAATCCTTTATCTGAAGCATCGCCTTTTCAGAAAAAACAACCTTATGCATTTTAGGAGCCTCCAGAGCAAAACCGCTGACGGCATCCGGGACGGAATCAACAAATTTTATGTAGGGCTTAACATCAATCACAGGAGTGTTATTAACCATATCAGCGCCATCGATAATAAGAGACACCCTGCCGTTATAGCGTTTTACCTCAACAAGCCTTACGACAGAAAGACCTGTACGGTTTGGTCTGAAGGGGGAACGAGTAGCGAAAACACCTTTGAATGTATTACCGCCGAGCCTAGGAGGACGAACCATCGGTCTGAAAACCGGATCCTCGGGGATTCTGTCAAATAAGAAGGTTATCCACAGATGAGAAAACTCATCAATACCGTTAAAAGCCTCCTCACAATCATAAGGAGGATAGAAAAAAATTTCAAAATGACCATGATGCACCAGAGAACTCTGTCTAGGTACCGCAAATTTTTCATCAAAAGGGGTTCTGATAAAACCTACAGGACTGATAGTAACCCTACCGGTATCTTCTGTGTCTTTCATAGTAGAAAAAACTAATCTTCCTTCACGATAACAACTCTGGCGTAGCATGAAATGCTTCTGGTGCAGACGGGAGTGTCTTCAAGTGTAATGCATGTTGAATAAACCATACCGTTACCTCCCTTTTTAACAGCCTCTCTTCTTGCTTCAGCCTTTGCATCCTTCTCTGTCGGTTCAGGATCCTCTTCAGTAAACTGACAGGATATCCCCTCCACAGTACCGACATCCTCATAATTCAATTCAGACAATTCCTTGTTACTGTATATTTTTACTTTTGAAAGTTCAAAGTAAGAAATAAAATTATCAGGATCAACGTTACTTTCAAACGCAAACATTGAACAACCTGAAAGCACCGGACAGAAGCACAAATAAGCTAATTTGTTCTTTAACATAAACAGAGAAAAGATTGATTTAAAAGAAAAGTTTTGAAATTCTTGGAAATCTCTAGGAGATTTTGGTGGAGCTACGCGGGATCGAACCGCGGACCTCTTGCATGCCATGCAAGCGCTCTCCCAACTGAGCTATAACCCCGAAAACGAATGCTATTTTATATTTCAATTTTCATACTGTCAACATGATCATCATAAAAAAACGTATTTCGTCTATTATTTAATCAAAACAGTAGAATTCTGTATAAATAACAGTCTCCGTTAAATCATGGCTTGTTTAAGCATACAGGATCATTTCCTTACAGGTACCAGTAGCATATCAGCCACAAAAAATGTGTAAAAATCACAATTATACAGCCTTTGTCGTTTTTATGCACAAAATATAGCCAAAATCAACGCATATGGTAATTGAAAAATACCGGCAAACTGATTACAATATCATGCGTACATTGAGATGCGGGTGTAATTCAATGGCAGAATGAAAGCTTCCCAAGCTTTACACGCGGGTTCGATTCCCGTCACCCGCTCCATACGTCAGTCATATTCTCCTTTTTTCTAAATTTCTACATTTATCGACATTTCCAATATCACCATTTTATAAACGTGACATTATCATTTGTCAGTCACAACTTCCCTATAATAATACCCCAATATTTTTTTACCTTATGCTTATGAATGATATAATCACCACTGATTTTCAGGCCTGAAACAGAATGGCCTCAGCATATAACAGGCAGTAATTAATATTTAATAAGGTTACCAAAATAAACATGACAGCAGATTCCATAACTAAAGACCATGAAGTTTTAACTCAGGAAGAATTAATCAAGCTTCGTCAGGAAGCCGGTGCCAAAGGCTTAAAGGTAGTAATGACCAATGGTTGTTTCGATATTCTTCATTCAGGTCATGTAAGCTATCTGAAGGAAGCAAAATCCCTGGGTGATATTCTTATTGTCGCTGTAAATACTGACGAATCAGTATCTAGACTTAAGGGGCCGACAAGACCTATTAACAACACAGAGGAAAGAATGACCATCCTCGCCGCGCTACACTGCGTTACTTGGGTTGTTCCTTTTGCTGAAGATACCCCACGCGAACTCATTTCCAGAGTTCTTCCTGATATTCTGGTAAAAGGTGGAGATTATAAACCAGAGGATATTGCGGGATATAAGGAAGTCACAGAAAATGGCGGAGAGGTAAAAATACTCTGTTTTAAGAACGGGTGCTCCACCACAAATGTTATAAAAAAGATAAAAGAGGTCTGCTAAAAAACCGTTATACTAACAAAATATGTAAGATGAATTAGTCTCAACTATAATAGGAAATGAATTTATGAATAAAGCCAAAATCTACAGACAGGCCGTAAAATACGGACTTGCAACCTGCAGTTCAATGGTATTCTGCCTATTCTCTGCCGGTGCACATGCGGAAAACTGCGACAAATACTCAACATCATACGATACAACATACTGTTTATCCAAACTGTTTGTTGAATCTGATGCTGAACTGAATGTAGCCTACAAGGAGCTTCAGGGGGTACTGGACCAGGAATCCTCAAAAGAACTGAAAATGGTACAGCGTAAATGGATTAAATACAGAAACAGCCAGTGCGAAACATCACCTGGAACAATCAATGTCCGTTGCAGCTATGATGTAAACGTCAAGAGAACCAACTATCTTAAAGACAGATTCAGAGAATGCAAAGTCGGTGACTGTGATCGTCATTTAATTGCATCTCCTAGCTGGTAAAATCTACATTTTTTCAACAGTCAGGGGGAGAATTTTAATAAATTCTCCCCCTGTTTTATTATCCTGTATTTTGCACCGGTAATTATCAGAAAGGACACATAAAAAAAAGCCGGATTAACGTAATCCGGTTTCTCATACCGGTATAAAACCGGCGGAATCGTTATAGTATTAGTGCTACCATTCCTTGGAAACACGATCAAGCATTACATAAAGAGCCTGAGCAAGGGAATCCTCTCCAAAGAAGTTTCTTATAGCAGGAAAATCCTCTACCGTTGCTGCAATATAACGCTTTTCTTCGTTATCAATCAGAGTCATTCTCTGACATACAAACTTATCGTTTCTTGTCTTAAAAAGCTTCAAATATCCTAATCTGCGATCATCTTTGTTATGTCTTTCTTCGACATTACAAATCTGCCACCCCTTGAAAGTAATATCTATCTTACCGTCACGCTTTACAACTTCATCGGCAGGCAGATCAGAAAGTTTCTTACACAAATCAGGACGTTCTTTAATTATAGCATTCTTATGATCTTCTTCAGTAACCTTAGCCAGCCCGGCACTATTTCCAGATTCAGTCTGTCCCTTAGAGAACAAATCAAAAAAACCCATATTAACCTCCCTGACAGATGGTTTAAGTATTCCCCTCTGCAAACATCATCTAGGATGTCTCAAACTATAAATGCAGAGTACTCTTTACCCTCTAATGATTATTTATTTAAATTTTTTAATAGTTATTTCTTCAGATAATATAACACTTTTTCCGTACAGATTGTTTAAAAATATACCTTGGCGGCATCATTTTGCTAACTAAATAATATTTTACTCCAAGGTAAAAACAAACTTATATGAAATATTATTACTGTTTAACCAGTCCTGAATTGATGATTTTTACATCCTCCTCTGAAAGAAGACCTGATGTAAATCTCAGGTTAAGCCAGCTGAGAATATAGTTATAACGGGCACTTGCAAGATTACTCTTGGCGTTATACAGCTTATCTGTAGCATCAAGCACATCAACAATTGTTCTGGTACCAACATCATAGCCGGATTCAGTAGCATCCAGAGCACTTTGGGCTGATGTAACAGTCTGAGCATACGCTGCTACTGTACCGATAGATGCATTAATGTTGTTATACTGACTGTACAGTGCAGTCTGAACGGTTCTATGAGCATTTTCAAGAGCTTCGCCGGCTGCTACATAATTTAACTTTGCCTGTTCAACTTTACTTGATACTGCACCGCCTGTATAAAGAGGAAGATTAAGTTCAAGACCGATAACTCCTGAATTGATTGTACCATCCTCCTTGGCCAAGTTGTTTTCCTTATAGTCTGTGTACTGAGAACCTAACTGACCATACAAATCAAGAGTCGGTTCATGACCTGTCTGAGCGAGGCTGATCTGATCCTTGGCAATCTCTTTCTCGAGCATTTTTGCCTGAAGATCAATATTGTTCTCTTCAGCAGTATTCATCCAGTACTTGGCATCATTTTTCACACCTGGGGTGGAAAATCTACTGATATCTAGAGCTGCCAGATTCTTATGATCCATACCGGTGATTTGACGGAGATTTTCATATCTGTTGGCAAGATTATTCTCTGCTATAATCACCTGAGCTGTTGCTAGATCGAATGCAGCTTTAGCTTCCTGAACATCGGTATTGGCAATCAGGCCGACAGCAAACTTCTGATTTGATTCGTCATAACGGCGCTTCAAAGCATCGCGATTGGCTTTCTTGAACTCCAGAATATCCTGAGCCTCAAGAACATTGAAATAAGCGGTACATGTTCTAAGAATAAGGTTCTGCAGATTATAGTTATAGTTTAGATCCATAACTGTGGCCTGTTTTTCTGCAATAGAACTGTTAATAAAGTTTTCATGGTGCCAGATAGCCTGACGTAAAGAAATATTGCCACCGGCAACATATGCTGTGCCGGAATCATGTTTATTTGTTTTAATATAATGGGTATCACCCTGAATACTGATTTGCGGTAGTTTGGCGGCATTTACCTCATTTACTGCTTCTCTGGCTATATCTCTGTTAGCCTTAATCTGAAGAATTACCGGATCCTTTGTCTGAGCCAAACTATAAATATCATAAAGATTATCAGCGTAGACCGCACCTGACATCAACGATGCTATAGCCACTGATATAACAGCAGAAAAACGCATAACGTCCCTCATTTTCAACTTACCAATATTACTCTGAGGTTTATTATACTAAAATCAAATACCTAAAAGTAATGATTTATAGTATCACTTTAACGATTTTTGTTTGTAAAACAATAATCTGCACAGCAGTACTCAAAGAAATTAAAATCCTAAAAAAACATCAGCCGGTTCCACAGGATGGCGTACTTTTAATGAAAAACACTTTATGGTCTCACTAAAGAACCGGCACATATCTGAATATTTAAAACTGCTGATGCAACCTATATGATCATATTCTTATATATATTAGTTAAATATTCAGAACATTAAAAATATTAAACACTTCCGAACTGAATACTTATGATCTAGGATGAGTTTTTTCATAAATTTTATGCATCCGGCTTTTAGCCACATGAGTGTATATCTCCGTTGTAGCCATGGATGAATGTCCTAGAAGCTCCTGAATAGACTTCAAATCTGCCCCGTTATTCAGAAGCTCTGTTGCAAAAGCATGTCTCAGAGTATGAGCGGAGACATTTTTAGTAATACCAACCTTTTTTATCAGTGATTTGATATGCAGAAAAAGGTACTGTCTGGTAAAAACCTTTCCGGTTTTAGGATTTACGAACACATGCAGACTTTCCGTCTTTGGAATTTTTCCCGACTGTTTAAGCTCTTTGATTTTTGACGAATAAAGTCCAAGAACCCGTATTTGTTCATCTGAAACCGGTATCTGACGCTCCTTGTTCCCCTTCCCTTTTATTTTTAAGAACTGTTCCTCAAAATTTATCATGTCATACGATAAATTCATAACCTCACTTGAACGCAGGCCGGAGCCGTATATGAAAAGAAGAAGGCATTTATCCCGAAGCTCCTCCAGTGTATTTTCCCCCAAAGCATGCAGCATTTTCATCACTTCCTGATGTGACAGCACTTTGGGAATACGGATTCCCAGCTTGGGTGTGGATAAATTTTCTAAAGGATTATCTTTTCTGATGGCATCTGCCCTGAGAAACTTCATAAATGATCTGACCGCATTTATGGTTATCACAGATGTTGAAGCCTTTTGCCCCAGCCCGTCCGTCATGTAGGCAAGAAAAACCTCCACGTCATCCACACTGAATGTCATATAGTCGGTATTTCTTTCAGCCAGAAAGTTTAAGAATTTTTTCAGCTGGTAGACATAAGTATCCAAAGTAGCACCGGAAAGCCCCAGTTCACCTCTGATATATGCCTGATAACCTTTTAACAGTTGCTCATCCATAGCACACAAGCCTCATGAACAGTCTATATAACGGATATCCGCGCTTCAGTACATCAGTCCTCAATATCTGCAAGATAACCATTCTCAGCCAGCCAGTCCCTTCTGTCCGCAGCACGCTTGTTTGCCAGAAGCATGTCCATCAGACTGAACACTTTTTCCTCATTATCTTCAGTTAGTGTCAGCTGTACCAGTCTTCTGGTTGCGGGATCCATGGTGGTTTCCTTCAACTGAGGAGGATTCATTTCACCCAGTCCCTTGAATCGGGTAACTTCTATTTTAGCATTTCCACGCTTTTTAGCATTTAACTTCCGGATTAAATCATCCCGTTCTTCATCATCAAGCACATAATGGCTCTCCGTACCACAGACCACACGGTAAAGAGGAGGCATGGCAACATACAGATGGCCTTCCTCTATCAGTCTTGGAAAATGCTTAACAAACAGAGCACAAATCAGTGTGCCGATATGCAGACCGTCTGAATCGGCATCCGCAAGTATGCATATTTTGTCATATCTTAAACCGCTCAAATCATCAGACTCCGGATCAAGACCTATAGCCACAGAAATATCCTGAATACAGTTCGATTCGAATATTCTGGTAGCCTCTTTATCCCAGGTGTTCAGGATTTTTCCTCTCAGTGGAAGTACCGCCTGATATTCACGGTCTCTCGCTGTATTGGCTGAACCTCCTGCTGATTCCCCCTCCACAAGAAAAAGCTCCCCTCGTGAGGGATCAGTACTGGTACAATCTCTTAGTTTACCAGGCAGTGTAGGTCCACCTACAGCCTTTTTACGGTTAACTGTTTTAGAACTTTTGGTTCTGGCATTGGCACGTGCCACACATATTTCCACAATGGCATTGGCTGCCTCTATATTGGCATTCAGCCAAAGAGTAAAAGCATCCTTGACAGCCCCGGCTACCAGCGAAGCACATTCCCTGCTTGATAATTTCTCCTTGGTCTGACCGGAAAACTGAGGCTCAGGAATCTTTACAGAAAGAACAAAAGAGGCATCATCCCATGTGTCATCAATAGTAAGCGACATATTTTTTGGAAGAAGATTATGAATATCGCAGAATTCCTTCAGGGCTCCGTTTACCGCCTGACGCAGACCGTTAACATGAGTACCGCCAAGAGGTGTCGGAATCAGATTAACATATGATTCACTGATGGTTGACGCACCTTCATTCATCCAGACAATAGCCCAGTCCACTACAGAATTCTCCAGCTCCATATGTCCGTAATAAGGTTCAGGACTCGGGACATATTTCATATCACCAAGGGTATTTACCAGATATTCCTTTAAGTCCCCCTTGAAGCACCAGCTGTATTTTTCCTTTGTAAGAGCATTGTAAAAGTTAATGGTTAATCCCGGGCACAGTACCGCCTTGGCCTTTAACAGGGAAATCATCGAACTCACCCTGAAGGTTGACCTGTCAAAATACTTCGGATTTGGCCAGAATCTGATTTTTGTTCCGGTATTTCTCCTGCCTACTTCCCCGATAACGTGCAGATCCTCAGTCTTGTTACCGTCTGAATAACCTATTTTGTATACCTGACCGTCACGTTTGATTTCAGCTTCAAGTTTTGAGGATAAAGCATTTACCACACTTACACCAACACCATGCAGACCGCCGGAAAAAGCATAATTGCGATTAGAAAACTTACCACCGGCGTGCAGTCTGCCGAAAATAAGCTCCACAGCAGGAACCTTTTCCTTAGAATGAATATCCACAGGCATGCCTCTCCCGTTATCCGCCACTTCAAGGGACTGATCTTCATACAGAGTCACATCAATTCTATCAGCAAAGCCTGCCAGTGCCTCATCAACACTGTTGTCAATAACTTCCATTCCAAGATGATTAGGAGAAGAAGTATCAGTATACATTCCAGGGCGGGTACGGACCGGGTCCAGTCCTTCGAGTACTTCTATGGAATCACCATTATATTCATTCACATCTTCAACTGACATAACATCACCAAGTATTTATGAGATAAAAAAAGCTGTAAGCATTCAGAGTAATTTCAGTAAATATTTAACCGGCAAACTGCTCGATAAAACTTACCGGCATCACCGGCGGATACAACTAATGTTTTCAACAAATAAAAAGCATTATAACACAGATAAAAAAAACCACGCCCCATATACAGATTATGTCAGGGAACGTGGTTTATTCAGCCTGCGCGGCATATTTTTTTTAATCTTCACTGAAACCCGACACATACATCGGTTTAAGGATAGGCAGAGTCTCAAAAATTGTTTTCTATGACCTTAAAAAACGGATTATTTCAGGAAGACAGGAATCATAATTATCAAAGGTATGCGAACCTCCGTCTTCGACATGTACCAGAGCACTGCGACCTAAAAGCGCCAGAGAATCGGAAAAATCCAGTACCTTGTCCCCTCTCTGCAGATACAAAGCAAGATTACTCATTTTTAACTCATAGCTGTCGGCAATCTTTCGTGCTTCAGCAACATGATTCTCCGTCACCTCAAACTCATCTCCGGTATATGGATTAACCTGTTTTCCCATTACTCTGTTAAAAAACATCCACGGGTAAACGCATGGATTTATAAGGGCCGCTTTAATATCATATTTTGCAGAGAGGTACATTGACAAAAAACCGCCCATGGAACTGCCGATTAAAGTGACCTTCATACCGCTGTTCTTATATTTTTCTATCATGTCACTCATTTCTTCGAAGGCGGCTTTTACGGTATTGGGAAGATCCATGGCATCAAAAGCCAAATCAACCTCATAGTCGCGAATATACTGTTTGGTAAGTTCCGACTTATTGGCTCTGGATGAAGATTTAAATCCATGAACATACAGAACAATCGTACTATTCATAAAAAACTCCAGGTGACTAATGAATAAGCAGATTAGTTTAATATAACATACATATATTTAAAGCAACACAAAAAACTGGGCGTACATATACGTATATTCCACCATTATCTAATTTTTGTTGGGGAATACAAGTAAGAAAAAAGGTATACAGGACACTATTTTTTTGAAACAGTCTCAGACTAATAACCGCCGACAGCAAAATCAGGTCTAAACATTTCCGGCGGCAGTCTGTATACCTCAGTGGATATACCTCCGTCTGGGGTAAATGTTATATATCGCCAGCCTGGACCACGGCAGTCAAGCCCGAAATTATAACTCAAAGGCTCAAACTGAATGCTTGTAGACGGACTTGATATGTAGCGAATACCGTTCATAACGAAATCAGCCTCCTGATGAACATGACCGCAGAGCACCAGTTTTACTTTCTGATAATGAGAGATAAGCTCAATCAGTTCTTCCTTGTTTCTCAATTCATGCTGATCAAGCCAGGCACTGTTCACCTTAAAGGCATTATGATGCAGACACACAACGGAATAAAGTTCCGGATGATTATCCAAACAGTGTCTGAGATAGTTAAGTTCTTCTGGAGTGATCCAGCCGAACGGAGCATTGTATACCTGTGTATTAAGAAGAATAAACTGCCAGTCACCGACAATGACATTCTTAGCAGCACTTATTCCGACAGACGGAAATACTATAGTCATTTTAGGACCGTCATCGTGATTTCCCGGAACCCAAAAGACCGGCTGGTCAAAAGAATCATGCATCATATTGGCGAAATTGATGTACGATTGCTCGGAATAATCCTGGGCTATGTCTCCGGTAGCTAGAATCAAATCAAAATCTATTTTCTGTCTTAATACGGAATTAATAACTTCCTTAAGACTTAAAGCGGTATTGATTCCTAAAAATCCAGTTTTGGAATCTGCAAATAAATGAGTATCCGTGAGCTGAAGGACCCTAAATGCCCCGTCAGCCCTTTTTGGCTTTACAAACTCTAAATCTAAATCTCTCACAATCTAAACCACTATTATTGCTACCAAACAAATACATCAATGAGATAAACAACTCCGTTCACTAATAACGTACTCAGGCTATAAGACAGAAATCTACACGTATCAGTCCTTAAACCTTCCATCAGCCGGAACAGAGCAACGGTACACCGGGCTCTACAAAAAACACCTTCATCCCGGGGTCACTAGCATTTGTTTGAAAATCCATTTGTCCAATTAAAAAAATCTTTTTTAGTCAGTTTCATTAACTGATTATATATATTTTATTATTATAAATGTCTGTATTTAGTCAAATATTACAGAACAAAATAATTTGTTTTATATATTTTTGATGAATAACACAATATTAAAAACATATAATATTCATGCGATACATCCGACTTTATTTTAAAAATTCCGCCCTTATTTCATCATGATGCAGAGCAAGATACTGTATCCCGACAATTACAATTGCGTTGCACAGTCTGCCACTTTCAAGCATACGCAGAGCTTCAGCAAATTTTACGGAGAACACTCTGATATTCTCATTTTCAGAAAGAAGTCCGTGCACACCTGTCGCCTTAGAGGCATCCACCTTGCCGACATATAGATCTATTAACTCTGTACATCCGCCGGGAGAAGTAAAGAAACGGGTGGCAAAACGTGCCTTTTCGCAAATCATGCCTGTTTCTTCTGTCGTTTCTCTCAGTACAGTGTTAAGAGTATTGCCTAACTCATTCTTATCCACGATACCTGCCACCACCTCTGTAAGCCACGGATTCTGCCCTTCTCTCACAGCCCCCGGTCTGAACTGTTCAATAAAAACAACCTCATCCCTGACAGGATCAAACGGTACCAGAGCAGCGGCATCTCCGCGTTCAAAAATCTCCCGTGACATAGGACCGATGGTCGTTCCGTCGTACCCCTCATAGCTCAGAGTATACATATCCATGCCGAAAAAACCTTTATATAAGGTTTTTTTATTATGTATTTCATATTTCAATGGTGACTTATGCATTTTACTACTGCCTTTTTTCAATATCCGGTTTCATTTATTATTCAAGAAAAAAATAAATAAAAATTCGGAATAAAACCATCTTAAAAACAGATGAGAATATTATCAAAAGCAGATGCAAATACCAAAAATTTCTCCCCAAAAAAGCCCAATATATTGGTTAACATCAAACAATAGAAATAATTTAAAGGTTATACGGTGATTTTATATGCAAACGAACAAAAAAATTGTGAAAGAAAATGTTTTTATCGACATCTTCATAAAACATAAGTTTTTTTTCATTCAGCTAGTGTACGACTGGCATCATACACCATTTGAATTTGACCGGTGATCAACCTAGATCATTTTAAGTTTACAGAATTTTTATTCCGTAAACTTAGAGAGAAAATAAATTGAAACTTACTGATAATCCCAAGGTTAACTGTTTTCCGCCGTGTCCATCAGGATATTCCTACTGTCTCAATAAAATAACCATCTGATGCAATTAAGTGATAATATCTCTATAATTTGAAAAAAAAATCATACATGAATTTCGTTTACCATTTATCCTGAAACTAAGGAACAACTGTCATGACCGTCACTTTACTTAAAAATGCCAAATATATTAACGAAGGCTGTACAAGCCGCCGTGACATTCTCATTAAAAACGGCATCATTGAAAAAATAGACAATGTCATATCTGCAGATACTGCTGATGAAATTATTGATTGTGACAATATGCTGGTGCTTCCTGGTGTTATCGACGACCAGGTTCATTTCAGGGAACCTGGTGGCACACACAAAGCCACCATTGCCTCTGAATCGATAGCTGCAGTACTCGGCGGTACTACATCATTCATGGACATGCCGAATAATAATCCTCCGGCTATCACTCTTGAAGATATTACTGCCAAAAAAGCAATTGCCTCACATAATTCCTATGCTAACTATTCCTTCTACCTTGGAGCAACCGGAAGCAACACCGAAGTAATCAAGACTCTTAATCCTAAAGAGATATGCGGAGTCAAGGTATTTATGGGGTCATCAACTGGCAGTCTGCTAGTTGATCGCGACGAGGCTCTTTATGACATTTTCAAAAACAGCCGCATTCTGATAGCCACTCACTGTGAAGACAATGACATCATCAATAAAAACATGAAGGAGTTTATTGACAGATATGGTGAAGAAAATTTAACACCGGATATGCATCCATTAATCAGAAGTCACAAGGCCTGCTACAAATCCACAAAAAAGGCAATTGAAATAGCCTCCAGCACCGGTGCCAACCTGCACGTACTGCATCTTTCAACCGCAGATGAAGTGGAACTCTTCAAACCTTTTGCCTGTACTAGACTCGAGGATAGAAAAATTACAGCAGAAGTCTGCGCACATCATATGTTTTTCAATAATAGCCAGTACACCAGACTCGGTAACAGACTGAAATGCAATCCTGCAGTAAAAACAGAAGACGACCGTAAGGCTCTGATTAGAGCAGTTGAAACAGGAATAATTTCTCTTATTGCCACCGACCATGCGCCACATACTGTAGAAGAGAAATCCCAACCGTACTTCAAGGCTCCATCAGGTATCCCTCTTATCCAGTTCTCTTTATTAGCTGTTCTTGAACTCGTTCACCGCGGGGAGCTTTCCATTGAGGCAGCCGTGTACGCCATGAGCCACAATCCGGCAGTCAGATTCAATATTGCCGACAGGGGGTTTATCAGGGAAGGCTGCTTTGCCGATATTGTCATCGTAAAACCCGATGCAGGCTACACAGTTAAACCTTGCGACATAGCGTCAAAGTGCGGATGGTCTCCTTTTGTGGGACACACATTCAGCCACAAAGTGATGCATACTTTTGTTAACGGAAACCATATTGTTAATAACGGGGTATTCGTTCCTAACGGCATATATGGACGTGATCTCAGATTCAACCGCTGACAATTAAGACAATAAAACAGATCTGATGTGTTAACTGCATAAGTAATCATTTCAGGTCTGTTTTTTACAAATAATATTTTATCCTGATACAAAAATTCCTGATATGTTTTTTCCATATAGTGAAACAAACATTCAAAGAAAAAATTATCACTTGTAAAAAAAATCTTTAATATGGACATTCTATTAACAATTATCTTTACGTAGAACCGCAAAGCATATTTTTCTTTATTATTCAATGCATGCACATACTCTATTGCAGTCATTTTATAGACAGTTTCACTGTTAAATTTACATATTTTTATCCTGTAATTAACCACTTGTTAACTAAAATTACATGTAATACCACAAAAATAGAAACATCTATTCTAAATTTCTGTACTAAAATTTAGTAAATTGTTAAAATTTTAAATAGTACAAATATATTTTGTTATGTTTACCAAATTCTTCTGTTGTTTAGCTGTGTCTAGATTGCATTTTTACGATACATAAACATACAGTCAGCAGACTGTATTCCGGCAATCTATCCACAATAAACTTTTTAATCTAGGACCAACATCATGTCTGCTGCTACTGTTTTGATTGTTGATGACGAACCGGTTGCCTGTAAAATGGCTACTTCGATTTTCAACGCCGAAGGGTATGAAACTTTAATTGCCGGCAACGGCGATGAAATGCATGAAATACTGAGGAATCATCAGATAGATCTCATCCTGCTTGACATTAACCTGCCAGGAAAGAACGGATTGATTCTAGCTCGTGAAATCAGAGAAAAAGGTGATATTGCTCTGATGTTTGTTACCGGCAGAGATAATGACATTGACCGTATTCTAGGACTGGAAATCGGCGCTGATGACTACATTACCAAGCCTTTCAATCCAAGAGAGCTCACAATCAGAGCCAGAAATCTTATCAACCGTACTAGAGTCAAAAAGGATCCTATTCAGCAGTTTGTCCCTACTGCAACAGAAAAATATGAATTTGACGGCTGGATTCTTGAAACCAACAGTCACGATCTAATCAGTCCGGAAGGAAAAGAAACAAGACTTCCGCGAGCTGAATTCAGAATGCTTCAATACTTCTGTGAACATCCGAAAGTTATAGTAACAAGATCTGATTTAATGTTCTTTATGATGGGAAGAGAATTAAAGGAACATGACAGAACCGTTGACGTAACCATTAGAAAACTGCGTAAGCATCTAGATAGCGAAGAAGCTCAAGGCCTTATCGAGACCATCTTCGGTGAAGGCTACAGGTTTGGAGCTGATGTTAAAGTATACTGATAAAAAGACAAATAGACCCAATTTAAAAAAAGAGGAAAGCCTTATGTTTCGACACAAGGCTTTTCTTTATAAAGCAGGCTCAAGCGCTGTTAACATAACACTGTAGCCGAATTCGAATCTATAAACCGTCCTATCTTACATACCGGACAAAGTCATCACAAAATTTCGCAGATCCTTGGTATCCATCATGATAACCTCCTTCAGCTCGGAAATTTTACTGTCCAAAGGATAATTGTCACGCTCCTTCAGTAAATCAAGCTCTATTTCCTTAGCCAGTGCGGCAACTCTGGTGAGACCTATGGAACTAGCTGCACCTTTTACTTTGTGCAATTCCTTCCCGGCTTCCTCGAATCCTCTTTTCTGAAAATAATCCAGACATTCCCCGAGGTAATCACCGACACTGCTTATGAACATATCAATGCCCTCACAAACCGGAGCTTTGCCGGCTATACTAACGAATTCATTAATATATTTAATATTTACAATATCTGTTATCATTAAATCATCCTTGATATTTTTGTAAATTTTCTACTAATTTACTTAGTGATAATGGTTTATTCATCACACCATTGATGTGGTGACGTTCATATTCCTTCGGGTCATTGATAACATTTGCCGTAAGGGCAATGAGAGGAACCTTCCCCTGCATTTTTTCCACATAGGTATCCGCCACGTCAAACCCGGTCATGTCAGGAAGTTGCATATCAAGAAGAGCCACATCCAGCTTTTCTTTAGCAAAAATATCTATTGCCTCACGGCCTGTCTTAGCTACAAAAACCCTGTTCCCCAGTTTCTCCAGCATAGTTTTGGCAACCAGAATATTCAGCTCAACATCCTCCACAAGAAGCACATTCAACCTTTTTTTAATCTGCTGAGTCTCTTCTTTGTATTCACACTTTTTAAACTTGAAAGAAACAGTAAATGAACTCCCCCTGCCCAGATCGCTGTCAATACCGATAGAACCGTTCATAGCCTCACAGTAATTCTTAGTGACATGCAGACCTATACCTGTTCCTGTAGCCTGCTTGGTTCCTTCAACCTGATAGTAAAGTCCGAATATCTTATCCTGTTCTTCTTTGGCTATACCTATGCCTGTATCAGTAATAGTAAAGGACACATCAGCTTCATCCCCTACCATCTGCTGTTTAACTGTGATGGTTATACCGCCCTCTTTGGTAAACTTTATGGCATTGGCTGTAAGATTCCACAAAATCTGGCGTAGTCGTGTCGGATCCAGAAGCAGATATTTCTCCACTTTTCCTTCTACACTGAAACTGAAATCAAGATTTTTCTGCTCTGTCATCAGGTGGGACAGAGTTTCAAAATCATCTATAAAATCCTGCCAGTTCACCGGACTGTATATAACGGTAAAGGTCTGGCGCTCAAACTTATTCAAGTCAATTACATCATTAAATATATTACCGAGAGTTACGGCACTGACGTTTATAGCCTTCAGATTACGCATATCATTTCCGGAAAAATGTCCGGTCTGCATCAATATGTCACTCAGCCCTACAATTCCATTTAATGGTGTTCTCAATTCATGACTCAGGGTTGAAATGAAATTACTTTTATCTCTCGATGTCTTTTCCAGCAAATCCTGCTCATACTTAAGTTTGGTAATATCATGGCCGTAAAGCATAATACCTATAAGTTCACCTTCAGCATTTACGGCAGGACGTTTACGCATCTGATACACTACCCCGTTTATGGTGCCTTCATAGGTAACATCACTGTTGTTCTGCTTCAGAATATCATCGAATTTTGCAAAAATATCATCAAGATCATGATCATCCTTCAGAACATCAACCAGCTGAGCAGCACTTTTTGTCCCGAGCAGTCGTAACAGATTATCATTACAGCCTTTTATTCTTCCAGCTGCATCACGATACAAAATAATATCCGGAGTCAAATCAACAATAGCGGAAAAAAATGTCGCCTGCTCCTCTAGTTCTTTTTCAACCTTCTGCTTCTGCCCTCTTAGAACTTCATGATCCTTGGTCAGCGTTAAATTGCGATCTCGCTGATTAATCATAGCCACATAGGTTTTGGCAAGAGATTTCTTCATATCCTTTATCTGCACTCTTGCTTTTTCCACATCTGAAAAAATCTGGGAAAAAAAGAAAACCACAAACGGGGTAAGCAGAGCCCCGTAACAAAGCGGCTGAATAACATCAAAAATAGAAATACCACCACTGAACCAAAAGGTCACAATACAGTGAACTACTGTTATAAAGAGAGTCAGAAACACGCCTAGAATTGCGGCCAAACACACTATTGACCGCTGATACAGCCAGTTCATAAAAAGCTTCACACGCTGTTCTATAGTTCCCCAAAAGCACATAATGTGTAATCAAATCTCTCTTTTAAATTTAAAAACGTTCAGTCATACATACTAGGACTGATGGCAGTATTCATCAAAATTCTCAAAGAGCCACGGTTCCTTCTTCCGGAGATCAGCCAGCATCTTTCTGGTAATCAGCGTCACCCCGCCCTCTGAACGGTAAAATCTGCGTTCATCGTCCTCCTTGCTTTCCCCGACAACCAGATTTCTCGGCAATTCACAACCTCGATCAAGTATAACTCTGGTAATACGGCATCCACGATGAATAGTACATGAAGGAAAGGCTACAACTTCATTAATAAAGGTGAATGAATGTACGCGGACATTATAAAACAACACACTGGAACAGATTGATGAACCGCTGACTATCACCCCTGCGGCAATCACGCTGTTACGTACAATGGTTGATGCGCCGTTTAAATCCTGCACGTACTTGGCACTTGGAAGCTGGGTCTGATAGGTCCAGATAGGCCATTCCTGATCATATATATCCAAATCAGGAGTTACAGATGCCAGGTCCATATTCGCCGCCCAGAAAGAATCCACAGTTCCGACATCGCGCCAGTATATCTGATTTTTTGCCCGGTTACATACACACGACTTACTGAAGTCATGAGCATGTGCCTTACCGAGACTCACCAGACGGGGAATAATGTCCATCCCGAAATCATGGCTGGAATCTTCAAGCTGTTCATCCTCATAAAGCACATCGTACAGGTACTTGGCATCAAAAACATAAATTCCCATCGAAGCCAGACACATTTCTGAATTATTCGGCATCGGAGTAGGATTTTTAGGCTTTTCGCTAAAACTTGTAATGAGCCCGGAATCATCCACTGTCATTATGCCGTATGCACTGGCGTCCGCCCTTGGAGTAGGCACACAGGCAATGGTTAAAGGTCCGCCGTGCTGCAGATGATCAAGAATAAGTTTGGCATAATCCATCTTATACACATGGTCTCCGGCTAGAATAAGAATAAACTGCGGCCGGTGATCCTTAATGATATCTATGTTTTGGAAAACAGCGTCCGCTGTACCGCGATACCAGTGCACCTCATCAATGCGTTGCTGTGCCGGAAGCAAATCTAGAAATTCATTAAACTGGTTACGAAGGAAAGACCAGCCGGCCTGAAGATGTCTGAGCAGGCTGTGTGACTTATACTGGGTTACAACACCTATCTTGCGAATACCAGAATTGATACAGTTTGAAAGAGCGAAATCAATAATTCTGAATTTTCCACCGAAATATACCGCCGGTTTTGCTCTTGAATCAGTCAGTTGATGTAGTCTGCTTCCACGGCCTCCTGCTAATATAATCGCCATGGTTTTCTTACTGGCTTGACGTGCGCTTAATGATTCAGACATATTCTTATATTTTCCAAAAAGTATTCCACTAAACTATAAAACAGGAAAGATTATGAAGCATCCCAGAACAGCTTCACCCCTGTGTTCTGATGATACAAATAACCATAGTTTACATACACAAAGTTTAATATGATGATTATACAGTACATATAGAATTTACTTTGAGTATCAACACACAAGTTTGCTAAAAAATATTATAAATAACGTAAAATATCCGCTAAGAACGAATAAAAGCTCTCAGTTCTTCAGCTGGTGGAAAATGCCCCGGCAAACAGTTTTTTGCCAATGGAATTCAGAATAAATCCACTTATAAACTGCCGGTTCAGATTAAAGACTTATACCGTCATACACGTAAGGTTTACCTATTTCAAAACCCTGGGGTCCGGATTCCGCAAGAATCTCACCTATTCTGTCAAGACATGGCCAGCGCTGTGTGGACCACATAGGAGCTATGAGAGAATCATCCTGTACCGAAGCACTGACTCTTTCGAACAGAATATCCGGAGGAGTATTCTGAATAATTCTCGCTGCTATTCCGGCATAACTCTCCATATCAAGCACCGGTATCAACCCCTGTCTGTACTGGTTCGCCATAACACTGCCCTTAACTATATGCAACTGATGTAGCTTCAAAGCATCAATACCTTCATCAAGAACCATCTGCAGGGTTGTCAGATTGTGTATAAGTTCCTCACCTGGAAGCCCTATAATAAGATGAGTACATACTTTAATCCCCCTATCCCTGGCTCTTCTGACAGTATCAGCGTACTGAAAAAAATGATGGTGCCGGTTAATAAAATCCAGAGTCTCATCTATGGCAGTCTGCAACCCCAGTTCCAGCCATACCTCCCGGCCTTCATGCATGTACCCTTCAAGCAAATCCAGAACCTCGTCAGGTACACAGTCAGGCCGTGTACCGACACAGAGTCCCACAATGTCAGGATAACCAAGAGCCTCATCATACAGTTTCTTCAGAAGCTGAAATTCCGCATATGTACTTGTATAAGCCTGAAAGTACGCCAGAAAGATACTGGAGCGTTTTTTATTAGCATTACAAAGCTGCTCAGAAATGGAAAGACTCTGATTATCTCTGCCAGAGAATGATGATATATTGCAAAATGTGCAGCCTCCTCTGCCAAGAGTACCGTCACGATTCGGACAGGTGAAATTTCCGCTTAGGGAAAGTTTCTGCACCCTCTGTCCGAACCTCCTCTTTAAATAATCACCATATGTATTTACATATTTGTTTATATGCATGCTTATACCGATACTCCGTAAAATATTATGAGATGCTTATTTTATGTTTTTCGCTAAAAAAATCAAACAACCATTCCCTGAATTCTGAATCTGAAACTACTCTTTGTCTTTCCACCTGCAGAAAACTGAATATCAGTATAGAACATATATTCTGCCATCCTTATAAATAAAAAATACCGCCATCTTAAAAGATCAGCGGCATTCATTTTTACTCAAAAGAGACTGTAATCAATTACTTTGCAAGGTAATCCTTTACATTCTTTTCAATTCTTGCTGATAAATCATTGTCAGAAGACTTTTCAAACTTTTCACCAATAATATTTTCATAAAGTTCCAGATAACGTTCTGAAATGGAGTTAACGATTTCTGGGGTCATTTCAGGAACCTTCTGACCTTCTTTACCTTGGAAACCGTTGCTCATCAGCCATTCACGTACAAATTCCTTGGAAAGCTGCTTCTGAGGTTCACCTTTGGCAAATCTTTCTTCATAACCGTCCTTATAGAAATAGCGACTTGAATCCGGAGTATGGATTTCGTCCATGAGGTAGATTTCACCGTTGTGCGTACCGAATTCATATTTTGTATCAACAAGAATCAGTCCTCTCTTTTCAGCAATTTCAGTTCCGCGCTTAAACAGAGCCAGTGCGTACTTTTCAAGAACAGCATATTCTTCAGGAGTTGCAAGTCCCTTAGCCAGAATTTCCTCCTTGGAGATGTCTTCATCGTGAAGACCGAGTTCAGCCTTGGTGGTAGGAGTTATAATTGGTTCAGGGAACTTTTGGTTTTCCTTCATTCCTTCAGGAAGCTTAACACCGCAGATTTCACGAACACCGCTCTTATAAGCTCTCCATGAACTGCCGCATAAGTATCCACGAACAATCATTTCAATAGGGAATCCCTTGCACATAACACCTACTGTTACCATTGGATCCGGTGTTGCCAGTTTCCAGTTAGGGCAGATATCAGCAGTCGCATCGAGGAACTTGGCGGCAATCTGGTTCAGAACCTGACCTTTAAAAGGAATACCTTCAGGAAGAATTACGTCAAAAGCGGAAATTCTATCTGTAGCTACCATTACCAACTTTTCATCGTTGATATTATAAACATCACGAACCTTGCCGTGATACACACTCTTTTGTGAAGGAAAAGCAAATTCGGTATTAGTTAATGCTGAAGTCATAATATATAACTACCTATCTAATTAAAAAACGCATCAAATTACTGTTTATTATCCACAACAAACTGATAAATGACAGCACGTGAAAAAGAGACTTTACGCTATATGTCTACTGATGCACACATCAGAGATTTTATAAAGTACACGCGTCCGGCCCCCGGAAGCAATAAAAACACTTTAGACTTTATTTCAAAGCAGAAGAGTTTATTATGACTGATTATTTCCATCTCATCAGATAAACACCTAAAACCTTATGAACAAAAAAACAGCTGTCTCAGTATATAGCAGCTGCAACTGATATTCATATGATGAACTCTGCCTGAATATCGGACGGCGGAATAATCTGTGTCATCAGAAAATGACCTTCTGTCTTATATAAAAGTGATAGTTTATTCTTTTTCCATGTGCTTATCAAGTGCATTTATTTCAATTAATTCAGCCGGACATCAGGTCCCGGAGATAAAGAATAACATAAATCATGAAAGGGGCCTTAAGAAGGAGATGACAGACTGTTTTTTCTGTCAGTGAACGTATGTATCAGGTACTTTTAAGTCTTACAACCACGTACAGTACAGTCTCAAAAGATAAGGATGCTTTATATCGTCAAACCAGGAATATACCTGATTCATATGCTCAGAATACGATACTACACCACACCACGCTATAAATAGCATTCAGGATATTTACTGCTTTATAATCAGCTCTTCTTTAGTTACCTCATTTTTTTCTATATGAAATGAGTTAAGGACGGGACTATCGTTATCTTGAAGGGAAAGAATTAAATATGATGCTTTGGAATCGTAAGCTAATCTTTTATCCTCTTCTGATGGTCTGGACGGAGATTCAGGATGTGAATGCCAGTTTCCCAAAGGATCAAGACCATGACTTCTCATGTCTTTTATTGCATTCAGATGTTCCCGTGGATCAAGTGAAAAATGTTCATTAGAATGATCAGTATTTGTCAGCAGATAAACCTTCTTTATAATCTTATTGCCGTTAACCACAATTCCACCGATAAGTCCGCAGGCTTCTTCAGGCAAATTTGACCTTGCATGAACCAGTATTGCTTCATAATCACTTTTAGTAAGTTCAATCATCTGTCTTCCCCTCTATATCAGCCATCTTGATTTTTAGACTTATTTTAAACTTGCGGAACATGAATTCTATTCACTGTAATGAAATTCAATTCATGGCTCCGCATTCTCCTATGTTTAGTTTTTTTGTTTTTTTTATTGTTTAGTTTCTATGTTTGTTTTTTTATATTATTTTTTCTTTTATTATCATTAATAAGTTATATAAATTATCAGAATTATCTCCAGTACAGTATTCGTCTATGGTTAACTCAGTTTTATAAGTTACCGTTTTACTGTTTCTACGCACTGTCTTCTGAGCAAGCTCATAGAAGAGACAGATTAATCGCGTTTCTTATCATGGTCGTATACTGTTCAGGAAATTATTCTATAGAATTCATATCTTATTACTATGTAATAATTGTTTAAAGTATACTAAATTACTATGATTTGTCAACTATCAGTTTGAATATCTAATAAAATTTCTCAGATTCCTTACTCAATTGAAACGTATTTCATTTATTAAAAAAATCTCCGACAGATTGAATAATAAAAGATTAGTACAATAGTAACAGCCATAAAAAACCCCTCTTCCTATATCCGGAAAAGGGGTTGTGTATTATCAGAGAATAACTCTTACAGCATTGTCAGACTAGCATGCAGGAAGAAGACTTACACCCATCAGATACTTATCCACAGCTCTCGCACATCTGCGACCTTCACTCATAGCGCGAACAACCAGAGACTGACCGCTTCTCATATCACCTGCAGCGAATACCTTTGGCACACTGGTCATAAAACCTGATTCAGCATCAGGATCCGGAACCGCAGCTGCATTACCGCGTTGATCCCTCTTTACTCCAAAACCGTCAAGAACGGCATCCAGAGGATGAACGAACCCCATTGCCAGGAATACATAGTCAGCCTTAAGTTCATGCTCAGTACCTTCAATATTAACAAGTTTACCTGATTTGAAAGCACATTCACTTACCTTAAGAGCACAGAGCTTACCATCCTTACCTACAAACTCATTGGTATTAAGGCTGTATAGTCTTTCACAACCCTCTTCATGAGAAGTATAGGTACGGAATATTCTAGGCCATTCAGGCCAGGTCTCAAGAACATTGTACTCAACAGGAGGTTTAGGCATAACTTCAATCTGAGTAACTGAAGCCGCCCCCTGTCTGTTAGCAGTACCCACGCAGTCAGCACCGGTATCACCGCCACCGATAACAACTACATGCTTGCCCTTAACATTAATAGGGTTCTTTTTACCACCATTAACTTCCTTGTTCTGACCGATGAGATATTCAAGAGCGAAATGAATATTCTTAAGATCTCTCCCTGGAATCTTAAGATCTCTAGGAGTTTCTGAACCGCCGCATAAAACAACTGCATCGAATTCATCCATAAGAGTCTTTGGTGATATCACTTCAACAGCATCAGAACGAACCCCTTGAGGCAGATCCTTAGTATCAGCAATCAGAGTTTTGGTTTTGAATATAATACCTTCAGCTTCCATCTGATCCATACGGCGATCGATTAAAGATTTAGGCAGCTTAAAATCAGGTATACCGAATCTCAGAAGACCTCCGATATGGTCATTCTTTTCAAAAACAGTAACACTGTGACCTGCTCTAGCAAGCTGCTGGGCACATGCCATACCACTAGGACCTGAACCGACTACGGCAACTGTCTTACCAGTTTTTACTGCAGGGATCAGAGGTTTTACATAACCATGCTCCCAGGCATAATCAATAATCTTGCGTTCGATTGAACGGATACCTACGGAAGTTGTATCTTCAGCTGTTCCTATTGTCCTGCCACTGATTCCCACGCTGCACGCAGCTTCACATAATGCCGGGCATACTCTGCCGGTAAATTCAGGGAAACTGCTGGTACTGTGAAGAACCTCAATAGCTGTTTTATAATCACCGCGATAAACCAGATCATTGAAATCCGGAATATTGTTGTGAACAGGACAGGCGTTATTACAGAACGGCACACCGCAATCCATACATCTTGCTGACTGGATATTTGCTTCACTGTCAGTAAGGCATGGAGTGAATTCATTAAAGTTCTTTACTCGTTCAGCTACACTCAGATGCTTGTCGTTAATACGAGCATATTCCATAAAACCTGTTGGCTTACCCATTTATACCGCCTCCTTCTGGTTAGAATGTGATAAAAGAGCACTGCGGTATTCACGAGGAAATACCTTAACAAACTTATTCAGACTGTCAGACCAATTTGCGAGGATATCCTCAGCAACCTTACTTCCAGTATACTTTGCATGATTCTTAATAAACTTCTTCAGAAGTTCTTCATCGGTCATGTCAAAATGACGAGGCTCAGTAAGTGGTTGCTGCTTGGCTGGATATACCTTTTCCAGATCCACTGACGTCATATTGCATGATGAAGCAAACTCACCTTCTGGGTCATAAACATAAGCTATACCGCCTGACATACCAGCAGCAAAGTTTCTGCCGGTCTTACCGAGAACAATTACGGTACCGCCGGTCATATATTCACAACCATGGTCACCAAGACCTTCAACTACAGCAGTAGCACCGGAGTTTCTTACCCCGAAACGTTCTCCGGCTACACCGCTGATGTATGCTTCACCGCTTGTAGCACCATAGAAGCAGGTATTACCGCAAATGATGTTTTCATCAGTGTGACCGGTAAAGATTGGTCTTGGATGAATAATCAGCTTGCCTCCGGACATACTCTTACCGACGTAGTCATTTGCCTCACCGGTAAGTTCAACAGTAACACCGCCGCAAAGGAATGCCGCAAAAGACTGACCTGCAGTACCGTTCAATCTGATAGTAATGGTATCATCAGCAAGACCATGATCACCGTACTTGGCAGCGACCTCACCTGAAAGCATGGTACATGCGGTTCTGTTCACATTGGTAATAGTTCCGACATATTCAGTCTTCTTCCCCTTTTCAAGAGAATCAAGAGCACTGGCAATAAACTGATTGTCCAAAGCCTTGTCCAGACCATGATCCTGTAATTCAACATGTCTGATTGCTGTACTTTCTGCGCGTTCAGGCTGGTAGAATATTCTTGAGAAATCAAGACCTTTAGCCTTCCAGTGATCAATACCGGCTCGCTTGTCGAGGTACTCTGAATGACCAATCAGGTCATCAAACTTTCTGATACCCATAGAAGCCATGATTTCACGAACTTCTTCTGCAACGTAGAAGAAGTATCTTACAACATGTTCAGGACGGCCAGCAAAACGCTTACGCAATTCAGGATCCTGAGTAGCCACGCCCACCGGGCAGGTATTAAGCTGACACTTACGCATCATAATACAGCCTGAGGCAACCAGCGGAGCAGTCGCAAAGCCGAATTCATCAGCACCGAGCAAAGCACCGATAACGACGTCTCGACCGGTCTTTAACTGACCGTCAACCTGTACACGAACTCTGCCACGAAGTCTGTTCAATACGAGAGTCTGCTGAGTTTCAGAAAGACCGAGTTCCCATGCAGAACCGGCGTGTTTGATGGATGATGCAGGAGATGCACCTGTACCGCCGTCGTGACCTGCGATTACAATATGATCAGCCTTGGCTTTGGCAACACCGGCAGCTACGGTACCGACACCCACCTCAGATACCAGCTTAACTGAAACAGAAGCCTTAGGATTTACATTCTTTAAGTCATGAATCAGCTGAGCCAAATCCTCGATAGAGTAGATATCGTGATGAGGTGGAGGAGAAATAAGACCTACACCTGGAACTGAATGACGGAGGAAACCGATATACTCAGAAACCTTGTGACCAGGAAGCTGACCGCCTTCACCTGGTTTTGCCCCCTGAGCCATCTTAATCTGCAACTGATCTGCATTGACGCAGTACTCTGTGGTAACACCGAAACGGCCTGAAGCAACCTGTTTGATGGCTGAACGGAGACTGTCACCAGGTTCAAGTTCAATATCTCTGGCTACACGGCCCTCACCGATGATTTCTGAAAGTTTGGTTTTCTTATCAACAGGAGTGAAACGTCTAGCGTCTTCACCGCCTTCACCGGTATTTGACTTACCACCGATGCGGTTCATGGCGATTGCCAGATTGGTGTGAGCTTCTGTTGAAATAGATCCTAAAGACATCGCACCTGTAGCAAAACGCTTAACAATCTCCTTGGCTGGTTCAACCTCGTCAATACTGATTGGGCTGAACGGAGATTTAATTTCAAAGAAACCGCGCAGAGTAAGATGTCTCTTTGTCTGATCATTGATTATTTCAGCGTATTTCTTATAGGTATCGGCACTATCCTGACGAACAGCGTGCTGCAAATTGGCTATAGCATCCGGAGTCCACAGATGGTCTTCACCGCGAACCCTGACACTGTATTCACCGCCAACATCAAGGCTGTTTGCCAGCACAGGATCACTGCTGAATGCAGCAGTATGAAGATTAATAGCCTCTTGAGCAACTTCAAACAGACCGATACCCTCAACATTACTTGCTGTATTGGTAAAATACTGATTGATCTGTAGGTTGAAATACCCATCTTTGACATGGTCTTGCAGAGACCTTTGCATACAGCCTTCACGTAGTGATGGATATATTCTTCTTCAAGCTGCTTGTCACCCTTTGCCAAATCACGCAATGTTTCAATAGCAAGGTAAGGATGAACCGCTTCTGCGCCGTAACCGGCGAGCAGAGCGAAATGATGAACTTCTCTTGCACTGCCGGTTTCAACTACGAGACCGGTACTTGTTCTCAAACCGGCGTTTACTAAACGTAAATGTACAGCAGATGTTGCGAGAAGTGCCGGAATAGCAACTCTGTCCTTGCTTACCTTACGGTCGGTAACAATCAGGATATTGGCGCCTTCTCTTACGGCATCTTCAGCTTCACAGGCAAGACTTGCGAGTCTTGCTTCGATACCTTCCTTACCCCATGATAACGGATAAGTGATATCCAGTTCATGAGAACGGAACTTACTATCAGTGTACTTGGCTATACTGCGAATCTGTTCCATATGAAGTTCGCTGAGTATAGGCTGTTCAACCTCCAGTCTGATTGGCGGATTAATATCTGTTGAATTCAACAGATTTGGTCTTGGT
>OMYE01000015.1 GCA_900315145.1 uncultured Pseudomonadota bacterium | reverse complement strand
ATATTAACTTTTTATTATAAGATTATAATTTTAGTGATATAATTTGCCTACTTTAATGTAAAGTCGAATTTTAAGTATTGTAGGCATATTATGTCAGCATAAAACTGCCATTGGCGACGTACATGCTTTTTTGCTGGTTACAACAAAGTGTTTGTATTTCATCGGGCAGTCGAAGTCACCGTTTTGCTGTAATAACGTCTATCGTAACGTTTGTATTGAAAAATAAATTATCCGGATTTAGTAATGTTCAAAAAACTTAGATCTTTGTGTTCAACTGATTTATCTATTGACCTAGGTACTGCAAATACTCTCATATATGTCAAGTCTAAAGGCATTGTTCTAAATGAGCCTTCAGTTGTCGCTGAAAATACAAAAAGCGATGAAAGAGTAAAGCCTGCTGTGGGAAATGTTGCAAAAAAAATGCTGGGTAAGGCTCCTAGTGACATAAAAGTTATCAGACCAATGAAAGATGGTGTGATTGCCGACAAGGTATATACTCAGACCATGCTTGCCGAATTCATGAGGTCTATTCCTACTGCTACGGTTAAATTTTTAAGATTTATATCCCGGGGACCGCGAGTTGTTGTCTGTGTTCCTTACGGTTCAACTTCAGTTGAAAAGGATGCAATAAGGGATGCAGTGTATGAATGCGGCGCAAGTGAGGTCAGAGTTATTACTGAACCTCTAGCGGCTGCTCTTGGTGCAGGTCTTCCGGTTATTGAACCATGTGGTTCAATGGTTATTGACATCGGTGGCGGTACCACGGAAGTTGCCATTATTGCGCTGCAGGGGATTGTGTACGCTTCGTCAGTGAGAACAGGTGGTGATAAGTTTGACCAGGCTATAGTTCACTATATAAGAGACAAGCATCGTTTAGAAATTGGTGAAGTTACGGCTGAGAAAATTAAAATCGACATCGGTTGCGCTTTTGAAGGTGATGATGATGAGAAGCGGGAAATGGAAATAAGAGGCCAGAGCATTATTGAACAGGCCCCACGTTCAATTACCATTACTTCATCCGAGGTTATGGAAGCAATTGAAAATCCTCTTCAAAGCATCATTGAAGCGGTTTCTATGGCGCTCAATAATGCTCCTCCTGAATTGTCTGCTGATATTTTCAATAAAGGAATGGTGATAACCGGTGGCGGTGCATTGCTCAGAAACATTGATAAAGTTATTCACATGCATACCAAGGTTCCTGTGAGAATTGCCGAAGATCCTCTTACTTGTGTTGTCAGAGGCTGTGATGCGGCACTGGCACTCCATGATGAAAAAGGTATTTCGTTGTTTGAGCATGAACATCGATGAGAGAATATTCATATAATGTTAGGATATCTACCAATCTGAGATTTGCATTGGCAGGTGTTCTATCATTACTGTTGATCCTTGCTGATAATCATTTTAGTTTCTTTAAAGATTTGCGGTATTATGTGGAGAGTTATTTAACCCCAGTCTATTATATCGCAGATGGTCCTATTTCCTTAATAACTTCAAACAGTGAACGTTTTCTTTCATATCATGACATTGTTGAAGAAAATCGCCTGTTGAGACAGCAGCTGTCAGAGATTCGCATTGAAATGCTGAGATATGACAGTGTGGTTCGAGATAATGAAGAATTAAGACGCCTGAATAATTCACCCATTAAAGAGTCTTTTCAGAAAATGGGTGCAGAAGTAATGATGGTTGATACAAACCCGTTTTCGTTAACCGTAATGATTAACCGCGGTGCAAAAGACGGGGTTTATGAAGGTCAGGCGGTAATCAATGAACAGGGTGTTGTAGGGCAGGTAATAAGTGTTGCCAAATCGACAAGCAGAGTATTACTTATTTCTGATCAGAATCATTCTATACCGGTTGTTGTAATGAGAAACGGAATTAGGGCTATTGCCACTGGTACCGGTATTATCAATGAGTTAAATATAGTTAATATGCCGAGAAATGTGGATATTCAGGTTGGTGATCTGCTGGCAACATCAGGCCTTGGCGGTGGCTTTCCTGCCGGTTATCCTGTTGCTAGGGTAACGGCCTTTGACCGTAAGGATGGTTTTCAATTTGCTGAAATTAAAGCCCAGCCTCTTGCAACACTAGACAGACTGAGATATATGCTTCTTCTTTGGCTTCCCGACTCCGATCAGGAGACTATTGAGGAAATAACCTCTAATAAGGAAATTGACAATAACGTCAGGGTTATCAAGGATAAAACTCCGCAAAAATCAATTCCTACAATGAGTGATAAGAAGCCTGAGGACAAAAAACTCCAGAATACCAATCAGGAGGATGTCGGTAGCAGGCAGGAGGATAAGCCTAAGAATAGTACATCAGGAGACGGAAATGATAATTAAAAAAACCGGTTCCTTCATGTTGATATGGGGATCAATAATTGTTGCCTTGATTCTTTCCATTATTAAACTTCCTGCTTTTCTTAGTGATTATCTGCCCAATTATGCTTCGCTGGTACTGATGGTGTGGGTAGTTGCCTTTCCTAATAAGGTTAATGTTTTTTCCGGTTGGATAACTGGATTATTTATGGATTTTCTGCTGGGAACGACCTTGGGAATTCATGCGGCTGCGTTTTCATTTATGATTTGGCTGCTTCATTCGCAGTTTGAGTCTTTCAGGTTCTACTCTTTGGTTGAAGTTACTGTTGTAGTTGCAACAATAAATCTTATCGGTCAGTTTGTGCTTTTTTGGAGTGAACATATTTTTGGTGTTGTCACTGCCGATTATCACATAATATGGTCATCAATTACCTGTCTAGTTATTTGGCCGCTTCTTTATCTGATACTGGTTTCCCTTCACAGATTGATAATTCCTCAGAAAGATGAATACTATGTCTAATATAATTTTGGCCTCAGCCTCCCCGCGCAGAAGGGAATTGTTGAGAAACATGGGATACGATTTCCTGGTTATCCCGGCAGATATCGATGAATCAAGACTGTCATCTACTGAATCTCCTGTTGATTATGTGAAGAGACTTTCAATGGCAAAAGCCATGAAAATTCTTGATGATAACAGAAGTTCCATTGTTATAGGTGTGGATACAATTGTTGCCCTCGGGATGCAGATATATGGCAAACCGGCAGATTACGAAGACTTCAAGAGAATAATGACAAGTCTTAGCGGACAGACACATTTGGTTCATACAGGCTTAAGTGTTGTAAGTATAGAAAAGAAGGTTAATATGTGTGTTACAACGGAAGTGACCTTCGTAAAATTAGCAGAAAAGGATATTGAATACTACTGGTCTACAGGCGAACCAAAAGATAAAGCGGGTGGTTATGCCATTCAGGGCATCGGCAATGCGTTTATCAGAAAAATATCCGGAAGCGTCAGCTCTGTTATAGGATTGCCTCAGGCGGAATTAAGGGATGTTTTCAGTAGTTTTTCTGTTTAAATTCGGAAGTATTAATGAACGAGTTACTAGTTAATGTTACACCTTCAGAAACCAGAGTGGCTGTTGTTAACTCCGGAATCCTTTCTGAAATATATATAGAACGCTCCTCCATCTCAAGTATGGTAGGAAATGTTTATCGAGGTAAGGTAAGCAGAGTTCTGCCAGGGATGCAGGCTGCGTTTGTGGATATAGGTCATGAGAAAGCTGCATTCCTACATGCTTCGGATATTGTTCCTCATACTGAATGTGTAACTCCTCATGAAAAAGAACATTTCAAGGCTTGTGATATATCAACACTTGTCAGACAGGGGCAGGATATTCTTGTGCAGGTTGTGAAGGATCCGATTAGTACTAAAGGTGCAAGACTGACTACTGATATTACTCTGCCTTCACGTTATCTTGTTTTTATGCCTGACAGTGCGCATGTAGGTGTTTCTCAGAAGATTGAAAGTGATGAGGAAAGAATCCGGTTAAAGAAAATCGTCTCAAATTTTGTGGAAAAGGATGTAGGCGGCTTTATTGTCAGAACAGCAGCTGAGGGAATAAGTGACAAGGAAATAGAACAGGATGCCATGTTGCTAAAAAGAATGTGGCTTAACATCAAAAAGAAGTATAGTATGGCTAAAGCTGGGACCATACTGCATGAGGATCTTTCCATCGCCTTCAGGTTGTTGCGTGATTTTGTTGGAAACGATATTGATAAAATTCGAGTGGATTCGAGACTGGCTCACAAGGAACTTGTGAAGTTCAGTGCTGAGTATGCACCGGAAATGGTTAATAAGATAGAGCATTATTCCGGAGAAACTCCCTTATTTGATTTTTATGATATAGAAAATGAGATTCAGCGTTCTCTTGACAGAAAGGTGTCTTTGAAAAGTGGTGGCTCACTGGTTATTGATCAGACTGAAGCAATGACTACCATAGATGTCAACACAGGAGCATTTGTCGGACATAGAAATCTGGAAGATACCATTTTCAATACAAATATTGAAGCGGCTACGGCAATAGCCAGACAGTTGAGATTAAGGAATCTCGGCGGTATTATTATCATTGATTTTATTGATATGACTAATTCCGCACACAGGGATAGAGTTATGCAGGCTCTTTTGACAGAGCTGTCAAAAGACAGAGCAAAAACAACAGTTTCAGATTTCTCTGAACTCGGTCTTGTTGAAATGACCAGAAAACGTACCAGGGAAAGTTTGGGACATCTGTTGTGCTGTGAATGTCCGGAATGCAGGGGCAGGGGGTACGTCAAGAGTGTCGCTTCAGTGTGTTACGAAATCCTGCGTGATATTCTGCGTGTAAACCATGCTTATAAAGCTGAAAAGTTTATTGTATACGCGTCTCCGGATGTTGCTGAGGCACTTCAACTGGATGAGCAGCATGCTTTAGCTGAATTAGAAGTTTTTATGGGTAAGAGTGTAGATGTACGTGTTGAGCATATGTACAGGCGTGAAAAATATGATGTGGTAATGGCCTAAGCATATGGGGGACTGTCAATGCAGGGTCGTGGTTATTGAATTAACTGCCCGAAGAATAAATGCTGAAGAATGCCTGAAGGAAGTTTATGCCGGTTTGATTAATGATATTGATATCAGATTGGGAGATTTGCCAGTCTTCAGCGGAGACACACTTCTAGTCCTGCCGGAGAATTTTATCTGCTGTTGTCGCAACAGCCGGGATTATGCAGAAAATGTTGATGTGCTGAATGCTGAGAATTGCCTCTCAGGATTACAAAAACTAGCCCTAAGGCACAGGCTATACATTATAGCCGGCACAGTGCCTGATAAAGTAAATGGTAAGTACTATATCAGCAGTTATGTTATTTCAAAAGACGGCGAAATACTGACCAGATATCATAAAATTAATTTGTTCAAAGCTATAGTAAATAATGAAAAATACGACGAAGGCGATTTTTTTACTTCTGGAGAATCCCCAGTGGTATTTACCATGGGAAATTTCAGGGTAGGGATGGCCATCTGTTTTGATTTGAGATTTCCCGAGCATTTTTTAAAGCTTCGCCGTATGGGGGCAGACATAATTGTTGTACCGGCTGCTTTTACCAGAAATACAGGAATTAAACACTGGAAAGTCCTCTTAAGAGCAAGAGCAATAGAAAATCAGGTTTATGTGGTCGGAGCTGGTTTATGTGGAGAAACTTCTGACGGATACGCATGCTATGGTCATTCCATGGTGGTAGATCCGGATGGCGCAGTTTTGTCGGAAACCGCACCGGATGTTAAAATTCAGGTTCTGATATCAACTATAGATAAAAGTTTTATTAGTGAAATACGCAGAAATATGCCTATTTTTGACGATTAATCTATTGGGTACGAAAGATCGACAGTTTAAATACGGATGAAAGGATTATATTATGTTCAACAAAATTCAGAGATTGAATTAAGTTAGACGGGATGGTGAGCACATGAAAACAGCAACTGACTTAGTAAATACTGCAGTAGGTAGATTATTGACAGTGAATGGTCTGAGTATTGACTATATTGGTGAAATGCTAAACAAACTGAAATCATCCGGTATAGATTTTGGTGATATTTTCTTTATGAGGTCTGTTTCTGAATCATGGAGACTCAGTGAAAGTAAAATTAAGTCAGGCGCTTTTTCAATAGATCAGGGTTTTGGTGTGCGAGGGGTGTCAGGAGAAAAAACCACAATTGCACACTCTGATGAAATAAACGAAAAAAGCCTGCGTCAGGCAGTAAAAGCAGCGAGAAGTTTTTCTCAGAAAGTTAATTCCAGTGATGTTAATCTGTGTTTAAGTCCTTCCTACAAGGTATATCGAGACGGAAGTTTTGATCCTATAAACAGTCTTTCACGTGAAAAGAAAGTCTTTATAGTAAATGAAATGGATAAGTTTGCCCGTTCACTGGATTCAAGAGTACGTGAAGTAAAGGTCAGTTTGAGTTCTTCAAATCAACAGAGTCTTCTTTTTACTACTGATGGTGTTGCTGCTGCTGAGAACAATCCGCAGGTGAATCTCAATTGTTCTGTGATTGTCGAAGATAACGGAGTTTCTGAAACAGGGTGGAGTGCTTCAGGTAGGAGCGCTGATTTAAATTTTTTCCTTGAGGATGTTCCTGTCCTGCCTTTTGATTATGTAAGAGGTGTTTCTGATAACTCATTATCTTCAATGGAAGCTAGATATATGGCTGTGGCCAGAGATGCAGTAAGGCAGGCTTTAAATAAACTGAAAGCACTACAGGTTCGTGCCGGAACCATGCCAGTGGTACTTGCTAGCGGCTGGCCGGCAGTTCTTATTCATGAATCTATAGGCCATGGTTTGGAAGGCGATTCATGTAGAAAGGGACAGTCTGTTTTTGCCGGGCGTATTGGAGAACAGGTAGCCTCTGATTTGTGTACAATTGTTGATGACGGAACATTGGAAAACGGCACCGGAACATTTAATGTTGATAGTGAAGGTGTTCCAAGTCAGCGGAATGTACTAATAGAAAATGGTATTTTAAAGGGTTTTATGTATGATAGACTGAATGCTGCGATGGATGGCGTGAAGTCCACCGGTAACGGGCGTAGAGCTGACTATTACTGTAAGCCAATACCAAGAATGACAAATACCTATTTGTTACCTGGCAAGGATAAGCCTCAAGATATTATTAAAAGTCTTGATGATGGTATTTATGCTGTTGATTTTAATGGCGGCCAGGTAGACACAGCTGCCGGAAAGTTCACGTTTACCGCTACTGAGGCATACCGCGTTAAAAATGGAGAAATTAAATATCCGGTTAAGGATGCAACACTGATAGGCAATGCCATGACTGCAATGCGGAATATTTCAATGGTCGGTGATAATCTTGAATTTGATAAGGGAACAGGTTCATGCGGCAAGGCAGGTCAGATGGTGAGAGTCGGTCTTGGTCAGCCGACCCTCAGAATGGATAGTGTTACAGTTGGTGGAACTAAGTAACAAGAACGTATTTTAATCCGGTGGATTAGCGATAATTTTTTTTATTATTTGTTTTCTAACGGATGTTTTTGGAAGTAAAGCATAGCATCCTCATAGCCGCCTAAACTGATAACGTTAGTATAACCGGCGTTTTCTAGTGCACTTTTGGCAAGCTGGGCTCTTTTTCCGGAAAAACAGTATAAGTAAATGGTGTCATCCTTTTTGATGTCATTCATTGCGACACCTTTAACGATTTCAGAATGAACTATATTAAGACTGTTTTCTACATGACCAGAAGCATATTCCTGGTTTGATCTTACATCAATGATGTAGTCGGCTGCAAAACATGAACTGAAAGCTAATGGCAGAAGTACCATCACGAGAATAGCGTGTATAAGTTTCATTTTATAGTCCCTATGTTAAGATTCCTTAATAGCAACGTTGGATTTTAAAAACTGGAAAAGTTCTCTGTAATATCTGCGATCATTGCTAGCTGATTCAGCTTCCTTTTTGGCTTTAGATACAATTGAGCGTAATTTCTGTCTGTCTATTGACGGGTTTGTCGCCATGAGACTGTTTATCTGCTCGATGTTTCCGGCAATCAGTTCGTCTCTCAGTTTTTCTATGCTGTGAAAATGTGCGTTTTCAGATACTTTTGCCCCTTTTATTGCTTTCAGCATATTTTCAAATTCATTTATGCTGTCTTCTGAGGCAGATCTCATAAGAGATTCAACATGCAGTATCTGTCTCCTGAGTTCTTCTGAACGGGGCTTAAGCTTTCTAGCGACAAGACATGCTTCCTTCAATGATTCATTTTCACCAAATGGTATTCTATCGAATTCAGAATCAGCTAGTGCAAGTATGGCTATGCCAACTTCTCTTAGATGTCTAGCATGACGTTTTTCTGAACTTTTTGACACCCATCCGTCATCGTCAGGGATATCATTTTTATGAAAAAAATCTGTATACTTTGGCATATTACGAGATCCTATGTAAAATATAGTGTATTCTATCATTATTGACTGATTATTTGGAAAATTTTGAAATGGATAATGATATTCAGAAAGAACGGAAAAATTTAGAAGATTTAGTTCAGTATGCGGTTGAAAAAGCCCGTGAGATGGGTGCTACAGAATCAAAAGTGCGCATCAGTAAGGCTACCGGTCTGTCTGTTTCATGCAGAAATGCTGAAATGGAAAACGTCTCATTCACGAACGGCAGATCCATGTATATCGGGGTCTTTAAGGATGATCGTAAAGGCGGTGTTTCAACCAGTGATTTGTCTCATGAAGCCATAGATCAGAGTATTATGGCGGCTTTATCAATTGCCAGATACACCGATTTAGATGTAGATTCAAGACTGCCGGACAAGGATCTGCTTGTAACAGAGGAGATTGATTTTAATACATTTCATCCTCGAGAAGTAGAGCCTGAAGAACTATTTGTGTCCTGTCGCGATTTGGAGGCTAAGGCTGTTAAGGCGAATCCGCTTATCTCAACAGTTATTTCAGCTAGAGAGTCAGCTTCAACCAATATAAGTGCTATGGCCAATTCTCTAGGATTTGTTAAAAGTGAGGCTACAACCACCTACGTCAGAAATCTTACTCTTTTATGTGAAAAAGACGGTGACAAGCAGTATGGCAGTTCTTATACCTACGACAGTAATTATGATGCTCTGTTTGATGATGATTTTCTGCTAGACGAAGCCATCAATGAAGGGGTAAACAAGTTATGCCCACGTAAACTGGCTACTGGTGATTATCCGTTGATTCTTGATGTGGAGCAGTCATCAATGCTTCTTAATGTGCTGTTTGCTGCTTTAGATGGACATGTTCAGTATTATAAAACAGGGTTTTTAAGTGATTCGTTAGGGCAGCAGGTAATGCCGTCATGGCTGTCTATTGATGAGAATCCGCATGTATACGGCAAACTTAGCTCGTGTTATATGGATGCTGACGGTGTTAAAACAAGACCAATGTCAATTATAAAAAATGGTGTAGTTCAGGAGTATTTTCTGAATAACTATTTTTCCAACAAGTTAAAGATGAAGAATAATGCTCATAATCGCGGAGTGAGTAATACATTTGTTACAGATTCCCGAGGACAGATAAAGTCGAGAGAGGAATTGATAAGGCAGATGGACAGGGGAATCATTGTTGACGATATTATGGGAAATGGCATTAAACTGATAAGTGGTGAGGTGTCAGTAGGAGCAAGCGGTTTCTACGTAGAAAACGGTCAGATACAGTATCCTATAGCTGAATTTACCATAGCAGGTAATTTTAAAGATATGTTCAACGGCATAGTTGCCCTGGCAAATGACGGGGATCCAAGAAATGTGGCTGATCTGGGCTCTGTACTGATTGATAATATCAAAGTTGCTGGTGTTTAATGAAACAGCGTGTACTAAATCAACGCTTCAATACAGGTAAGAGTGTTGATATGTTAAACATATATTTTTTGCTTTATAATATCGAATAAAGTCAGTTCTTTGTATGTATTTTATTATTTGTATATGTGAAGTAGTTCAATAAATTATGCAATAGTGATAAAATTCGCACAAAGTTAATGTTAATTATTTAGGATCTGCTATGAAAAGAGAACTTTCCTTAGAATTCTGCCGTGTTACTGAGGCGGCGGCTCTTGCCGGTTATCATTGGTTGGGTAGAGGTGATAAGATTTCTGCTGACGATGCTGCGGTTAAAGCAATGAGATATATGCTCAACGATCTTGATATCGATGGCGAGATTGTTATCGGTGAAGGTGAAATTGATGAAGCTCCGATGTTGTACATTGGCGAACATGTAGGTACAGGAAAGACTGAAGTTGATATTGCTGTCGATCCGATTGATGGAACTAGAATGACAGCCATGGGACAGAATAATGCAGTTGCTGTTCTGGCGGCAGCAGACAAAGGAGGCTTTTTGAAGGCTCCTGATATGTATATGGAAAAACTCATAGTAGGTTCTAAAGCCAAGGGGGTTATAGATCTAAATGTTTCACTGGAAGAGAACATTTACCGTATATCTAGAGCAGTCGGAAAAGAATACAGTGAGTTGACCTGTGTAACATTAGCAAAGCCTAGACATGAAAAGGCAATTAAGACTATGCATGATATGGGATTGAGGGTATATGCCATTCCTGACGGCGATGTTGCTGCATCAGTTTTAACATGTATGCCTGACAGTAATATTGATTTTCTATACTGCATTGGCGGGGCTCCGGAAGGGGTTATCAGTGCTGCTGTAGCTAGATCTCTTGAAGGTGATATGCAGGGGAAACTTGTTCCTCGTCATATTGCTAAAGGGGATACTCCTGAGAATGTAGCCCATGGTGAAGAGGAGATTTCCCGTTGTAAGAAGATGGGTATTGAACCTATGAAGGTTCTGAAGCTTGAAGATATGGTTAAGACAGACAGTATTATTGTTTCAATTACTGGTATTACTAAGGGGGATTTACTCGAAGGGGTAGCTTTAAACGGAAACATTGCTACTACCGAAAGTATTATGATTAGAGGTAAGTCCAAAACAGTACGTAGAATTAAGGCTTTACATACCTTACCAAAGAAATCCCAGACAATTTACGATTTGATTTTTGGAAAATAATCATTGGCATTCGTTGGTTGTATATGACATGATCCCATTGCTCTGTGCAGTAATGGGATTTTTTTTGCTTCTGATGCTTATTTTTATTGGGCAAGACAGAAAAGTTTGTTTTATGAAAATTAAAAGTCAGCCGGATTTTTGGCTGACTTTTAATCCTATATAGCTGAGAGATTTTTGGGAAGAGGATTTTCAGTCTTTATTCAGGGTAAAAAGCTTACTTCCGGCATCTGATTTTACGAATCCTTGAGTTTCCAGAAAATAGATTAGTCCGTCCTGTTCGTTTGCCGGGAAAATAGTGGTATCGATACGGACTGTATCGAATTCGGCAAAAATAAACCTGCAGGTTTCTTCTAAAAGATATCTGCCGACCCCGCGTCTTCTGGTAATGTCCCTTACCTTGAGATAAACGATGTTATTATCATTTGTAACGGATATTCCGACTACCCCGTCATTAAAAACAGCCAGGTGTACAGTTCCCTGTTGTTCTAATTCTTTAAGAGTGTCTGGTGAAATGAGTTTTTCCAGACTTTTAAGCCATAAGTCGTGAGGAGTTATATCATGGAATATGGTTAACCGCATATGTTATGCCTTATTTTTTTAAAAATTTAAGAGGATTTAAAGGAACACCTTTCTTTCTAATTTCAAAATATAGACTATCTGATTTTAATCCGCCACTGTTCCCTGTTCTTGCAATGGTATCACCAGATTGAACCCGTTGTCCACTTTTAACAAGGTTTATTTGATTGTTGGCATAGATGGCCAAATAATCATTTCCGTGGTCAATAACTATAATGTTTCCAAGACCGTTAAGCCATCCTGAATAAAGAACATCACCCTGCGCAATGGAACTGACAGGAGTACTTAATCCGGTTGAGATAAGAACTCCGGTCCAATTAGTGCCGGCAAATCGTTGTGTACCGAAATTTTTGATTACTTTTCCTTTAACCGGCCATGGTAAGTTGCTACTCAGACCATGAAGAGAATTTCTTTTGGCAAAGTTTATCTTTTCTTCCTTTGCGGCTTTTTCTGCATCGTGACCTTCTCTTGCAGCCTTTTGCTTGGCCAGTTCTATGGCTTTACGCTCTTCCTCTTTGCGTTTTTTTTCGAGTTCTCTTTTTTGCTCAGCTATGGCTTTCTCTATTTCTTTCAAGGCTTCCTTTTGTTCATTGAGCTGATTCTTTTCAGTTTCAATATTGGACTTAAGAGCCTCTTCCATGTGCAACTGTTCGGTCTTTTTTCTGTTAAGTTGCCCGAGATTCTCGTCATATTCCTGTTTGAGGGAGGCCAGTTCTGTTTTTTTGTTTTCCAGATAAATCCTGTTGTTTTCTTTTTCATTCTGATCCGCTGTCATGGATTGAATCATTCTTTTGTGTTCTGATGACAGATATCTGTAGTAAGTTAAATATCTGTCAGTTTGAGCAGCTTCATCGTTTCCGAGAACTATTTTTATAGTTGAGTTTCCGCCTAGCATGTACAGCTGTTTAAGAATATGGTTAAGCTGCTGTTTACTGGTATGAATCAGAATATCTAAATCATTTATCTGGTTTTGAAGTTCTTTTATCTGGCTGTTAACGAGATTAATTTTGTTCTCTGTTAAGGTGAGTTTTCTGTCTACCTGTTTGATAGAAATGTCATATGTTTTAGTATTCTTTTTTAGATCATTTAAATCATTCTCATGTTTTTTTATGATTTCAGACCTTCTTTGAATATCTTTTCTGAGATCTTCAGCTGATTTTTCTTTTGTTTTGTCAGATGATGCTGTCTTCTCCACAGTGGTTGCAGCATATGCTGGATGAGTTGGCAAAAAAGGCAGCACAAGTATACTGAGAACCATTGTCAGTTTGATAGACCATTCTCTTATAACGTGCTGCCTCATATGTGCATCTCAAAGAAGGAGTTACTGATTACTTAAGTTTGAAAAGAACCTTGCCGGTCATTTCAGCTGGAACTTCCATACCGATGAGATTCAAAATTGTAGGAGCTAAATCTGACAACTTACCTCCTTCAACTGCTTCAGCTTTTCTTCCGAAATAGATTAAAGGTACTGGCAGGTTGGTATGGGCAGTATATGCAACACCAGTTTCCAGATCCTTCATTCTTTCTGCGTTACCATGGTCAGCTGTAATTAAACATTCACCACCAACTTTCTTGAGTGATTCGATAACTCTACCGATGCATGTATCAACTGCTTCACAAGCCTTGACAGCTGCTTCATAAACACCGGTGTGACCAACCATGTCACCATTTGGATAGTTACAGATGATAACATCATACTTGGCACTTTCAATGGCGCTACATAATTTGTCTGTAAGCTCTGTTGAACTCATTTCAGGCTGAAGGTCGTAGGTGGCAACTTTTGGACTCTGGATAAGGGTTCTGTCTTCACCTTTGAATACAGTTTCCACACCGCCGTTGAAGAAGAATGTAACATGAGCATACTTTTCTGTTTCAGAAATTCTTAACTGGGTCTTGTCGTGCTTTGACAGCCATTCACCGAGGGTATTAACCAGATCTGATGGAGGATATGCACAGGCTGCAGCGATGTCAGTAGCGTATTCAGTAAGCATGATGAAGTTAAGAGCCGGTCTAGCCTTTCTAGTGAAGCCGTCAAAGTTATCGTTAGCAAATGCTCTCGAAATCTGACGTGCACGGTCTGCTCTGTAGTTCATGAAAATCAAAGTGTCACCATCTTCCATTGCTACTGGTTCGCCAATAACAGAGGCCTTGATGAACTCATCATTTTCGTCGCGAGCATAAGCAGCATTAAGAGCGTCTGTAGCAGAAGCAAACGGAGCAAACTGAGATTCACCTAATGTGAGAAGATTGTATGCCTGCTCAACTCGATCCCATCTGTTATCGCGATCCATTGCGTAGTAGCGTCCTACCATGCTGGCAAATCTGCCTGTACCAAGCTTTTTAAAATGATTTTCAAATAGATCAATAGAAGACTGGGCACTGCGTGGAGGAACATCTCTGCCGTCAGTGAATGCGTGGAAATAGGCCTTCTTAACACCTTTCTTCGCCAAAAGATCAAAAATTGCAAGAATATGTTTTTCATGGCTGTGCACACCGCCAGGAGACATCAGACCCATTACATGAACAGCTTTCCCTGCAGCAACAGAAGCGTCTATTGCCTTGTTGAAGGTTTCGTTTTCAAAGAAATCACCATCCTTGATTGATTTGGTAATGCGGGTAAGATCCTGATAAACAATACGACCTGCACCAATATTGGTGTGACCTACCTCAGAGTTACCCATCTGTCCGTCAGGGAGACCTACATCTTCACCTGAAGCTGAAATTAATGTATGAGCATAATCTTTGGTTAAGCTGTCAAGAACCGGGGTTTTTGCATTTGCAACTGCATTGAATTCCTTAACGGTATTGTATCCCCAACCATCCATAATGATGAGAGCGAAAGGTTTTTTAGCCATTTTTATTCCTAAATATACATGCTTAAAAAATTGACGAAACATTGAATTTGCACAAAAACAAATCGTTATGCTTCAAATAACAGAAAAAATCATATGCATGTATTTTACACTAAATTTGCAGGGCGGACACAAAAAAGACATAGCGGAAGATGATTCAATTTATTAGTTATTGGTTATAAAGCGTTCAATTTATACCAAAAAATAGATCACTGTTTTATTATTTAGATGCTGAGGATGTAAAAAAGTGAAGATTTTTCCTAATTATTTTAAAATCTGTGTGCTTATGCTATCATACATGCGGTTTAAATACGTTGTTTGGGTTTGAGACGGTGTTCCGTTAGATATTTGCAAAGAAGCGAATGTCTTGTGATATATCAGTGTCAGACAGTTTGAATCAGGAATAATGTGTTTTTTAATTGATGTGTGACCGGAAGTGGGTATATGGAACCAGAATCTTTTGATTTTCTCAGTGAACTGATTGATTTTGTAACTAAACATCCAATTATCAGTATTTTGTGGGTTTCAGCTTTAGGGTATACAGTTTATTATCAGATAGTGTTGTTAAAGGACGGTCTGAAGCTTCTTGAATCAAGAGAAGCCGTTGATATGTATAACCATGATAAAGCAGTAATGTTGGATGTAAGAGCAGAGGATGAATACAGAAAAGGACATTTGGCTGGTTCTGTAGCAGTAACTTCTGATGATATTCTGAGCAACAGACTCTCATATGTCGAAAAATATAAGAGTAAGGCTGTTGTTGTGGTTGGAAAAGACATTAATGATCTGAGTGCCTACAATTGTGCTAAAAACCTTAAGAAAAACGGCTATCAGTGTTTTATTCTGAAGGGGGGCATGGATGAATGGATGGCTCAGAATTTACCTGTGGTAAAGAGTTAGTTTATTTTTTCTTAAACAAGCAATTATTATAATATAAAAAGGTGTTAATTATGGCTGATGAACAGAATACAGCTGGTGAACAGAAGAATCCAGTATTTGAAATTATTCGTATATACAACAAGGACATTTCTTTAGAAACTCCTAACTCCCCAGAGGTTTTTCGTGCTGAATGGAAGCCGGAAAGTAAGATTGACCTTGACATTCGTTCTAACGAAGTTGATAAGGAAAATCACGTTTTTGATATTACCTTGAGATTAACAGTAACTACCAAGATTGCTGAAGACAAGGTTGCATTCCTTTGTGAAGTTAATCAGGCAGCTCTTGTTCATATTGAAAATCTTCAGGATCAGCAGTTAGGTCATGCTCTTAATGCAACAGTTCCTTCAATTCTTTTCCCTTATGCTAGAGAAAACATTAGTTCACTCGTTTCTAAGGCCGGTTTCCCTCCGTTTATCCTTCAGCCACTGAACTTTGATGCTATTTACATGCAGAGATTACAGCAGGAAGCTCAGGCTGCCCAGGAAGCACCAAAGGCTGCAGAATAAATAATTTTTATATTTTTCAAGGCTAAGCACAGGGTTAAATTGTTTTTTAGCTCTGTGTTTTTTTTCAATAATTTCATTTTGGTAAGTTATAAGTGAATTATTCAATTTCTGTACTTGGTGCAGGTTCATACGGCACAGCGTTAGCCATATCGTTAGCTAGAAATGGTAATAAAGTATTATTATGGGGACGCAATCATAATAAAATTGCTGAAATGCAGCAAAAAAAGTGCAATGATGATTTTTTGCCGGGGGTGACATTTCCTGACAGTATGGATTTGACTTCTGACTTGAAATACGCTGTTGAGTCAACAGATATACTTTTAGTGGTAGTTCCAAGTAATGGTTTCAGAAGTGTCCTGAAGCAGATTAAGCCTTTTCTTACTGAAAAGCACAGGGTGGCATGGGCAACTAAAGGGATTGAGGCAAAATCAGGGAAACTGCTGAGTGATGTAGTGCGTGAGGAATTCGGTTCATCAATACCGTTTGCAGTTATCAGCGGACCGACGTTCGCCAAGGAACTGGCGACTGGCATGCCGACTGCTATATCTGTTTCAGGTTCGGATGATAATTTTATTGATGAATTTTCAAAGCTTATTCATTCAAGTATTAATTTTAGAGTATATAAAAATCCTGATTATATTGGTATTCAGATTGGCGGGTGCGTTAAGAATGTAATTGCTATAGGTGCAGGACTTTCTGACGGACTCGGGTTTGGTGCCAATGCAAGAACGGCTCTTATAACCAGAGGACTTGTAGAAATTCAGCGTCTTGGTAAGGCGTTAGGAGCGATGTCAAATACTTTTATGGGGATGGCTGGTTTGGGGGATTTAATGCTTACCTGCACCGACAATCAGTCTAGAAACAGGCGTTTTGGTATTGCTTTGGGACAGGGGAAAACTGTTGAAGAGGCTATGACTGAGATAGGTCAGGTCGTTGAAGGGTATCATAATACTGAAGATGTATATTATCTTGCAAAGAAATACGGGGTGGAAATGCCTATTTGCGAAGAGATATATAAAGTTTTATATGAGGGAAAGTCAGCCAAGGCTGCTACAGTAACCCTGCTGTCAAGAACTCAGAAAACAGAATAGAACTGTTTTTCCAGAATTACAGCCGAATATTCATAAAACCCAAAATAAAAGAAACAGGATACTCATAAAGTCTCCTGTTTCTTTTATTTTTGAGGCGGAATTATCTAAAAATTCGTGTTATTTGTTTGTGTATGTTTCTGAAGTGACTTCGTGGTCAGTGATATCAATAACTTCTTTTATCATTCCCGGGAAAGCCTGCTTAAGATTGGCTTCGATTCCTTCTTTCAGTGTTACGTTTACCATGCTACATCCCCTGCATCCGCCGGTAAAACTGACTTTGATTATTCCGTCATCTGTAGCATCTTCGAGCTTTGCAAAACCGCCATGTGAAGCAAGACTCGGGTTGATGGTGTTTCTAAAGAAAACCTCAAGCTTTTCTTTTAACGGGGCCTTTTCATCAACATCAGCTTTTTTCAGGTTTGGTGCTTTAAATGTCAGTCTTCCCTTCGGTTCGGTCTTGAAATCAATTACCGCAGCTTCAAGATAAGGCTGGCTTGCAGCATCAATAACAACCTCAAAGCCATTGTACTTGAATATATCATCTGCGTATGTAACCGAGTTTTTCGGACAGTAGAGTATTCCGCATTCAACTCCCGGAGTGCCCGGGTTGGCCACGAATACTCTTATTTTTGTTTCTGGAGCCTGAGTCTTCAGTAGTTGAACGAAGTACTCCTCTGCTTTAGGGGTAATAGTAATCATACAGTTATCACCTGCTAATATTTTTGTTTAAGACTATATTCACTCGTTATTTACGGATAGTGTCTGTACAGGGCGTCGGATACTTGCGAAAGTAGCAGACTCCGGCAAATCTTCCGTTTATCGGAAAAAACGGTAATCATACAAAAGAGATGCAGCTATTTCTGTCAACAGGGAAAGAGTAACCTGCACATTTTGTTGTGATTTATGAGCAAGTCACAAAATACTTAATACTTTTTAATCTGTCAATAGAGAGTTGGTACATGAAAAGGGGTGGACACTGTATAAGCAGTGACATTTGTACTAGTATCTAAGCTTGATAATTCAGATATTCAGATGTCAATATATGAATTTTTATACTATGAAGAATGTCATGTAAAAAAACTTTATGAAATAAGTTTTTTTTTATAGATTAATTTGGATAAATCTCTTAAAATCATTCAGTGATTGATTAAACGATTTTTTCAATAATTTGGAGAAAACTTAAAAAATGGCAAAGTTTGACAAGTCAATGTTAGAACAGTACGGTATCACCGGTACTACTGAAGTTCTCTATAATCCTTCATATGAAGTTTTATTCAATGAAGAAACCAAGGAATGCTTAGAAGGTTTTGACAAGGGTCAGGAAACCGAACTTGGTGCAGTTAATGTTATGACTGGTGTTTATACCGGCCGTTCACCAAAGGATAAGTTCATTGTTGACGATGAAAACTCTCACGATACCGTATGGTGGACTTCTGATGAATACAAGAACGACAACCACAGAGCTTCAAAGGAAGCATGGGTTGCTGTTAAGGATCTCGCTAAGAAAGAACTTTCTAACAAGAAGTTATATGTTGTTGATGGTTTCTGCGGTGCTAACAAGGACACTCGCATGAAAGTTCGTTTCATCATGGAAGTGGCTTGGCAGGCTCATTTCGTAACCAATATGTTCCTTCGTCCACAGACTGAAGCTGATTTCGAACAGGAACCAGACTTCATTGTTTACAACGCTTCTAAGGCTAAGGTTGAAAACTATAAGGAATTAGGTTTAAATTCTGAAACTGCAGTTGTATTCAACGTAACCAGCAAAGAACAGGTTATTTTAAACACTTGGTACGGTGGTGAAATGAAGAAGGGTATGTTCTCAATGATGAACTACTACCTCCCATTAAAGGGTATTGCTTCAATGCACTGCTCTGCAAACACTGATATGAATGGTGAAAATACTGCAATTTTCTTCGGTTTATCAGGAACTGGTAAGACCACCCTTTCTACTGATCCAAAGCGCAAGCTCATCGGTGATGACGAACATGGTTGGGATGACAACGGCGTATTCAACTTCGAAGGCGGTTGCTATGCTAAGGTAATCAACCTTGATGCAGAATCTGAACCAGATATCTACAATGCAATCCGTCGTGACGCTTTATTAGAAAACGTAACTGTTGATGCTAACGGTAAGATTGATTTTGCTGACAAGTCTGTAACTGAAAACACTCGTGTTTCTTACCCAATTTATCACATCAAGAACATTCAGCGTCCAGTTTCAGCTGGCCCAGCTGCTAAGCAGGTTATTTTCTTATCTGCTGATGCATTCGGTGTTCTTCCACCAGTATCTATCCTTGATAAGGATCAGACTCAGTACTACTTCCTCTCAGGCTTCACTGCTAAGTTAGCTGGTACTGAACGTGGTATTACTGAACCTACTCCAACCTTCTCAGCTTGTTTCGGTCAGGCATTCCTTGAATTACACCCAACCAAGTACGCTGAAGAACTCGTTAAGCACATGGAAAAGAGCGGTGCTAAGGCATACCTCGTTAACACCGGTTGGAATGGTACTGGTAAGCGTATTTCTATTCGCGATACCCGTGGTATCATCGATGCTATCCTCGATCACTCAATTGATCAGGCTGAAACTAAGACTATCCCATTATTTAACTTCGTTGTTCCAACCAAGTTAAACGGCGTAGACACCAACATCCTTGACCCACGTAACACCTACGCTAACGCTTCTGAATGGGAAGTTAAGGCTAAGGATTTAGCTCAGCGTTTCATCAACAACTTCAAGAAGTATGAAACTAACGAAGCTGGTAAGGCTTTAGTTAAGGCTGGTCCACAGCTTTAATTTGAATGCTGATTATAAATCTGTATTAATTTAAGTAGTATAAAACCATGTCGTATAGCGGCATGGTTTTTTTTCAGGGCTAATAACTATGACTTTTAAATTTGTAACCAGGGAAGGTCACCAACTAATAAAAGAGGAATTTACAGAAATCTGGGAAAAGATCCGTCCAGAGGTTGTGGAAAAACTTGCCTGGGCCGCTTCTTTGGGTGATCGTAGTGAAAATGCTGATTATCAATACAATAAACAACTGTTGCGCCAGATTGATAGAAGGGTTAAATATCTAACCGATACGCTGAATAATACAGAGATACTTGACCGCAGTTCAGACGGTATAAGAGATCAAAAAGTATATTTTGGTGCTTATGTTGAAATTGAAAATGATGATGGGGAAATCCTGCACGTGCATATAGTGAATACCGCTGAGGTATATGGCCGAAAGGGTTTTATTTCCTATGAAAGTCCAATTGCCCGGGGTATTCTTAATAAAACCATAGATGATGATGCTGAGGTCATTACACCTAAGGGAAAGGTTACCTGGTATATCAACCGTATATCATACGAACCTGAAGAGTGGTTTGGTCCTATTGAAAAACCGAAGTTTAATTTTGGCAAAAATGCAGAATATGAACCGGTAAAAATCCTTAGTGAAGAGGAACTGAAAAAAATTAAACAGGACTATTTAAAGACACTGGTTAAATAGCTTTGTTTATAACTGCATTTCTAGGATGCAGTCTGCTTCATTACAGTATTATTTCTCCAGATTTTAATGGAAGTATCTGCACAGGAACAATTTAAGCTGCTCATTAAACTCATGAGTCTGGGTTATAAATGGTGCATGAGAACTTTCATTGAACACAATTGTATGACTGTCCTGCTTATTATCCCAGAAGTTTCTGGTGGTAACCGGTGACAGTCTGTCTTTTTTTCCGTAGATGTGCAGTGATGGACATTTTATATGATCGATACTGTACCTTAAATCTTCATCCATAAGAGTTTTAAGTCCTGCCTGCAATTCGTAATATGACGGTTCCGGAACCTGAGAAAGGAGTCCCTTGATAACTTTTATATCGTCTCTCATTCTTGATGAACCCATTGCCTGAAGACTAAGAAATTTATCAATTGTGCTTTTGCAGTTATCCTGAGTGAGCATAGAAGTAAATTTCAGAAGAAGTTCTTTATCAGTTCCTGGCCATCTAGTATCAGGGTCGGAAGTGAATCTAGGTGAGCATGAGACTGTAATGAGAGATCTGATGCTGTCAGGATTCAGGATGCTGTATTTCAGTGCTAAAATGCCCCCGAGCGACCAGCCGAGGAGTGCACATCCTCTAGGAATGGTTTCTTCAAGTGACTGGATGATGCCGTCACACCTGTTTGCTGGAATTTTATGATTAATTCCGTATCCGGGCATGTCTATAAGGACGATGCGGTATTCATTTTTCAGTTCCTCGACAATTGGGTAAAAAATCTTGCTGCATAGCCCCCAGCCGTGGATCATGGCAATTGTTTTGCTATGGCTGTCTCCAATAATCTCTGTTTGTAATTTCATGGTATTACTCCGTTTGTGGATGTAAAAACTCAAAGTAACAAAGAATATATTTTATTAGTTTTGTATTTTGGCTTCGATTAAATTCAGGTTGCAAATAATAGGATGAATCCGCTTTTTAGCCAGATACTATAAGTTTAACATAATCCTCAATGATTATTATAAGGCCTGTGTTGATTAGCATAAGAAACGCTATAGTTCTGATGACTGGATACTCCTTTGAATTAGTATATAAAAAATTTTTTATTAATAAAATACATTATCTTCTGTTTGGCAAAGATGTTGCATATGTACATATGTATATGATTTTAATTTGAGGTTAAGGAGATATTTATGGACCGCAAAAGTATAAAATCCCTATGTGCTTTAGGTGTACTCAGCTCGGCCTCCGCTTTAGCAGGAGAAACAGAATTAAGCACAGTCGATAATTCATTTGTTATGATATGCACAGCGCTAGTTATTCTAATGTCAATTCCTGGAATAGGATTGTTTTACGGCGGGCTGGTAAGAGCCAAAAATATGCTTTCAGTTTTAGCGCAATCATTAGTTATCTTTTCTTTATTGTTTGTTCTTTGGGCAATATATGGTTATTCACTAAGTTTCGGTACAAACGAATCAGAACTTGTGAACTCCTTTCTAGGTAATTTTGATAAATTTTTAATGAAAGGAATAACCCCGGACACTCTGAGAGATTCTCTTTCTGATTTGACTTTCTTTTCATTTCAGGGGGCATTTGCATGTATTACAGGCTGTTTGATTATTGGTTCATTTGCAGAGAGAATTAAGTTCAGTGCTCTTCTTTTTGTAATAGTAGTATGGTTTACTTTCTCATACGTTCCTTTATGTCACATGGTATGGGGTGGCGGTTACATTGATTCATCATGGCACGCATATGATTTCGCCGGTGGTACGGTAGTGCACATCAATGCTGCTGTATGTGCACTCGTCGGTGCTTATTTTGCCGGCAAAAGAATCGGTTTCGGCAGAGAGAACATGACTCCGCACAGCCTGGTTATGACAATGATAGGTGTGGCTTTGCTGTGGGTAGGTTGGTTCGGCTTTAACGCCGGTTCAGAATTAGCTGCTGATGGAACTGCTGCACTTGCTTTTGCAAACACCTGTGTAGCACCTGCAGCTGCTGCTTTGTCATGGACTGCTGCTGAATGGCTGTTAATGAAGAGACCATCATTACTTGGTGCATGTTCCGGTGCTGTTGCCGGTCTGGTTGCGATTACTCCAGCATGTGCTTTTGTGGGAATCGGCGGTGCTTTAATAATTGGCCTTGTTTCAGGAGTTATATGCCTCTGGGGTATCCATGGTCTTAAAAAGCTGCTTCGCGTAGATGATGCTCTCGATGTATTCGGTGTGCATGGTGTAGGCGGTATAACAGGAGCATTACTTACCGGTATATTCTGTGCACCTTCATTAGGCGGTATGGGATATAACGAAGGCTGGGAAACAATGATGGGGCAGTTTACAGGGCAATTCGCATCAGTTGTAATCTCCGTATTATGGGCAGGCATTGTTTCATTCGTGGCTTTTGCTCTTGCCGGTAAGATATTTGGCGGTGTAAGGGTTTCACTTGATGAAGAACGTGAAGGTCTTGATTTAACAACTCATGGTGAAAGAGCTTATAATTTCATGTAACTTCAATACTCAGTATTAAACGTTAAAAAAACAGAAAGCTCTCCAGTAATAGAGAGCTTTTTTGTTTATTTTATTGTGCTGCTTTCTTGCAGCTTCAAGATATATTCTTCTTACACTGTTATCAGTGTCTTGATTCTTTGGCTTTTCTTATGATTTCAATGACTTCATCGTGATTGAATTCGTATTTGCTACCACAGCAATGACATTCTGTAGTGATTTTTCCGTCCTGCTGAAGCATTTTGGAAAGTTCATCAGGATTTAGATGTGCCAATCTGGTAATAAAGTAGTCTTTTGAACAGTTACATTTAAAGTATACAGGTTTTTCAGGGTAGATTTTGGTGGTTTCCTGATTATAGAGACGATAAAGAATCTGCTCATTGTCTAGAGTAAGTATTTCCGCCATTGTTGTTGTGTCTGTGAGGATGGATATGTGTTCGAGATCCTCCTTCTGCTTAGCTTTATCTTTGGTAGGCAGAGCCTGAATCAGAATACCTGCAGCTCTTTGAGTATTTTGCGCGTCAGAATATATCCATATTTTGGTAGGTATCTGCATTGACTGGGCATAGTACGATTCGATGCATGATGCGAGATTTTTACCGCTTATATCAATGATGCCCTGATACTGTGCCCCTTTTTTAGGAATTATGTGTAGTGAAAGGATACTGTTTTGGGATAACAGTTCATTGAATGGGGTATCGTCATCAATAGGAGGTTCAAAGGAAGCTAGACCTCTGGTCTCGTGATTCTGATTACTGTTTATAAATGCATATTTGAAGTTACCGTTGCCTCTTACCTGAAGCATGATTTCCCCTTCAAATTTCATTATGGAGGTCATCAGACATACAGCAACCTGCATTTGAGCCAGCAGTTCCTTTAAGCATACAGGGTAATTATGGTTTTTCAGTAATCCCTTTAATGAGTCACTGGTCTGGACTATAAAACCTCTTATGTCATATTCGGAGAATTCAAAAGGTCTGGCCGTATCAAAGCTTTTAGGCAACATTGAATTCATATTCATAATTGCATTATGAAAAATTTCTTCCTGTTGATCTAGTTGGTTCATTTAAGTTAATTCTCCTGTTTATGAGTTATTTTATATTGCATCGTTACATTGATATATGTATTATAATCATTCAAAATGGTGCTTCAGAGTGAGTAGTTTTCGACGTTGTTTTTTATCCGGACGCTGTTCCGGATGAGGAGCAAACATTATCTGCAGTTTGTGTTCGAGGGCCTGTTTTTCCCTACGGGCAACACTTTCCGGGGTTTCCTCGTACAGGGTTTGGGCGATTGATGCCTTCTGCCGTTGTTCGCTAAGACCCTTTACAACAATTTCAATTTTGTTAAACCCCTGCCAAAGCTCAATGTTTGCCCCGATTTCGACTGTTTTTCCCGGTTTGGTACGATAACCATTATAGTGCACCTTGCCGCCTTCAATCATATCTTTAGCAAGGGAGCGGGTTTTGTAAAATCGAGCCGCCCACAGCCATTTATCAAGTCTAATGCCTACAGTATCTGTCATATTCTGGGGTTTTAGTGATTAATATAAAAAATAATGAAAAAAAACTGTTAAATATTTTACAAAAACGAATGTATTTCGTACTATCTTAAAATATTTTAAATAACATGGGGTGGAGTCTTTATGTTTTCTTTAAAGGTTCTAAAAGAAAGATTTACAGGTGCCAGAACTGACACAGAAACTTTTGGTTCCTTTGAATCTAAAAAGGCAGATAATATAAATAATAAATCTCCAAGCCATGACAGATATTATACAAAAATTTCTGCCTATTTGTTTTACCTTTTAAGCTTTATTGTCTGTTATCAGGCTGCCGCTTTCTTCTGGTATAAAATCCCTTATACCAGTCCTGCCCTTGCCGGGTTAACCGCTCAGGAATTAAAAAAAATCAGATCTCCAGGTAAGTATATCCGGTTAAGCAGTTATACTATATTCGGTACAGAACCTCAGATTACAGCTGTCGCTTCCAGTGGAAAACCCGGTCCAAGACGGGCTAAGCTGGATATTAAAATTACGGGTATTTCAGCGAGTTCAGATCCTGATAAAGGGGTAGTTGCTTTCATTTACAAAGGAACAGAAGATGTCTATACGGTAGGTGATAAGATTCCCGGCACGGACGCTGTTATAACCAGGATAAAACCATCAGAAATAATTATCAACAATGGTGGAGTGGAGGAGGTTGTTGTACTTCCTGAGGAACGTTATGCTTCAGGCATAGTGGCTGACACAAAAGTACAGTCCGGGAATTCTTCTAAAAACCTTGATCCGGAACAGTTGAAAACTGTAAGAACGGAACTGCTTAGTAATCCCGGGAATCTTTTTAATTATATAAACATAAAGCCGAGCCAGAAGGATGGCAAGATCGTTGGTTATGAGTTAAATCCGGGATCTGAGGGTAAACTGTTTATCGATGCCGGTCTTAAGGCCGGTGATATTGCTGTTGAAATTAATGGCCGGGATCTCACAGATAATGAACAGGCCATGGCAGTGATGGGTGAATTGCAAAATATGACACAGATAAATATAGTTGTTGATCGAAACGGCAGCAGAGAAACTATAGTATTGGATATTCAGTAAGTGGTAAAAATAATGAACATAAACGGATTTAAAAAAACATGTTGTGCGATAGCATTGTCTTTTGCACTTATGAACATAAATAATCCAGTTAATGCGGCTGAATTTTCAGCAAGCTTTAAAGGTACTGATATAAATGAATTTATCAGCACTGTAGGTAAGAATTTAAATAAGAATTTTATTGTAGATCCGGCTGTAAGAGGCAAGATCAATGTAAGAAGTTATGATTTACTGAATGAAGAAGAATACTACCAGTTTTTCCTGAGTGTTCTGGAAGTGTACGGTTATGCTGTTGTTGCCACTGATCATAATGTGTATAAGGTCGTGAGATCAGCAGTTGCAAAAACTGCCGGTGTACCGGTTACCGAAAACGGCGGAATCGGTGATGAAATGATTACCAGGGTTGTTCCGGTAAGGAATGTAAGTGTCCGTGAACTGGCTCCACTTCTTCGCGGACTTATTGATAATCAGGGAGCGGGGAATGTTGTACATTACGAGCCTTCAAATGTTCTACTGATAACCGGTAGGGCTCAGGTGGTTAACCGTCTTGTTGATATCGTCGCCAGGGTTGATAAGGCAGGTAATCAGGAGGTAGAGATTGTCAAACTTGATCATGCGTCAGCCACTGAAGTTGTCAGAGTCGTTAATACTATTATCAAGGATGATGCTAATAAATCTGCTAATTCTGCCTTACTTACACCGAAAATGGTTGCTGATGAAAGAACAAATTCAGTGGTGGTATCAGGCGAACCGATGGCTCGTGAACGCGTGATTAAAATAATTAATAAACTTGATATGGAACAGGCCGCTTCGGGTAATACCAGGGTGTTTTATTTGAGATATGCCAAGGCCTCAGAGGTTCTGGAAACTCTCAGCGGTGTAAGTAAATCCATCACCGGGACGGAAGGAACAGCTTCTAATGGCAGTACATCTGCCGGAAAGAAAATCAATCTTTATGCCAATGAAGCCACCAACTCCATTATTGTCAATGCTGAACCAAACTATATCAAAGAGGTTGAGGAGATTATCAGAAAACTTGACATAAGAAGAGCCCAGGTACTGGTTGAGGCAATAATTGTGGAAATCAGTGACAGTACAGGGGCACAGCTCGGTATTCAGTGGGGGGTGACATCTAATGACGGCAAGGTTGGTGCTGTAACCCAGTTTACGGACAGTCAGATACCTGTAACTAATCTTGTTTCCAATATTGATGCAGCTTTTTCCAAGCTTAATGGTGGCGGTATCGGTTTTTATAAGGGAAACTGGTTCGGACTTTTATCACTGGTTCAGGCGGATGCTAGAAATGATGTGCTCTCAACCCCCAGCATCATAACATTGGATAATGAAGAAGCTGAGTTTAATGTAGGTCAGGAAGTCCCTGTAAAAACCGGTACCCAGACAAGTACTTCTGATACTTCCGTAAGATATGACACCATTGAAAGAAAAACAGTGGGTACAAAGCTTAAATTTACCCCGCAGATTAATGAAGGGGACAGTGTTCTGCTGACACTTGAACAGGAAGTATCAAGTGTAAACGCAAGCAGCGCCAGTAATGAAAACGGTGCAACATTCGACGTCAGAACCATTAAAAATTCCGTTCTGGTTAAAAGCGGGGAAACTGTGGTTCTGGGGGGGCTTATGGATACCAAGACCATTGAAAGCGTAACAAAGGTTCCTTTTTTAGGAGATATTCCTATATTGGGGGAACTGTTTAAATATACTAGCAGTACATATGACAAGAGAAATCTCATGGTCTTTCTTCATCCGATAATTTTACGCAATGATGAGGATTATAACGAGATTTCCTCTGCAAAATATTCAATGTTTAGAAATGAACAGCTGGAAAGAAATAAGCGTGGTATAAGGTTGCTGCCAGTTACTTTATCCACTCCGGTGCTTCCTGAGCTCAATTCTACAATAGTTATAGCTCCGGATATTATTCAGGAAGTAAACAGTTCCGGACGATAATATAGAGTTATTATCAGTATTTAGAATATACGGAGTGATTTAAATGTCAGATGTAACTGATGTGGAAACAGCTGAAATAGATCAGATAATGTCAGTTCAGACCTCTGATGAGGTCAAAGAGGAGCCTGTCGACCCGGTCAGAGCGATTATTGCTGAAGTTGAACCTGATGATTCTAATAAAGAATATAAACTGCCGTTTCTATATGCCCGTGACAAAGGACTGATTCTTGTTACGGAAGGAGACGGTATCAAGCTTTGTTTCAAGGAACTGCCGAAGCTTGAAGATCTTTTGGAGGTAAAGAGATACGTTGCCAGAGATTTCTCTCTGGAGAAGATGGAGCCGGAAGCGTTCGATAATCTTCTGACTGAAAAGTACCAGAATGATGATTCAGAAGCACAGCGAATAGCAAGTAACATGGGGGATGATGTTGAGGATCTCAGCCTGTCTGATGATTTAAATAAAGCTGACCTGCTTGATAACAGTGAGAATTCCCCGATGGTTCGTTTCATAAATGCCATGCTGGCTCAGGCAGTCAAGGAGGAAGCATCTGATATTCACATCGAACCTTATGAAAATAAGCTGGTTATCCGTTTCCGTGTAGATGGTGTGCTTCATGAGAATATATCTCTTGAGAGAAAATTTACGCCTTATCTTATATCACGTATCAAGGTTATGGCCAAACTGGATATTTCAGAAAAGAGGATTCCTCAGGACGGTAGAATTTCACTTGTTGTCGGCGGCAAGACGGTTGATGTGCGTGTATCAACCATTCCAACAAGTTACAATGAACGCGTTGTTATGCGTTTGTTGGATAAGAACAGTGTCAGACTGGAACTCGGTCAACTTGGTATGACTCCGAGAATAACTGAAAAATTCGGAAAACTCATAAGAATGCCTCACGGGATTATTCTAGTTACCGGACCAACTGGTTCAGGTAAGAGTACCACTCTTTACGCCGGTATATCGGAAATAAATACCAAGGATAGAAATATTCTAACTGTAGAAGATCCGGTGGAATACGATCTTGAAGGGATTGGACAGACTCCGGTTAACCCGAAAGTTGATATGACTTTTGCCCGCGCTCTGAGAGCTATATTAAGACAGGACCCGGATGTGGTGATGATCGGTGAAATCCGTGACCATGAAACAGCTGAAATTGCTGTTCAGGCATCGCTTACAGGGCATCTGGTACTGTCGACTCTTCATACAAATACTGCTGTAGGAGCCATAACCAGATTAAAGGATATGGGGATAGAACCTTTTCTGCTGTCAACTTCTCTGCTCGCTGTTCTTTCTCAGCGCCTGGTTCGTACATTATGTCCGTTCTGCAAGCAGGCTGTAACAACGTCTGCTCATGATATGAAGATTCTAGGCTTAAAAGAACCGAGAACCATATACCGTCCTGTAGGCTGCCCGGAATGCAATAATACAGGTTATAAGGGACGGTGCGGCATACACGAACTGGTTGAGGTCAATGAGGAGGTACAGTTGGCAATTCACAGTCCTGATGGTGAGATTGCAATTGAAAAGGTAGTAAGACCATATACCCCGACAATCAGAGATGACGGCTTTTCCAAGGTTTTAGAGGGGAAAACATCTCTTGAAGAGGTTATGAGGGTAACCAGTGGAGATTAGTTAAATGTCAACTTATCAGTATATTGCTGTTGATAAATCAGGAAAGAAGAAAAGAGGTACCGTTGAGGCCGATAATCCCAAAAATGCCCGTACCAAAATCAAGGAACTTGGATTGATCCCTTACGAAATAAAGGAAGGAGCTGCAAAGACAACGGGAGGAAAAAGTGAGGAATCTTCTTTTTCATTTAAAAGCTTTCTTGAACCTAGAATGTCGAATGCAAATCTGTGCCTGATAACTAGACAGATTTCCACGCTTGTATCTTCATCAATGCCGCTGGAGGAGACTCTCAGGGCTGTATCGCAGCAGTGTGAGAATCCAAAGCATGCAGCTATAATAAATGCAGTACGGGATAAGGTATGTGAAGGGTTGACACTTGCTGATTCAATGAAGAAATTCCCCAGAGTTTTTGATGACCTGTACGTTTCCATGGTTGCTGCCGGGGAAAAATCCGGTCATTTGGACGATGTTCTTGAACGTCTTGCTGATTATACTGAAAATAAACAGGATTTAAAGGCTAAAGTTACACAGTCTATGATTTATCCCGTAGTGCTCACTCTGGTTGCAACATCTGTAATAGGCATTCTGCTTTCCACAGTGGTGCCGAAAGTTGTGGATCAGTTTATCCATATGAAAGCCACTCTTCCTAAGTCGACTTTGTTCATGATTGCTTTGTCTAATTTTGTAAAAAGTTACGGCATTTTTATAGTTATCGGAGGCATCATGCTGGCTATGCTGTTTTCTTTTGCCATGAGGAGGAATGAATTCAAAAAAAGAGTTCACGGGATAATTTTAAAGTTGCCGGTAATCGGGAAGGTCAGCCGTTCACTGAACACTGCTAGATATGCCCAGACTTTATGTATTCTGCATTCTAGTGCTGTTCCGCTTATAGAAGGTATGAGAGTTGCCTGCGATACATTAACGAATGTTATAGCCAAAGAAAAATTGTATGAAGCATCGGAAAAGGTCAGAGAAGGAAAAGGGCTCAG
>OMYE01000012.1 GCA_900315145.1 uncultured Pseudomonadota bacterium | reverse complement strand
CAATAGCCAAAGCATACACGTTGAAACAGTAAGAAGTATCCGTAAGGACTTCAATCTCTCAGTATGCTTGAGTATATTTAAGTATATTTTGAGTAGCAGTCTTTCAGCTTCCGTAAACATCATTTTCTCTTATCTTCGCCATGGAGAAGAAATCGGCATAGCTGAATAAAAAAAATGCCGGCAGGATTTACCATTTCCGGCATCATTTTTACTTCATAAATGATTAACGTTTAATAACATAACTACTAATTTTATGCCATTCAGGAGTAATTTCCACCATTTTCCCCAGAGACTCAATACGGCTTCGGCCTTCTTCAGCCGAAAGTTTCAAATCATCACCGGCATCTGTATTAAAATCACCTACAGAATAACTGACTACCTCATTTCCCTCAAAATCACCGGTAGTCAGTTCATGAATAACCTCTCCCGGCCTGCTGTTCTCCACCGGTGTGTAGCTTGTCAGGAAGCACATTGTTCCGCATCCTCCTGATGATGCCACAGCCCTCTGATAAAATAAAAAAGAGGTTTTATAGTAGGTAAATGATATCAGTCTGTTATGCGAATCCTTCAGCGAATATATTTCCTGATTATTTCCGTTTTCACTGCTTAACCACAGTTCAGGTATGCCGTCACTGTCAACATCAACAAAGGTATAGCTTTTCGGGGAAGGATCATATTCCATTTCTCGAATGAACTGAGGCAGCTGTTTCAGTATATCGCGATCCGCCTCCAGAACGGTATCGGTAAGAGCATGCTTCATGCCGTCATAGCTGTATGTATGCCTCAGAGTGATACCGCTTGCAAGTTTATGTTCAACAACGGTAATATCCCTGCCATGATGCGGCAAAACGACAGACCGGTTGAGATAGCTGTGCGAAGACACAAACGATGCAGCCGTCTTTCTGTCAGGCGTCAGCAGACCGGTATCCGGGTCATAATCGTAGAACATCACCAGCTGACGGTTATCAGGAACATACATATAATCATGGGTTATACCCAGCATGGTATGACCGTTTTTACGTCTCCAAATGGTGGCGACATACATTTCATCACTGCCGTTTTCAAGACTCTGATACCTGTGTTCAATATAGCCGTTGCTAACATCAAACTGAACTTTGTTGCTGAAGGCATGGGTAAACCCCTCTGTTTTCCACTGACGGTTGAAGGCTTTTACCAAATCAATAATATCAGGTGTGTTTTTGCTATAACCGGTATTGATAATTTTCTGATCCCATACATTGCCGAGAGTCTCAACATCTGTATAGGTAACAGCTGCCTGTGATGATACGCATAAACACATTCCTAACAACAAAACGGATATTTCTTTCATTTTCAATTTCCACAAACTGTTTTCTACATCAGCCTGTATATCAGAACATGGATATCTTCAGTAGCCGTTTTTCTCCGGTAAAACCGCATCCGGTTTAACCTGCTTTAATTACCGGGAAAATCAGTTTTTGACACGGCGGCAACGGATAAAATCCATCCTGCTTTAAGACTTTTATTATATTTATTTATAACACGGTTTTACCATAAATCCTGTTTAATTATTTAATTATCCCAACCTAAAATAAGATGTTAACTAACACCGGCAGTTATGATAGTATATACCAGTCGAGGACAAATATAAGCATTACCGGAAACCCTGAGCATATGCTGCACCGTAGAGATGTCGCATGATGCATCCCCGAATCCGGAATGTTAAACGTACAAATCGCGTACCCCGCTTAACTGATGTAGTGCCGGCCACTCATCCTTAACATCATGAGACAGCATCCTGCTGTGTACATGAATCCAAGGTTTCAGTCGTAGAAATACGGAAAAACCGACTTTCAAAAAGAAATAAAGCAAGTAACCTTCCTGTATGGCATGCAGGAGGAATATGGAAAACAGAAAAAATGAATTACAGTAAGTATTTTCCAATTGATGTAGTAAACGGTCCCGGAACCAGATGCACCCTGTTCGTTTCCGGATGTGAACACCACTGTCCCCACTGTTACAACAAGTCAACGTGGAATGTCGATGCCGGTTTTCCTTTTACAAAGGAAATCAGCGATCAGATTATTACGGACCTGAATGATACCAGAATAAAACGTCGCGGTCTGAGTCTAACAGGCGGAGACCCTCTTCTCCCGGCAAATGTTCCGGCAGTTAAGGAACTGTGTCTGAGAGTACGAAACGAATGTTCTCCTGAAAAGGACATCTGGATGTGGACCGGCTATGTGCTTGATGAACTGACTCCTGAACAGATGGAGGTTGTTGAACTTGTTGATACTCTTGTTGACGGCAAGTTCATTGAAGAACTGAAGGATCCTTCACTAGAATACAGAGGGAGCAGCAATCAGATTATTCATAAATTCAACAGATACACCGCATTCTGGAGACGCAAAGAACTGTAATCCCAAGACAGAAACCTGTTGCAGTTTCAGGTAAAAATCCCAGACAGAATACCTGACTCCCAAAACTCCTGACAACGTGAGATTTCTAACAGATCTCACGTTTTTCATTTTCGTAAGCCGAAAAACCGTTCCGTGTCAAGCAAGCTCCTTCAACCTCTGATTGCACTCCCTGATTCTGTCTCTCAGAATCATAGCCTCTTCAAATTTAAGCTCCTTGGCGGCCTTCTTCATATTCACCTGCATTTCCTCAATAAGCTTAACAATTTCTCCGGCATCAGTTAAAGATGATACATCAAGTTTTTCATTTGCCCCGTTAAGCAGCTGGGAACCAGCGGTTCCATCAGTTGCTGCATCTCCAAGCATCATTATATCCACAACTTTTTTGTTCAGAGCTTTCGGAGTAATGTTATGTTCAATATTGTAATCATGCTGCTTCTTCCGGCGCCTGTTTGTTTCGCTGATAGCAGCCTTCATAGAATCACTGATATTATCAGCATAAAGTATAGCCTTACCGTGCAGATGTCTCGCAGCTCGACCGATAGTTTGTATAAGGGAGCGGGTTGAACGTAAAAACCCCTCCTTGTCAGCATCAAGTATCGCCACCAGAGAAACCTCAGGCATATCAAGACCTTCACGCAAAAGATTAATACCCACAAGAGCATCAAACTTACCAAGTCGCAGATCCCTGATAATCTCCACTCTTTCAACAGTGTCTATATCCGAATGAAGATATCTTACCCTGATACCGTGCTCATCTAGATAATCAGTTAAATCCTCCGCCATCTTCTTAGTAAGAGTAGTCACCAGTACTCTTTCATTATTCATCGCTCTCTGTCTTATTTCACTCATCACGTCATCAACCTGAGTGGCAACCGGACGTATTTCAACCTCAGGATCAAGAAGTCCGGTCGGTCTGACAATCTGCTCGACCACCTCGCCGCCACTCTCCTGAATCTCGTAATCATTAGGTGTAGCGGATACATATATAGTCTGAGGCTGCATATTATGAAACTCATTAAAACGCAGTGGCCGGTTATCAAGCGCTGACGGCAGCCTGAAACCGAATTCAACCAGAGTCTCCTTGCGGGATCTGTCTCCTTTATACATGGCTCCTATCTGAGGAACAGTCACATGAGACTCATCTATTATCAAAAGTCCATCCTTGGGAAGATAATCAAAAAGACACGGAGGTGCCTCCCCCGGTGCCCTTCCGGAAAGGTAGCGGGAATAATTTTCAATTCCGGAACAGTATCCCAGTTCATGCATCATTTCCAAATCGCAGCAGGTACGGTCAGTCAAACGCTGATCCTCCACCAGCTTGTTACTGGCTAGAAGCTCCTTTTTTCTGATATTTAAATCGTCCTTTATCTGACTCATAGCATTCTCTATCACGGATCTCGGAGTTACGTAATGAGTCTTCGGATAAATTGTCACCCGCTGGATTTCCTGCTGTATTTTTCCGGTAAGAGGCTCAAAAATTCTTATGGACTCCACCTCATCATCAAAGAGCTCAATGCGGACGGCGTAGTCATCAGCCTGAGCAGGAAACACATCTATCACATCACCGCGTACCCGGAATGTAGCTCTGGAAAAATCAATATCATTTCTTGAATACTGGAGTTCTGCGAGCCTTTGCAGAATTTTTCTCTGAGTAATCATCTCACCTACAGAAAGATGCAGCATCATTTTAAGATACGATTCAGGAGACCCCAGACCGTAAATGGCACTCACCGATGCGACAATGATTACATCCCTTCTTTCGAGAAGAGCCACTGTGGCACTGAGACGCATCTGTTCAATATGCTCATTAATTTTCGCATCCTTCTCAATGTATGTATCCGAGCTGGGAATATACGCTTCAGGCTGGTAGTAATCATAGTAGGATACGAAATATTCCACGGCATTCTCCGGAAAAAACTCCCGCATTTCCCCATAAAGCTGGGCGGCAAGTGTTTTATTATGTGCCATTATCAGTGTCGGTCTGTTCACAGCCGCAATAACATTAGCCATGGTAAAGGTCTTTCCCGAACCGGTAACTCCCAGCAGAGTCTGAGCCTTTCTGCCTGAATTTAGTCCTTCCACCAGTCTGGCTATAGCCTCGGGTTGATCTCCTGACGGTTGATAGGAGGATTTCAGAATAAACCTTTTTTCCTTAAACAAATCATTTGTACTCATACTCTTAATCCTCCAGTCACAGTAAAACATCTTATCTGAATCTACAACAGATAAAACAATAATCAATTATAGTAATTATCCTGTTATCATCATATACTTTTGCTGGCAATTATGAAACACCATGGAGAATAATCCGCTTTTTCCGGTAGCAGAACTTAGGATATTCCGGGCTATCCCGCGATAAAAACCATTATCGCAAAAAAACGTAAGCAGCAGAAAGCCGAGGAAAGAAGAGACAAAGTGGCTGTCGCTCACCGTCAGATAATAATAAATAATCAAAGACAAAATGTTAATATTTATTATAAACATAAACTTAATTTATAATACTTATTATTCCGGTATCCGTAACTGCTAAACCGTATAATCAGTTATAAAGCTGAGAAAAAAATACCATGAATTATCGCATCTTTATTCTGATGCACATTATCCAAAGAATCATGTTTTAATAATTCTTTCTTATATCTAAAAGAGGAAAACATTAATGAAATGTCCATATTGTAATGCCAGTATTTTGGATAACTCTTCTTTCTGTCCGAAATGCGGTAAAAATCTTCCCCGTTCTGCCAGAGATAATACATCTACTGAAGCACATCCTGAAAAAAATACAAATTCAGGTCATGATTCAGTAGACACAACCGGGTCAAACCAGTCTAATCAGAACGGTTCCGGTTCAGAAACCTATATAAATAATGCAGATAACAGTTCAGAAAAATTCTTCACTGCTCCCGGCAATACCGGTTATGGAAATCCGCGCAACGGAGAAGGCAATCAGTACCGGCAGTCAGGTTTTTTAAATAATGATCCTCAATTGGCAGAAGCACTGAAAGGAATCAAAACCATGAACATAATGCAGATCGTCTGCCTTGTGCTGATGCTGATTGGATTCATTCCAGTGTTTTATTTTATCAGCATGATTATGCTTCTCATCATTCTCTGCATGTCTTTCAGCTTGACAACCAAAGTAAGAGATGTTTTCAAAAAGTACAATCTACCTGTATATGCAAAAATAGCAAACGGCATAAAATTCAAGTGTGGTTTTATCCTTCTTTCCAATATATTATGTTTTATTGCATTGATTGCTATGTTTATAGGAGGAATCAATCACGGTAGTAATAGTAGTCTAATGATAGTTACTTCAGTAGCACTATTATTAATTTCACTGGTTTCTTTCTTTTTTATGATTTACTGCTTCTTCCGTCTCTATACCGTAAAAGGAGCACTGGAGAACATAACCTACGGTCTGCCTGTTGTAGAAAAACAAAACACCGCCGTCATAATTGGTGTCGTTTGTGCAGTTATTCTGCTCTTGATAGTTCTGGCTGGAATAATCGTGGCAGCAATCGCCCTTCCGGCATATTCCGCATACATGAAAAAAGCCAAATTTACCGAAGTTGTTCAAGAAGCTGAGACTGTCAAAATCAACATGGCAGGCTGTGTAAGGGAACACGCTGACGACGATGTTTCAAAATACTGCATCAATACATCAGGAGCAGCCTCTGGAAACGGATGGAAATTACAGGCACCTAATAATTACAGCACCAAATACGTGGAATCAATAGTTGTCTCCTCTTCTGACAAATCAGGTATTCCGGAATTCACCATTACTATTAATGCCAACCCGCGTCAATTTGGCGGAAATGTAAACATGATCCTTGTCAGCCAGTATAAAGATAATAGTTTAAACTGGAGAGTTTCTTCTGAATCTTCATGCATTGATAAAAGACTTTGCGGTTCAAGAAGATACTAACTAACTGACCGGTGTGCACCAAATCTGACAATTTGATCTGCTTGATCTGAATCTGACTGTTTGGTGTCCGAATAAAAAAAACGAACTTGTCAAAAAAAGAACCCGTAAGTATTACTCAACTTACGGGTTCTCAATATTATGTAACAGTATTTCTTTTCCGTTCCACGACGCTCATCAGCTTTCTCTTCTGAAACCATGCTCCAGAATGAAGCATCATCCCAAGAATCCAATCTGCACATTATTTCCGGGATTAATCATTTAATTCCCGAAAACAATTATTGTCCTGTGCTGAATGCCAAACATCGAGACAGAAAACACTACTTAAAATTAGAACTTATGACCTTCATGATATGAGTCTGCATGAACACCTTCAACTGCTCTGCCTGAAGGATCCGCCATATTCTTAAAGTGTTCATCCCATTCGATAGCCTTAGGAGTTGAGCAGGCCACAGACTTACCGTATGGAACAGTCATGGCAGCTGAACTCAGCGGGAATAATTCCTCAAAAATTGAACGGTAGAGATAAGCCTCCTTGGTTAAAGGAGTATTCAGAGGGAATCTGCTGCCTGCTTCAGCAAACATCTGATCTGAAACCTGTTTTTCGGCATAATCACGAAGAGAATCGATCCAGGAATACCCTACACCGTCAGAGAACTGTTCCTTCTGACGCCATACCACATCAGCAGGCAGATAATCTTCAAAAGCCTTACGGACAACATACTTTTCAATTTTATCACCACTGCACATCTTATCCTGTGGATTGAGTCTCATGGCAATATCGATAAACTCCTTGTCAAGGAACGGTACACGGCCTTCAACACCCCATGCAGCAAGAGTTTTATTTGCTCTAAGGCAGTCATAAAGATGCAGCTGATCCAGTTTACGTACAGTCTCCTCATGGAATTCACGAGCATTCGGTGCCTTATGGAAGTAGAGATAACCTCCGAACAGTTCATCAGAACCTTCTCCTGAAAGCACCATTTTGATACCCATGGCCTTAATATAGCGGGCCATTAAAAACATCGGAGTGGACGCTCTAATGGTAGTAACATCATAGGTTTCAATATGATAGATAACATCTCTGAGAGCATCTATGCCTTCCTGAACGGTAAAATTAATTTCATGATGCACTGTACCGATAGCATCAGCAACCACCTTGGCCTTTGCCAGATCCGGAGATCCTTTTAAACCAATGGCAAATGAATGCAACTGTGGCCACCATGCCTGTGACGCTCCGTCATCTTCGATTCTTCTGGCTGCAAAACGCTTGGTAATGGCACTGATTACAGATGAATCAAGACCGCCTGACAGTAAAACGCCATATGGAACATCGCACATCAGCTGGCGCTTAACAGCATCTTCAAGTCCTTTTCTGAGTTCATTGATATCTGTAGTATTACTCTCCACCTGCTGGTAATCCATCCAGTCACGCTGATAGTAACGGTGAATCTCCATATCATTTTTACTGTACATGTAGGAACCTGCAGGGAATTCCTTAACTGTATCACAGATACCAATAAGGCCTTTCATTTCTGAGGATACGAATAAATGCCCCTTACTGTCATAACCGATATATAAAGGAATAATACCCATGTGATCACGGGCAATCAGAAAGCAGTCCTCTTTTTCATCATACAAGACAAAACCGAAGATACCGTTCAAATCCTCGATAAATTTTTCCTGTTTTTCTTCATATAGAGCCAGAATACATTCACAATCGGAAGCAGTTTTAAACTTATATCCTCCGGTGAGAGCATCTTCAATCGCCTTGTGATTGTATATTTCACCGTTTACCGCCAGAATGTGAGAACCATCCTGATTATAAAGAGGCTGAGCACCGTTGGCAGGATCTACAATAGAAAGTCTTTCATGAACCAGAATAGCCCGCTTTCCGGTATAAATTCCTTCCCAGTCAGGCCCTCTATGAAGCATCTTTCTTGACTGTTCCAACGCCTTCGGACGGAGATCCTCAATCTCTTCTTCCTTTAAATTCAACATCCCAAATACTGAGCACATACACACCTCGATTGGATTTCGCTAAAATTTGCATTGGGCAATACAACCCGATTCGGACGTTGCATTATTTATTATTAAACAATTTGATTCTTACTTTCTCCGCTAACGGCAGCTATAAAAAACCGGAAGGAATTTTTAACCTGACTCTTGAATACGGAAAGATACCAGTCATCAGCCCAATGATTTACCCGATAAATACAAAGCAAAATTCATGCCCGAATAAATTTCACTATAACTTTTTATAATTATTTGCGGCACGGTTAAAAAAATCCCCGTAATTTTATCTTAACTAAAAAAAATTACGGGGATTGCGTGATACTTCTGCCGGACAGACAAAAATCAGTTAGAGTTCTTCAAGACTCTTATACAGCATGTTCCAGAAACGTTCATAATCAATTTCCATAACGATACTTGCAGGTCGGGTTCCTTCCGGAGCATTTTCCTTATTATATGGTACGGTTTTGCCGTATTCTGCACCAGGATTGGTTATACAGTCCACATAGGCAATTCTGGTTGAAGTGATCAATGATGGATCAATAACTATGGCAGCGGCGATAACATCCCAGACAAACCATTTAAACTTATTCTCCTCATCCTTATCAAAGTTTTTAGCGAAGAAGGATTCGTTGAACATTCTCAACAGTTCAGGATTCTTAATATGTGAACGGATTTTTTCAAATTTTTCGCGATCCATAATGGTCTTGTCAGTAATATCAAGAGCCACGAATGTCTGATTGTCAAATGGAGCCCTGTAGGCAATTTTAGCGGCTTCAGGATCCAGCCAGATATTAAATTCAGAACCTTCATGAGCGTTGCCTTTAACCCAGAAGGCTCCGCCCATATAAATTATTTCATCAAAAAGTTCAGCTACAGACGGATCCTTCTCTACTGCCTTAGCAATGTTGGTTGCCGGGCCGATGGCAACCAGTTTAATCTGATGCGGATACCTGTGAGCCTGTTCGATCAGGTAATCCACTCCGTTATTTCTTACAGTAACCTTAGGCGGATTCTTTTTGTAATGATTCTTATATGCCTCCTGCCATGTTCTAGGATTTTTATTTTCCTGTGCACCAATATAGCCCGCCATGACATCACCATAGGTTGTCAGTTCTTTTTTGAGCCCTTCTTTGGTAAAACCGCCTGCTGTACGGATAGGGTATTGTTCACCTATCGCCATAACCGGAATGCTCTGAATATCAATATGCTCCATCTGACGTACCAGATATGCCATACCGTCATTGGCCCAGGAATTCCCCGTAACCGTAACAACCCCCATTAAATCGATGTCAGGATTTTTGTACAGCATCATCATAGCCACACCATCATCAAACATCTCCACCATGTCAGTATCAAGTATAACCTTCTGCGGAGCCTTTTTCGGAGTTTCTGCCTTACTGTCTACAGCAGCACATGCTGAATAACTGGCAGCCATACATATACACCCCGCACATATTACAGACAGTGCCTTTTTCAACAAACTATTTACCATAATCATTTTATCCTTTTATTACCGTTCCGTTTTAGGATAAACAGATGCCAAACGGATTACAGGTATTTTAAGTTCTCCAAGAGAACCTGTGAACTATAAAACAAGTTTTCTGTTAATTGAACCTTCTCATCTAAACGTGAGAACTCGCGGAAATTCTATATTATTGAAAAAAAAATGACTGTGACTCATTCGGGATTATTTAATATCCGTTCACTGTCGTCATACTGTCAGATCTGTCTTAGGAACAGATAATAACATCTACTAAATTTATTCAGTATGAACAGAATAAAAATCATTGCTGCACCATAATCTAACGGTTAACAATCCTTATACAGATACGGGAGCAGCCGGCAGGATTTATCGCCAGCCCGAACAATAAACCGGAATCATAAAGTTAAAAATGATTGTATTGTGACAAAGATAATAAAATAATGCTGATTTATTCCCTGTTTTCCGCAAAAAGGAAAACAAATAATAGATAATCATTCTGAGACTATCAGACATTTATTCCCTGTAAATATTGTCTTTCTTCCGGAGCGAAAGACAGTGACAGTCATACAGGACTAAATACTACTCACCCAGAGGTTTTTGAAGAAATATGAAGAATAAAGTATTTAAACTGGCCACTCTCTCTGCTCTCATTGCAGTGAGTGCCGGATGTTCAAACAATACAGCTGTTGATTATGCCAGCAATCCTACAGCTGCCAAACTCATGACCGTATCTCCTGAAAGCAGTCAGGAATCAGTTGGAAATGCGGATTTTGTACTGGAAATAATGCATGTAAATGATGTTCATTCATATATAGATCCGGCAAAGGTGTCACTGAAAACTCCGATCGGCATGGTCAGAGTGAAGGTCGGCGGACCTGAAGCCATAAAAACAGTTATAAACACCAGACGTAAGGCTAACCCGGATCTGATATTTATTTCTGCAGGAGACCAGATTACCGGCAACGCCTCTAACTACGACACATTCCATGGTGAAGCAGATGCGGCTCTGTATGGTATGTACAACACAGACTTTTATGTACTGGGAAATCATGAATTTGATCATGGTGGCAAGGCTATAGCCACTTTTATGGATTTCATGAAACAGAAAAGTCCTAACTCCATTCTGCTGAATTCCGATCTGACAGTAGGCCCAGAGAGTCCTGTCAAGGATACAGGCACAGTAGAGTCATTCAAAGAGATTGGCGGACACAATATAGCTTTTTACGGTGTGACCACCGGTAAAAAGATTCAGGCAAGCTCATCACCTGACAGCGATATGGTATTTAAGGAAACCATACCGACAATTAATGAACTGACAGCCAAAAACAAAGACAAGGCCAAAATTCACGTACTGGTAACCCATCAGGGCGTTATTGCCGACCGTACAAATGCTCCGCTGCTTAATGATGTGGACATTATTATCGGTGGCGATTCCCACAGTCTCTGCGGTAATTTCTCAGACTACGGCTTCAAGGGTGAATGTACCTATCCGATGACCCGTGTTAACGCCTCCGGTCATAAAATATGTATCGTTCAGGCTAATGAATACGGCAAAATTATCGGTGATTTAAAGGTATCATTCGACAAGGACGGTAATGTTCTAAAATGCGAGGGGTCTCCTTTCATGCCTATATGGACCGATTCGGCAGTACTGAAAGATCCTAAGACCCGCAACCAGATTCCGCATCAGGATGTTATCAAGGCTGTTAAGGATATTATTGCAGATCCGAAGAATTCATTCATTGAAGCAGAAGCAAGCAGTGAAGCCACCGAAGCAATGAATCCGTACCGCCAGAAGATTAAGGAAAAGTATTCCTATCTAGGCGAGGCTAAAGAGGATCTCTGCACCACCCGCTATCCTACTGACGACTGTTTTGTAAAAAATGCGCCGAATCCGTACGGTTCAGAAACATGCACTGTTTTCGCTCAGGTTTATCTTGACGGCACAGATGCTGACATCTTTTTGGGCAACTCAGGTATGTTCCGTGTAGATATTGAAGAAGGAGAATTCACCGATGCCGACCTTCTAGCAGTAACCCCTTTCAGTAATGAAATAAAGGAACTGCGTATGACCGGAAAAGAAATCAGTCAGGTACTGAATCAGACCATCAGATACATTCAGGGTGATCCTTCATCAGTTGACCGCAAGGGAAACCAGACTGTTATGAACCCTAATAAAACCTACAAGGTTCTGACCACTGACTACCTTCTGAGAGGCAAGGACGGTTTCGTACTTCTCAAAAAGAAAAAAGCCATAAATCTGATAGGTACAGACTCTGATCTCATCAGAAAGTATTTAAAGAATAACGGCAGTCTGCCTAAACTTCCGGAAAATATCAAAACCATCAGTTCGTTCAGGGAATAATTGACCTGCAACTGAAGATAATACCCGATTTAGGATAAAACGAAGCCCGGACACATGAAGATCCGGGCTTTTTTTAGACACTGTTATATTCATACCGGTACTGCACAGAATAACCCCGCAGGCAGGCAGTTGTTCTGTTAGGATATTCTATATAATTTTCAGACTAATAATTGCCGATTCTTATACCTTTTACAGTAGTCAGACAATTATAAAAATGATTAAAACTTTTTCAAAAAAGTTCATCAGCAACATCAGTGCACACATTTTTACTTATATTGTATAATAGTTTAATAATTCTTATCTCTGCGTGTGCGCATACCGCGTGACACCTGTATATGGAATTGTAGCCATTAAGATTTATGAATCTTATGGCTATTTGTGTGAATTTAACTACTTTCCCAAAAAGTTTTTATGGACAATAATCAGTTTAATAATAATTCAGGAGAATACAGCACCGGTAGCGATTCAGAAGCCCCAGGTAATTTATTCCCCCAAAACCTAAGAACTCAGGCGTATTCTTTCAACTTCGGCACTCACAGATATGCCGTATTTTCCGACTACTGGCCCTTATTTCTAGGTGTTATTCCGGTTATCGGACCATTTATACCGTTAGGATTCATGATATATTGGTGTTTCAGCTCTAAGGTAAAACAGGAAACACCTTGCATGTCAAACATGTTTTTAGGTATGTTACTGAGCTTTCTAGCGCTTTTTGTAGCTATTGTAGTCTTTATTACTTTTATTATCGTCATAGCTATAATCATCCATACACGTTAGGTTTAAGCCGTTTTTCTTAAAGATATGATGTCAATTACGTATCAATGAATTAAGGATGTAAATAAATGAGTTATACTCCCGCAGAACAGGATCCTAGAATTATGACAATAAAAGACTGGTTTATTGTCGGTCTTATTAATATCATTCCTATAGTAAGTATTATTGTTCTCATATATTGGGCAACCAGAGATTATTCAACATATAAAAAACCAAGTTTAATAGGATACGCCCGCGTAATGCTGATTATAGCTTTATTAAACATAGGATTGTTGTTGTTATATTTTACCTTCACAGGGTTCAATCTTTTCATGGGACCACATCATTTCCGCTTCCATTAAGCAATAGAGACATCTGCGGAATCGATCTAGAAATTAAAAAAAATTCAGTACCGGATTATATTGAACCACAACAGCATCAGGCACCTCAGGCATTATCAGGTTCTAATATCTGATAATGTCTTCTGTTTACTGAGAAACGTCAGCCACTGCAAGATATTTCCTTTATTCTCTTAAACATAAAACCAACCTCCGATCCCATGTCTTGTTTTTTTATTTACACAAATATCTAACTTTTACATTCTGCCAAAAATCACTCAAAAGGATTTATCTATGTCACTATTTCTAATCTCTTGAAGCTTATATTTTTAAAATTTGCTTAAAAAATGTTCATTATTGTTTAAATTACGTCCATTTAAACTGTTTTTCCAAGATTTCAAAAAATATTGTTGACATAAATTATTAAAAACAATATCATGCACATCGTTGACAGAGCTTAACAAAACAGTTAAAGCTGAGTCACAAAGGATTCCTCCTTAGTTCAGTCGGTAGAACGGCGGACTGTTAATCCGTATGTCGCTGGTTCAAGTCCAGCAGGAGGAGCCAAACAATTTACTTACATCTTTAAAATTGAAGTTCCTCCTTAGTTCAGTCGGTAGAACGGCGGACTGTTAATCCGTATGTCGCTGGTTCAAGTCCAGCAGGAGGAGCCAAGCAATTTTTACATCTATAAAATGAAGTTCCTCCTTAGTTCAGTCGGTAGAACGGCGGACTGTTAATCCGTATGTCGCTGGTTCAAGTCCAGCAGGAGGAGCCATCATTATCGTCCTTTCTTGTTATCTCTTTTATATTATTGTTAATTTTAATCCGCAGTTTGAATCCGCAGTGTCATTTTTGTTTATATACAGCCGTAATATTTTTCTCATTCACCTGACATCGTTTTTCTCTCATTAGTCACGTATATATAGCTCACATTCAACTATATTTCCGTCATCATCTTTTTTCCTGAATCCATTGCTTGCATAACCCGCTAATTTTCAGAATATATTCCGATAGTTCACTAAATTTTCTTTTTATTAAAAGCATTTTCGGTATTATTTTTTTCTTCTATTTCACATACCTTATAAAAAAAAGTTATTTTTTAATCAATTCTATTCATTTATGTTATTTAATATGTTATAATTTTGTTAAAATTTAACATAATATAGTTACTGGGATAACATTTTATTACTACAATTATAATAAATTCCAGTGTAGTTCTTAGAAAACATTAGTTATAACAAAAGCATTTTTATGTGAATTTGTCCAAAAATAATAATACAAAATATATAGTTTTATATTATTAACTAAAAAACGAACATATACTGAATAAAAATTTTAAATAAAAATTTATATGGAATCTCAAGGAGTTGACTTAATGTTTAAATCAGTCGGAGCCATGACCAAATGCATAATAGTTGCAGTAATACTTTGCATTATCGGAGTAGGCATCTTATTCTACACAACCAGCAGAGAGTGTGAAAGTCAGTTAACCCGGACTAAGAATGTTCTCATGAACAATTACGATTGGAGTAATTTCACTGTTGATACCGGTAATAATGCCGTTCCTACATTGGAATTAGCTAAACTGGATATTTCCATAAGCAATACTCCTGTTTTCAGCACCAGCACCGAATCATCAAGTTTATTTGATTATTTATTTAATACATCTGATGAACTCAGAATCGGTCCTGCAGATATCAAATTTGCCATTGACGCCACTGAAATATACAATTCCTTCGTAATTAAACTAATTTCAATGATTGTTCTGATCGTTGTTGCCGCTCTGATTACTGCTCAGCTGTTCCTGATTGCCAACTACAAGTACAGCATTGACATAAAGAATTCAATTCTCAGCAAGCGCTATGAAGATCTTCCGTTTGAAGACCTGTCACGTGAATTATCAAGAAATGATACCAAGAACGAAAAAGAAATTTCAGATGCCAAGAAAAAAATTGAACATCTTGCAAGTATAGCATCTCTCGATCCGATGACCAATCTTTACAACCGTTCCACCTTCAATACCGCATTTGAAGGTCTCCTGAAGCGTCCTACCAGCAAGGATAAATCAATTCTCGGTATCTTCAGAGCTTCAGAAATAACCTTTATTAACAATGAGCGCGGCTACCAGATGGGTGATAAATACATTCACGACCTTGCCGAAATCATTAAGGATGCCATCAAGCGCTTCCCGGGAACCAACGCATACCGTATCTCCGGCAGTGATATTGCTATCCTGGTACCGAAGGGAGATCAGAAAGTTATTGAGGCAATCCATTCCGGCCTAAAACTTCAGCTCAGTGAATTCCAGAAAAACTTTGATTTATCAAATACCTGTTACAGCGGTTTTACCTTCTTCAGTCCTAAAGACAAGAAGGAGGACATTATGTCCCGTGCAGATCTTGCTCTGGCTATGGCCCAGACTTCTGTAAGCAATGGTTACGCCATCCAGACAGAAAACACTGAAAGTTACTTCCAGGGTGAAATGCACTGGCAGAAGACTGTTAAGGATATCATCAGTAATCACGCCATTACTCTCTTCTATCAGCCAATTAAGAGTATGAATATCTCAATAAAGCCTTATGTTGAAATTTACACTCATTTCAACACTGAATCAGGCGAACATCTTTCAACTGAAACTGTATTTGCCGCAGCTCAGCGTCACGAACTTCTAGTTAAACTTGAAGAGATCATTATTGACAGCATCCTGAACAAATACCGTCAGCTTGAACAGCCTGATATCAGATTCGGTATAAACCTTTCATCAAACGCCCTGCTCAGCACAACCTTCCTCTTATGGCTTGAAAGAACCCTTATCCGTAACTCTGATATTTCTGAGGGACTGGTATTCGAAATTGATGAAGCACTGCTGGAAAACAACTATCAGGCAGCTGAAAGACTGTTCAGCATCATTCACAGATCCGGCGCTTCAACAAGTATCAGCCACTTCGGTCGCGGTCTTGAATCATTCAGATTATTCAGAGAACTTAAGCCGAACTATATCAAGATTGATCCGAACATCTGTCAGTCTTTTGAAAAGGACAATACCTCCCAGCAGTTTGTTCGCATGCTGATTGAAGTATCTCACCGTCAGGGTAGCGTAATTATTGCTGAAGGCATCGAAACAATTGCCCAGCGCCAGCAGGTAGAAGCTCTGTACGTTGATGCAATTCAGGGATACATGATCGCCAAACCACAGCCTCTTGAAGATAAAGTTGAATTAAACTTCATTACCATCAAGAATAGTGCTGAGTACTCAGCATAATTAATACTAAACAAAGGCAACATTCCACATTATATGTTATTGTGATAGTGTTGCCGATGTGATAAGAATGATAAATAAACAGGACTCGGCTAACGCCGGGTCTTTTTTTTGGCTGTATGCAAACGTGGCAACATATCATTAAGTAGAGATGTTATATGCGATACGTTAATTTTCCACTGTCACGCCAATTCATATTGGGAATTATCTTAAATGGTTCGGTCGTTTTTCTGGCGGCCTATCTGGTGTATATGGGAGCATGCGGTCAATACCAGAACAATATTGAAGGCATGATTAATAGTCAGAGCTCAACCATTTTCAATTTTATGGAGGAAAAAAACAATGATGACATTACCTCCTTTATTCAGGTACTGGAAAATAATCCTCTGGTAGCCAACATTCCGGAAGACATAGCATACATTGAATGGAAATCGGATAAATCAGGCAGAGAACCGATTATCAGAACAGCCACAAATTCCACTATCAAGCCGATAATCATTGAACACTTCAAAGAAAAAATTACCGAAATAGAAAGCAATTCAACCCATAAAACCAGACCGGAAATCAGCCAGTATATCTGTGATTATGAATGCTTTGTTCTGAATTATAAATCATACCAAATTAATGAACTTACAGGTACTGCCATCACTGCAGTAAAGCTTAAATCCATTTCTGAGCTTATTGAAAAACTTAATGACAGTCCTACCATCATGCTTTATGACATCAACGACAACGAGCATGAGCAGTGGCTGAGTCAGAAAGTAAACAAACTAAGCTGGAACAGCGTAATCGAACCAAACAGAAGCAATCACATCATAAATCAAATCAATAAATACCGCACCCATACTAACGGCAATATCACCTATCGTGAGCTGCTAGACTCCATAAGCTATGATCTTAACTATGACGGTTATGTCATATCTAAAATTAAATACAATCACCAGTCTTTAGGATATACAGTAACCTTCCTGCCTAATACCTCCATTTTCAGGTCATTTAAACTTGGAGCCGTCAAAAATATTTTCATGGCTATTGCCCTGCTTGTATTTATGGTAATCATCGGATGTCACTATACGTTTAATCTTATCCGCCTGAACGCTTTTTTCCACAAGAATAAAAAGCTTCTCAATGAATATGCCTCCGGCGGTCATGACAGTTCCAATGAGATTTACCTTCTGATATCTCATCTGAAATCTTCACTGGAGTCCAACGTCAAACAATCAGAAAAATTGAAATCTCTGCATAATAAACTCGAGTCATACTCAAACTACGACCCGCACACCAGTCTGCCGAATCAGAAATGGATTATGGAGCAACTGACCAGACTGCAGCAGATTAAAAAAATTAACAGCGCCATAGATCTTTACGCTGTGGAATTCTGTCCGGTACTCCCGAAATCAGTTTATGAAAATGATGAAATAAGCCATCAGATATCCTCAATCATGCTGGATCTTATCGACGAAAAAGACTATCTAGCTATTTATGAACCGACGGTATACTACCTTCTAACCACCAGTATTAAATCAAAAAATGAAATTGATGATTTACTTGATAAATTCCGCCACGAACTGATGATACAGGTTAACGAAGGACAGGAGGTACGCATAAGTGCCGGTATAGTGCACATACTCAGCACCGGAATCAATCCTTCCATCATTATGAAACAGACTCATACCGCCTACCTGCGCAGCTGTGAGTCTAATATGATGGACAGCTATACCATCTACACGGATTCCATGCTCTCAGAAAACCCTCTCAACACAAATAATATAAGCTTTATTAACGCCTTCAAAAAAGCCAGAATGAAGGGAGATATAGTTCTGAGATACGACCAGGTAATGAATATTACCGATAAAACCATCCACAGTCTGATAGCCAGAAGCCTCTGGTTCCAGGACGGTACCGCCAACAATATAGAGGATTATACAGACCAGATTATCTCCAGCGGCATTAACACCGAATTCAGCTACTGGAAAATCGAAAATGCCATGCACGACCTGGCCGAACTTGATCAGGATACCAGTCACAGCATCAACATGATTATTCCACTGAACTACGAACAGCTGCTCGACAGTAATCTGCTGAGCTTTTTGGACCTCATTACCGTTAAATATCATATTCTGCCGAACAGGGTAACCTTTGCTCTTACTGAAAACACTATAAGCAATGATGTTACCGAATGCATAAAGGCTATTGAATCTCTGATTAAAAACGGTTATCACATAGCTCTGCAGAACTATAATCACGGCATGATTGACATGGATTTCATTGTCAGCCATGAAATATCCTCCGTCATGGTCAGCGGCTCACTGACAAAGAGAGTACTTACCAGTGAATTTGATCGCTATATGATGACTGAGCTAATCAAGAGATGGCAGACAATCATTAACGTACAGATTATTCTGCAGGATATAGACAGTATGATTACCATGGAAACATTCAGGGAACTGGGAACCACTGTAATGACCGGAAGCCTGTTCCCGTGTCAGCAGAGTCTGAGTGCTGTTAAAGCCTACCTGAACAAGGATGACAACATATAAAATCAGAGGAATATTCTCATATGAGACATTTATGCCCGCTGTTTTCAGCGGGCATTTCCTTTTTCTGGATTTTTAAAACATTAAGAACGTATTTTAGTGCATGTATTTCATCATCATAATAGATACACAAAAATACAAGACAATAAATAACAGATTAAAGAAAAGTGTCCCCACCCCTATTACAGGATACAGCCACTTCTTTTCAACCATCTTAAAATCACTAAGAGTTCCGGAATGCATTCCATATTTTATGATATTTTTAATAATCGCCAGACGGGAGTCCTGCGCCAGTTGCGGATTATCAGCATAAATGCATGATAGAGCCCCGCTCAAAAAATCCTTGATCTCTAAAACCTCTGGAGAATTGACTTTCGTGAAGAATTTCGGGTCTATACCGAATGATTTGACATATCTTAAGACCCGTGGGTTTAAAGAACTGTTTGCATCGTAAAGATCTGACAGAACAAAGGATTTCAATATATATTCCTTTGTTCCTATTCTGCCTATAACCTCATTAAATAATAATCTGGAAGTATCCTCACTGCTTATCCCTATATACTTAACGTAATCTCCGAAGCACGCTTTCAACTCACCTTCAAGTTCAGTAATCTTTGTTTTTAAATCAACAGTAACAGAGTCTTCTCCGTTTATAATCAGATTATTGTACCGTTCTTTTAGTATATTCAATCTTTTTACAGCGTCAAATAAATTCATTCCTGTCTATCCTGTATACAGCCGGTAATCAATGAGGTCAATTATCAATAATATCCATAAATTCTAAAACAGAATCAATACAGTTATCGCAGTCACAACCATCGTTATGATAACAGCTTTTATGACCGAACGGTTAGTCTTGCGCCCTGAAACAAAAGCCTGCATACCACCACGAATCTGCATATCGTATACAATCTGTCTGACAACATCCAAACGTGATTTGATTATCATATTGTCATTATCAAAATAAATGGTACACAATACCTCAGTAAGATAATCCTGAACCTCTTTAATCCTGACATCAGTTCCTCCGTTATCCTCAGCTATCTTAGTATAATAATCGGGAATTCCCGTATTAAAATTCAGATCGAACCCCATATTTTTCAGGGAATTACCTGTCTGTTTTAACATACATAGTTCACTGAGAATAAAACCTACACGCTGCTCAAAACTCAGTTTACTGATAATGTACGAGGAAATTCTGGCATTGGTTTTTGTAGAACTGCAGTCTAAAAAAGTACTGTATACCCCGAAAAATCTTTTCCATTTTTCTTCATAATTACGAATCTGCTGAATAAGATTGTTTATTTCAGCTTTTGTCTGTTCATCATCAGGTTTCTGGTACAAATCAGTAAGACTGGCTCGTAAACCTTGAACATAACCTACTTCATCGAATAAATTAACTGACATACAAGTACCTTCCGACATTTTAAATACGTTGCAGGAATCAAAACAGACTTCATATTTATCAGTCTCTCGCCTTTTAACCCGGCACTTACTTTATGTGTTAATTTTAATATATATGACACAGGCATAAAAGTATAATTTGAAAACACTTTTTAATTCATCCTCCGCTCATAACCAGCGCTTTTGAAATGACTGATGTATCTGAGACTGGCCCGACCATTTTTAGAATATGTTGACTGCTTCAAAAAAAACAGCCGATCATATTCACCGGTGAACATCAAAAATCATAAGCAAAAAAATTTTTTAGAAAAATACACTACAGGACATATTTTTCTGTTCACACCTGCAGGGAAGCCGTTTCAGTTTTTAGTTCAAATTTTATTCAATTACAGACGTTTAAATTACAAACTGCACCATATCACTAAAAATAAACAACAACTCTAAAAGTTTAGTATTATCATTCCTGCAATTATTTAAACAAACAGCAATATACATCAAATAAAAAACCAAAAACAGATTTCAAACATCGTTTTTTACCTAATTTTTACTGATTATTACAAAATATTTACATAAAAATAATAAAGATTTTATTATCCCGACATTTTGCAAAAAAAGGCAAAACTCCTGTCTGCAACTTCAATATAATTCAAGTATACGGTCAGCGGATGATTCCGGTCAGATGTGGTACTTTCCGGTTAGCCGGTTGCAAAACCGGACGTCATACTGTCTGACTGTATCCCTCATTGTTGAGATTATTCAGGATTCCAGGCAGGTACAATTATGCATAAATTTTCATTTAATATATTGCCAATAACCTTATGTGCCATACTCCTGTCCGCATGGAATTCTGCTAACGCCATGAATGAAATTGAATTTCAGGAATATTTGGAAAACAAATGTATTGATCACGACTACCGTTCATGCGTCAAGCTCGGAAAAATCTACGAAGACGACGGATTAGATAATCCTGAATCCTTCCAGAAAGCCTTCAAATATTACGAAAAAACCTGTAAAAACCATGTTCCATCAGGATGTTATCACTTAGGACTCATGTATCGTCAGGGACTTGGTATCAGAAAAAATAATCAAAAAGCCTTCGAATACCTGTCTATGGCATGTGAAAGAGACAACGGTGACAGTTGTTTTAACCTCGGGGAAATGTACCGTAACGGCGATGGCGTTAGACAGAATTTTGAAGAATCCCTCGCCAAATACAGGTTAGCCTGCAATCTGGGCTTTGGTGCCGCATGTACCAGAGCCGGCGAAATATACCATAACGGCATTGGTGTTTCATACGATTACTATCAGGCGGAAAACTACTATCACCTTGCCTGTGACAAAAATCAGGCAGAAGGATGTTTCGGTCTTGCAGAACTTTACAAATCAGGAGATATCGGAAGAAAGTCCATTTATGAACTGTCAGACTGGTATAAAAAAGGATGTCACCTTGATCATACTGCAAGCTGCACCGCACTCAATAATCTGCAACAAGCCAGCAGATATCAGGTTTCCGGAGTAAATGAACTTTCAACTGCCGGAAGATAACAATAGTGACATACATAACGGGTAACGGCTACAGATTTATTCAGAAGAATAAACATAACAGATGCTGCTAGACCAGAAGATCCAAAAAAGCCGTTTTTATACGGCTTTTTCATATTCAATTGACTAATCTCTTCTCAGAGAATCACTGTTTACTTATGAGCAGCTGCAAACTTTTCCATAAAAGCAACGAGAGCTTTTACGCCTTCTAAAGGCATAGCGTTATAAATGCTGGCACGCATTCCGCCTAAAACTCTATGACCCTTCAGTGAAATAAGGTTGTTTTCCTTAGCTTCGGCAATAAACTGCTGATCAAGAGAAGTGTCCTTGAGGAAGAAAGGTACATTCATACGGGAACGGAAAGCTGGATCAACATTATTGGTATAGAAATCGGAGCTGTCGATATAACCATAAAGAAGTTCTGACTTTTCCTTATTCATAGCTTCCATGGCTTCAACACCGCCGATTCTCTTCAACCACTTGAACACCTTACCGGCAAAATACCAGGCGAAGGTATTAGGTGTATTCAGCATAGAATCATGATCTGCAGTCACCTTGTAATCCCAGATAGCAGGAGTATCAGGCTGGGCATGACCGATAAGATCTTCTCTTACAATTACAATGGTAATACCTGAAGGTCCGATATTTTTCTGAGCACCGCCGTAAAGCATACCGAATTTGGATACATCCATACGACGGGAAAGAATACAAGAGGAAATATCAGCAATTAAAGGTACATCACCGGTATCAGGGGTATCGTAAATTTCAATACCATGAATGGTTTCATTCATACAAAGATGAACATATGCAGAGTCCTTATTAAGCGGAAGATCTTTGGTATGCACAGCTACCCTGCCGCTATCATTCAAGAAGTCCCCTTTAATGAAGTTTACATTGGTATACTTTTTGGCTTCATCAGCAGCATATCCTGACCAGGCACCCGTAACAAGATAATCTGCAGAACCTTCACGTTTTGCCAGATTCATAGGCAGATTGGCAAATACACCGCGACCGCCACCATGCATAAACAGAATTTTATAGTTGTCAGGAATATTCATCAGGTCACGAAGATCTGATGATGCTGCTTCGGCAATCGCCATATATTCCTTTGAACGATGGGAGATTTCAATAACACTGGCCCCCATACCGTTATAGTTTAAGAACTCAGCCTGAACCTCCTTCATTACTTCTTCAGGAAGCATTGAAGGACCTGCCGCAAAATTGTATACCTTACTCATTATGAGTCACCTTATTATTTCAAGTTTACCGGGGAATGACCTCCCCGCTCCAAAAAATTTCTACACAAGACGCATGTCAAGCTATGCGTCCTGACGTATCAGCAATGCTGCTATTCTTTATCTGAATTTTCAGTAACAGGTTCTTCAGAGGATGCATCCGCTGTTCCCCCTGCAGTGACCTCTTCAGTCACAGTATCAGATACAGCCTCAGCATCGGCAACTGCTGTAGTATCACCAGTTTCGTCCTGTTCTTCAGATTCATCCTTGATTATACGCTGCAGAGAAACCAGCTTGATACCTTCATCCAAACGGATCAGACGTACACCCTGAGCATAACGGGAGATTACGCTGATTTCATTCACTCTGGTACGAACCAGAATACCGGCGTCATTAATCATGATGATTTCATCACCGTCAGCAACAAGAATTGCCCCGATAACCTGACCGTTGCGTTCTTCACCCTTTATGGCGATAACACCCTTACCGCCACGGTTTCTCAATGGAAAATCAACAGCCGGACTGCGCTTGCCGAAGCCCTTTTCTGTAGCAATAAGCACACTTGGAAGATCATTGTCCATTACCAGCATGGAAACAACTTTCTGGCCCTTGTTAAGTTTTATACCACGTACACCGCGTGAATCACGTCCAGAAGCTCTTACACCGCCGCGATAGTTAGGTCCTAAAACAATTGAACCTTCATTTTCATCATCACCTTCGGCATTGTCCGCAACAGCGTCATCACCGGCTTCGTCGGTTTCAGCAACTGCCTCGGTGTCATCTGCTGAAGCATCGGCTTCAGGAGTCAGAGGAGAATATTCATTAAAGAAGCAGGCAAAACCGTCAGAACTGAATAGCCCTATAACATCGCTTCCAGATGTTACAGCCACATTCACCAGACTTACGCCCTCTTCAAGCTTAATAGCCTTAAGACCGGCGGCATTTACTCTTCTGAATGCACTGAGCTTGGTCTTCTTAACATAACCGTTTGATGTTGCAAAGAACAGGAACTTGTTCTCATCAAAGCTGTTGATAGGAACAATGGTCTGCACCTTTTCATTTTCACCAAGACGAAGCAGGTTAACTATCGGACGTCCCTTGGAATTGGATGAAGCCTCAGGCAAGTCATATACATTCAAAGAGAACACTCTGCCGAGAGATGTAAAGCACAGCACGGTATCATGAGTGTTTACAACATATACACTGTCAATAAAATCCTCATCCTTAACCTGGGTTGCTCTGCGGCCACGGCCGCCACGCTTCTGAGCTTCGTATTCAGACAGAGGCTGATACTTGATATATCCGGCATGAGAAAGAGTAACCACAGCAGATACCGGGTCAACAAGATCCTTCTTTGTAATTTCAGAGGTACTTTTTTCTATGATACTGCGTCTTTCATCACCGTAGGTATTTCTGATATATTCCAGTTCTTCAACAATAATGCCGCAGAGAATTTCATCAGAACTCAGAATCTTGATAAACCAAAGAATCTGATCTGTCAGTTCAGTATACTCAGCAACAATCTTATCGTTCTCCAGATTAGTAAGACGATGCAGAGGCATATCAAGAATTGCAACGGTCTGAGGATCAGAAAGATAATACTTGCCGTTATGTATGCCGTATTCCCCGCCGATGTACTCCGGTTTACAGATTTCACGGCCGCTGTCATCCATCTTAATAAGAGAATTGAGAGAGCCGTATTCCCAGGCACGGTTCATCAGAGCCTGATGAGCTTCCTGTCTGTTGGCACTGCTTCTGATAATGGCAATCATCTCGTCAATATTGCTTAAGGCTATGAGTAGAGCTTCAAGTCTGTGTGCTCTCTCACGGGCAACCTTGAGATCGTATACAGTTCTTCTGGTAACAACTTCCTTTCTGTGCTTGATGAAATACTCGATAATCTGCTTTAAGTTAAGCACTTCCGGACGGTTATCAACCAGAGCCAGCATATTGATTGGGAAGGATAGCTGCATTCTGGTCTGCTGGAAGAGTTTGTTGCAGATAATTTCCGGAGCATCATTCTGACGGACATATATCTCAAGACGAATCTTGCTGTTGGATGCATTTACTACCTTGGTTATACCTTCTATGGTACGATCACGAATGCATTCAGCAATCTTCTTTTCAATCTCCTGAGGCCCCACACCATACGGAAGCTCAGTAACAACAATACGCTGTTTGTTGTCATTATCAAAACTTTCAATAGTGGTTTTTGCACGAATGATAACCTTACCGTTACCTGTTTCATAGGCTCTTCTGATATCTTCAACACCATAGATAATACCGCCGCTAGGGAAATCAGGTGCAGGAACGTAATTCATCAGTTCTCTTACTGATAAATCAGGATTCTTCATCAGAGCAATAGTTGCATCGATAACTTCACCTAGATTGTGAGTCGGTATATTCGTGGCCATACCTACCGCAATACCTGAAGTACCATTAATCAACAGATTAGGTATCTTATTAGGCATCACCACAGGAATTGTTTCGCTGTTATCGTAGTTAGGTACGGTATCAACAGTTTCCTTTTCCAGATCTGCAACCATTTCTCCGCAGATTTTTGACATGCGCACTTCGGTGTAACGCATTGCCGCAGCTTTGTACCCGTCGATATCACCGAAGTTACCGTGACCGTCTACAAGCGGATAACGCAGAGAGAAAGGCTGAGCCATACGAACGATGGTATCGTAAACAGATGAATCACCATGAGGGTGATATTTACCGATAACGTCGCCGACAACACGGGCTGACTTTAAATGCTTGGTGTTGTAGAAATTCTTCAGCTTATACATAGAGTATAAACTACGACGATGTACTGGCTTCAGGCCATCCCTTACATCGGGAAGAGCACGGTCAACAATTACGCTCATAGCATAATTGATAAAAGAAGTCTCCAGCTGTTCGGTGATTTTTACCTGTCTTACATTTTCAGGTAAAGTATCCCTAGATGTTGTATTATCACTCATCTCTATTTCTCATTAAAAAACATCAATAAACTTGGTGCTTATTATAGCATACACCTTGCCTGTTTGCATGCCTGTATAATCCATTTGTTGTAATATGTTCTTCCTTGAAAATCACTGCCTGTTCTCATCTCCTGAAGTTAAAAAACTACATACAGACTTTTCCCTTAAAAAAGAACAACTTCTCTCCATTTGCCAAAAGCTTCTGAAAACATACGGCGCAAAAATGCGTAATCAGCTTGCTGACCGGATTTATTCCTTAGAATATTCATAACCTGAAAATATCCAATAAACGCTGTTTTATGTGTTACGGACTCCGGAGCTTTTTCTCCCGGTATAAGAAAAAAATATTGTTGTTTCATGCATCGTAATAAAAAAAACTTTTTCTGTATTCTGGCTAAACTCAGCTATAATTGAACGAAATGTTTATGCACAAATAAACAGTTTTTAATGCCTTTAGGTATGTCTGATTTATCGGATGTTTCTGCATCTTAATAATATCAGTATCTTTTTCACAAACTTATATCATTTCAGAAATGTGTAACCGATATAAGATCAGTTAAAGGAGCCATTTACATGTGGTTTAAAAACGTAAGAATTTATACTTTGGACAGCACCTTTAAATTCAGTCTTGATGAACTGGATAAGCTTCTCGCCCCGCAAAGGTTCGTTCCATGCTCCGGCCAGGATTTGGTACGTTTCGGCTGGATAAGTCCTTTAGGAACCGATGATGATACTCTCTGCCATAAAATCGGGGATGACTACTTTTTCCGTTGCAAAACAGAAAAAAGAATGCTTCCTGCCAGCGTGGTTAACGAAGAACTTAAAGAAAAAGTCGAAGAAATCGAATTAAAACAGGCCAGACAGCTCAAGAAAAAAGAAAAACAGGATCTTAAAGAACAGGTTATCACAGAGCTCCTTCCAAGAGCCTTTCGTCTTCATAAGGAAACCTGGCTGTGGATTAGTGCCAAGTACGGCTACGTCGTTGTAAACACCTCTTCAGACAAACAGGCTGAAGATCTGATATCTCTCCTGAGAAAAAGTCTGGGTGAACTTCATGCTAAACCATTCACCTTCAAAAAGACCATTAACGGCTGCCTGACCGAATGGGTTGCCAACGGTGATGGTCCTGTAGGCATTGCCATCGGCGATGAGGTTGAGCTTAAATCAGTTGACGGAGCCGGCGGTACAATCAAGGCTAAAAAGCAGGATCTGAATACTGACGAAATCAGAAATCACCTTGAAGCAGGAAAAGTGGTCACCAGTCTCGCTCTTATCATTAACGAGGATATCTCACTTGTTGTTGATGAAAACTTTGCCCTGAAGAGAATCAAGCTTTCCGATACCGTTATGGATGACTACGCCACTGTTAACGATGACCCGGTTGCCAAGCTTGATGCAGATCTGGCTCTTATAAGCGGTGAATTCACCAAACTCATTCCTACACTAATTGATTCATTCGGCGGTGAGGATTTGGATGCCTAAAAGAGTCTTCCAGTAGCTGCGTAAAAAAAAGAACCGTCATAGCAAAAGATACGCTATGACGGTTCTTTTTAGTCCGGTTTCCTTTACGTTCATTTTACCTCATCAATTTTTTTTCTCCGATCATTTTCCCGACTCATCAATTTATCTCAAGCTCTCTCTAGAATTTCAGTACAAATGGTTTTCCTGCTCACATAATAACGCTAGAATAATCATAGCAGTCTGCAGACAGCAATTATCCACATCCGTTTAAGACAGGAATCCGGACAACCATGAAAAAAGTCAGAATTACAGTTGTAAGAATCGCCAGATACGATGACTTAATTGAAAAATATGAAAACCCCATCCTTCACGCCTGCGATATGAAGGAAGGACAGGTATTTACAGCCAACGGCTGGAATAAACCTGACGGCTTCTGTGAAAGCGCCTGGACATCCATCTCCCCATTTGTCATGACTCTGGCATACGGCGGTTCGGATATTTATGAAGGATGGATGAAAAACAAAAAATCCGCCATGATTTCCTGCAATGACGGGTTCAGGCCGGTAAGCTTTCTTTTGGAGGCTCTAGAAGAGCAGGCTTCATGACCGCCAAATGATTTATCCAGCCGGAATCCGCTGTACACCGGATTCCTTCAAAATATTACAGACATCTGTGACACCATCTGATTGATGATAATAAAGATTTTTTATCAATAGTACTTAACCTTACATAACAATAACAATATAATACACACCTAATGCATTCTGCATTACCACATTATGTACAGACAAGGTTACCTAACCACTTGAAGGATTCTCATTATGAAAAAACCAGAGCTTCTGTCACCTGCCGGAACAATTAAAAATCTAAGATATGCCACGGCTTTCGGAGCCGATGCCGTATATGCCGGACAGCCGCGTTACAGTCTGCGCATCAGAAATAATGAATTTGATTATGAAAATTTACAGTCAGCCATTAATGAGCTTCATGAAGCCGGCAAAAAACTGTACATGGTGGTTAATATCCAGCCTCACAACATCAAGGTTAAAAAATTTGTCAAGGATCTAGCTGATATCATATCCTTGAATCCGGATGCACTCATCATGTCAGATCCCGGAATGATTATGATGGTAAGAGAGTCTTATCCTGACATGCCCGTTCATCTGTCAGTCCAGGCAAACACCATTAACTACGCCTCCGTCCGCTTCTGGGAAAAAGTCGGACTCAAGAGAATCATTCTCTCTAGAGAACTGCACCTAGATGAAATTGAGGAAATCAGAAATGAATGTCCCCAGATTGAACTTGAAGTATTTGTACACGGAGCCCTGTGTATGGCCTATTCAGGACGCTGTCTCCTGAGTGGCTATCTTACACACCGTGATTCCAATCAGGGAGCCTGTACCAACTCATGCCGCTGGGCGTACAAATTACATCAGGCTGTAGAGGATGACTGCGGTGAACTGGTTGAACCAGATTTAGGTAAAGGACCGGTAACTCCTCACAGTTATCTTATCGAGGAACCAAAGAGACCTGGAGAACTTATGGCCTGTGATGAAGATGAACACGGCACCTATATCATGAACTCCAGAGATCTTAGAGCAGTAGAACATGTAAAGAGACTATGTGAAATCGGCGTAGACTCTCTGAAAATTGAAGGAAGAACCAAATCTTTCTACTACTGCGCCAGAACCGCCTCAGTGTACCGCCGGGCTATTGATGCCGCCATAAGAGGCGAGGATATTGTCGAGTCACTTAAACAGGAACTGGAATCTCTGGCCCACAGAGGCTATACCGACGGTTTCCTGACCCGTCACGGCATCAGTGAATACCAGAATTACGATTACGGCTACAGCATCTCTGATAAGAGTCAGTTTGTTGGAGAGGTAACAGGAGTTAATTCAGATGGTTTATGGCAGGTTGCCGTTAAAAACCGTTTCGAACTTGGTGACACTATTGAAATTCTGGCTCCTGGATTCAGAGACTTTATTACCCTCGATAATCTTTTAGATAAAAAGATGCAGCCTGTGAGCGTGGCTCCAGGGGACGGACACACTGTGTTCTTCAGATGCCCTTTCGGTGCCGATAAGGCACACATGGCTATTCTTGTAAGACATTTTAAGAACGGGGAGAATACCCGTAAACCTGTAATTAGATAACAGACCGGTATTTTCAAGAATAAGTGAGTGAGATAAGTTCAGCATATAAATATCACTCACTTTTTTTGATATAACTATTTCCGGTAAAATCTGAATGCCGGATGTTCCCATACAGGTTTTAATCTGCTGTCTAATTTAAAGAACTCCCCGAAGCTTACAGTTTTCTTTCCATGATAATCAGAACCGCAGGAAGCGTATAAATCGTACTTTAAAGCAAGCTCTGCCGGATAATTTCTTTCAAAATCATTTTCCATACTGCTTCCAAGCACCTCCATTGCTTCACCACCGCACTTAACAAATCTTTCCACCAGATCCGTCATTTTTTCACGACGCATATCCTCGGTATTACCGTGATTAGGGGCGAAATAACGCCAGATATGAGCAAGCACCGGTATACCGCCAGCCTGCTTTATGCAACTGACAGCCTCCTCCATGGAACACCATTCTACGGAAAAACGACCGATTTTCTTATCACCATCAAACAGTTCACGGTAAAGTTCTGAAGGATTTCTTCCGGCAAACTCCGGATAACTGCTTCCTGACAGATATTTACATATACTGAACTTGTTAATGGTAGCCTCTCCGTCAAACATTTTTTTTGTAGCCTCATAGGCACCGACAACCTTTTTCTGAACACGCAGAGCTTCATCAATTTTCATCAGGCTGTCAGATCTTTTCTTTTTCTGCGAAACAATCAGTTCCTGAAGAGCCTCATTTTGAGGATCGATTCCAAGACCCTGAATATGAATTTTTTTCGGAGTACTGATTTCGATAGCTGCCACAAGTTTCACATCAAACTGTCTGGTTGCTTCATATGCTATATCAAGAGCTTTAACATTGTCATGATCAGAGAGTCCTATCACCTTTATCTCTTTAAGTGAAGCATTTCTGATTAAATCAAAAGGAGTATCATCACCGTCTGAACAGTTAGTATGACAGTGTAAATCAATTTTCAAATTTGCTATATCTTCACTCATTATCTCTCCTTGTAACGTAACTCCGGCTAAGAACTCAGTGAACACCTTCACCTATATTCCGTGGTAAAAAAAATAACTCAACAGTCAGAAAACTTCTCTAACTCATTACTGATACGAAATGCATACTAAATTCAGTAACAGAAAGATTCCGGAAGGCAGATCTGACCGAATGCCCCTTCACTCTGATGTTAAATATTTTTATGTTAAATATCAATATTGAAAGAAAATTAAGGTGAAAACAGCCTGATATTTACTGTTTATACGATATATGAGAAACATTTTATCAGCCATCTTCTGATACTTTTATACACCGGGGAATAAATCAGAATATGTTTTCGTTAAAACAAAGAAAACGCGAGCTAATAACAGCAAACAGCGAGTACCTGATACTAATACCCCAAGGAATCCTGTTTTTCGAGCAGTATTCTCTCTGTCGAAGTGCTTTCTACATTCAGAAAAAAATCCGTAAAAAAAAGAAAGCAGAATATCAAATACCCTGCTATCTATTATTCTATAAAAGTCCCCTAATCACTGGTTAGAAAAAAACGCGTTTCCCGAACCGGTTTTATCAGAAAACAACCTTACCATTAATGATGGTGATGGTGATGGTGATGATGACGAACCGGAGGAGGCGGTGGACAGCGATGGTCGTACTTCCATGGCTCAGGTCCCCTGCAGTTTGGCGGAGGAGCGTGATGATGATGGTGATGATGGTACCCTGGCGGCGTACGCGGATGATGTGGTGGCGGAGGCGGACAGTGATGATTGTACTTCCATGCTCCAGGCGGACATCTTGGCGGAGGGGCTGCATTTGCTACAGAACAAAAGCACAACACACAGCACCCTAGGAGAAATGCCATGGTCTTAGTGAACTTATTTTTCATAACAGTTACCCTAATCATTTTTACAGACCAGTTACAACATGAACTCAATTTAGTCATCTAACAGAAATAAACTTGTTACATGACAGCGAATCATGAAGTAACAACCCAAAGATGCTTAGTCATTGCATAATCTACTAATCATCTGATGAGTAGATTATAGCAATTCAAACATTGCAAAATATCATGATATCTTACCAATTGTTACAAATGGTAGTAATAACGAAATATCCTAGTACGGACCATACTGACATCTGAAACAGATTAATAACCGATATCAACGATATAGAAAAATCATACCATAAAAATAAAATATATCTTTTAGCTTTCTGCCATCACATGTCTCATACTGTTTTATCAATCACATTAAAAAAAATGAAAAACTGATTTTTTTTTATAATTTTAAACAGATCATTGATTAATATTTCACAATTATATTTTTATTATATCGATAGATCTTTAAATATGCGGAAATAAGGATTTATGGATATACCGGAAAATACAGTACTTCTCCGGAATATAAGGAATACAGTGGATTTAGAAAAAAACTCAGGATACCAGGGATGTTCTAAGAGTAATCTTCGGCTCCTGACTGGCACCGAGAGAAAAGTTATATATAAAGGCATTAAGCCGGCCGGTATAGCCGTTAATTTTTTTATTAAAGGCATTGGATTTCAGGCGCAGGTTGAGAGTTTTATCAAGTAGCACTTCATCATTAACATTTACGCCTATGGCTATAATCTGATAATATCCGTTGCTGATATCTCTTAAAATAAAAAGATTCTCATACGGAATCACTTCAACATTATCAATATCTGAAAGCAGATCATTCACTGCCTGCCAGATAGTAATGTTACTGTGCTCCCCGAGATATTTCTTCTGCAAAAGCAGATATTCGTTAAGAACATCTCTAAGAACGAAACCATCGTTCTTTTCCAAAGCCTCCTGAATATTCTCTCGTTTGGCCGCCAGCTGACAGATAGCATTCAGGTAGTCACTGTAGGAGTTTATTTCCTCAGGAACAGCCATCATTATTTCAGTATTAACAAGATTGGCGACATCCAGACGACTGTCACTCTTCGGCACGAGCGATATCAAACCTTCTGCATAAAGACGCTGAAGAAATCTTCTGGTGAAGGCATAAATCTCATCCGTATACTTACTGTTTAAACGGGGATCATATACACTTATAGCCTTCATGCTGACAGTTTCACCATTCAGCAGTCTGGCAATACCGATATCACCGCACAGCAGATAATTGCCAAAGCCGTTATTCAAGGTATCTCTGATAAAGCTCACGGCATTAGTTACATTGGATGTTATAAAAAGATCCTTTGCCTCAATGGATGTAAACAGGCTATTCGGCTTGACCAAACCTCCGTCATACCGCCCGCACCAGTCGTAAAGCTCATCTGAATCGAGCTCAGAAAAACTAGCTTTCAGAATGGTTGTCATTTCCTCGTAAGTAATACCGCACCAGCCGAACATGGTATCTGCCTGGGAAATCTTATTTGAGGATAGATTGTAAAACAGAGACTTTCCACCGGAAACATCAGGATTAACCATTCTATCTATTATTTCCGGGATATGAGTACCAGCAACAGCGAGATAAATGAAATTGTTCTTTCTGTTACTTTCAATCAGCGTAGCCCATAAGCGGGACCATGCATTCAAAAAGTCTCTCGTTTTAGTAACATAATACAGAACTCTGTCAAAATTCTTAAAAACCAGCACCAGCTGTTTTCCGGTTTCATGGGATAGAGAGGAAAGCTGGCTTAACCAGTCGTATTTAGATAATTTGGTGATATTCGGATAAAGACTGGTAACAGCCATGTATGTCTGATCGGCAAGGTCACTCAAAAACTTATTGTATCCAGTGGTACTATTAACTTCCTGAAAATCATAGGTAAGAACAATACAACTCCCTCTCTTGGCAAAACTTTTCTGATCGTTAACTATATCAGTCCCCCAGAAAGCTGAATTGTCAACTCTTTCGTTATAGAAAGTACCTAGCATATCAATAAAGGTGGATACACCGAGACCTGTCGGGGCACAGAGGGAAATAAATTTATTTCCGGCAGCAATAGCCTTCTCAACCTCTGATATATAGGAAGTCTTATCTGCTCTAAGCTTACGTGAACACAATGAGATATAAAGATTATCCTGAGTTATATCTATTAGCATCGATGTTACCGGTTAAAATAATCTACTAAACTGAACCAAACCTAAACAGTTATTAACTGAAAAAATTTTTACATTTTTTAATAATGCACATTATACATTATCATTTTAAAAGATCTTTATTTTTTAACCAATATCAACGATATTTAAGTTGTTTTATCAAAATGCCTGGGACATTCCCAAAATATATCCTCCTATAAAAATTAACGATAAGACTTCATAAAAATCCCCTGAAGTTTATTCAACTTTCAGGGGGCCTATTTTTATTCCACATGCAGAGGTCTGTGAAAGCGGAATTTATCAAATGTCAAAAAAATTCACTAATGAATCTTTTACCAATTAATTAACTTCAAGTTCACTAAGAATCTGCTTTAAAGAAACAATCTCATCAGCAGTCAATGTTAAACCTTTTCCCATTTTTTCATGCTCCGGAGCCCAGTCACGAATATCATATTTAGGAGCCGCATTATTCCATGAAATGAGGTTAAGTTCTTTTCTCCAGCCCTTGCTGTTTTCAGAAATCACTGCGATATGCTGTTTAATTTCATATTTTATATCATTCATTTTTCTGTCCTTTCATTGATAATAAACAATAAACTAAAAAAGATAAAAGGAGATTTTTCTCACAGACTCAATAAGCTTTCATAACAGCATTTGAAACTTTTAGCTAAAATAAATTTTAATTAGTCTGTTAAGATATATTTTTTATGTTATTTAAACATTAATATTATTAAAAAACTTTATAAAAAAACAAATTATGTAAAAAAGATCACAAATTTTTCTGTAATTATCTTTAGAGCATATCAAAGAGATATTAGAGATGTGACATGACAATTGTAGGTTAAAAGAAAAACTACCAGAATAATTAATGGAAAAAGAAGACAACTTAACATCGCCTTTATATATTGATGAAACTGCTAACCTACAAATAAAAACGGGAAAAAATATCTCAATTTTTCCCCGTAAAAAACCACATTTTTCAAATTAACACATGTATCTCCGTTATTTAGTACTTATTTCCATAAGTATTGTATGGAGAGTCATTGTCATCAAAAGTTACAACCGGTGATTCATCGGAAGTAACATAATTTCCAATCTTACATATGAAACAGACATAAGCATAAAACGAGATCAAATATGCAACTAACAATATAACTGCATAAATCGCGAACATTTTAAATGACACATCGCCTGAAGACACTTTTAAGAGTAATGGTGCTGACAGAAATCCTATAACTGCAAAAAAAAAAATAATTGCAGAAATCATAACTACTACTGATGCTGAAAGATTCCTGAATGACACTAGCATACCTTTGCCTAATGAAGAAATTAAAGATGTATTACCTCCACAAGGCGCTATAAAATATGAACTGAATGTAAGACCATTAATAATTATCACCGAAATGAACAAACACGGAATAAGCAGAACAGCCAGCCAAATAATGGAACCAGAACACATACTGTTCATAATGGAAGTGCTCATGTGTCTAATTCCAACATCAAGCAAATTATAGGCTATTGTTACAATAACACCCAGAACAGAAGATCTAATCAGATAATACCTATCCTTAAATACTTCAGTCAGACTTCCCATACCAATTTTTTGAAAATGAATATTCTGCTGACAGGCAACATCCATGATTGCAATATTCACAACGGATCCCATCAAAAATGCTATTCCAATGATCGTATACTTAACTATCGTAGAATCAGGGCCGAATACAAATCTTCCTATAATACTCAAGGAAATAATAACGCCGATAATAAATAAAACAGATGTTAATAAGGCCAATGCCAGACTGAATACTGATGATGCTTAATTTTGATTGATTCAAACATAGTAGTGAAACTATGACCTATACTGACAGATTTAATAAAAAACTCCAGATTAGCGAGAAACTGGTACTATTATTATTGTTTATAGTTCTATTCATTCTGACGAATAAATATGCAGATCACATTATAATCGTATTAAAATTTTTTACTCAATTATCTGATTTTTGTAATAACGTATGTATAAATATTAAGCGGTTTTAACTCATTGCAAATACACACAAAAAAAGAATGATTTGAAACAACTAAGACAGCAAATGATCTAGGGTTAATTTAAAGGAAAAATAAATCCAAACTTTATACAAAGTCTGAACATAGGAATTTAAATTTGAAGCTAAACAATAAAAAGGGGCTGCATTTTCTGCAGCCTCTTGTATCAATCAAGAAATAAGATTATAAATCTTAACTACTCTTCGAAACGCTTAAACAGCAGTGAACCATTAGTACCGCCGAAACCGAATGAATTTGATAAAGCGTATTTGAATGAAGCCTTCTGAGCTACATTTGGAACTAAATTAATGCCCTCAACTTCAGGATCAGGATTTTCGAGATTAATAGTTGGCGGACAAATCTGATCACGGACAGCAAGAGTAGTGATAACAGCTTCAATTGCCCCCGCAGCTCCGAGTAAGTGACCGGTCATAGACTTGGTTGAGCTCACACGAACACTGGAGATAGCATCACCAAATGTACTTTTTACTGCTCTGATTTCAGCTAAATCACCTAAGTGAGTAGATGTACCATGTGCATTTACATAGCCGACATCGGCAGCTGTTATACCGCCATCCTTAATAGCATTCTGCATAGCCAAAGCAGCACCTTCACCGTTATCTGGAGGAGCAGTCATATGGAAAGCATCAGAACTCATACCGAAACCTGCAAGTTCAGCATAAATCTTCGCACCGCGAGCCTTAGCATGTTCATATTCTTCAAGAATAACCACACCTGCACCATCACCAAGAATAAAACCGTTACGATCGATATCCCAAGGACGGCTAGCCTTTTCAGGTTCATCGTTTCTTGTTGATAAAGCTTTGAGTGAGCAGAAACCGCCAATACCCATCTGAGTTGAAGCTTTTTCAGCACCACCGCAAATCATAACATCAGCATCACCATACTGAATCAAACGAGCACTCAAACCGATGGCGTGAGTACCTGATGAACAGGCTGTAACAGTAGCTAGATTAGGACCGCGAGCACCTGTTCTGATAGAAACATGACCTGAAACCATGTTAATAATGGTTGAAGGTACAAAGAAAGGACTTATTTTACGAGGACCGTCTTTAATAAGTGATTCGGCATTCTTTTCAATTAAACCAAGACCGCCGATACCAGAACCAATTGCACAACCTACACGGGGAGCATTTTCAGGGGTGATTTTGAGACCAGAGTCCTCAACAGCCATTAAAGCAGCGGCGATACCGTACTGGATAAACATATCCATCTTACGGGCATCCTTCTTGTTGATGCCAAACTTTTCAGAATCAAAATCCTTTACGAGCCCTGCAATCTTGCTTGGATAATCGGTGGTATCAAAATGATCGATAAGAGAAATACCGCTCTTACCTGCGACTAAATTCTTCCATGCCTCTTCTACTGTATTACCTACAGGTGAAAGCATGCCTAGACCAGTTATTACAACTCTGCGTTTTGACACAGATTGCCTCCGTATGATTTAAATAGACCTAAACAAGAAAAGCGTTCAGTTGATCACTTAAACGCTCTTCTTTAATTACCACGGAAAAACTACAAGAAGTAGCTATTACTTGCGATGAGCTTCGATGTAGTCGATAGCACTCTGAACGGTAGTGATCTTTTCAGCATCTTCGTCAGGGATTTCAGTATCGAACTCTTCTTCTAAAGCCATTACCAATTCAACTGTATCAAGAGAGTCAGCACCTAAGTCTTCGATGAATGAAGCAGTTGGAACTACTTCTTCTTCGGTAACACCAAGCTGTTCAACGATTACTTTCTTAACGCGTTCTTCAATATTGCTCATTTATATTAATCCTATTACGATTATCGTGTTAATAAACAATCCCTTTCGGGTTATTAGTAAAATTAATTATTTCGGGTAATTATAACGACTTATGCTTTTCTTATCTACAAAAATATCAAAAAAACTGCCCTATATCACTATAATACCGGAATAATGCTACATATACATACCGCCGTTAACACTGATTGTCTCACCAGTGATATAGGATGACATGTCAGATGCCAGGAAAAGAACAGCATTAGCAATATCCTGAGGATCGCCGAGCTTTCCAGCTGGAACCTGTCCCATAATAGCAGCTTTCTGATCTTCAGTAAGAGCTGCAGTCATATCAGTGGCAATAAAACCAGGTGCAACAGCATTAACAGTAATACCGCGTGAAGCAACCTCACGGGCCAGACTCTTTGAAAAACCGATTAACCCAGCCTTTGCTGCAGCATAATTACACTGTCCTGGATTACCCATAAGACCTACTACTGAACTTATACTGATTATTCTTCCATAGCGCTTTTTCATCATTGGACGAAGAACAGCCTTACTCATTCTGTAAACACTTGAAAGATTTGTGGCAATAATTGCGTCCCATTCCTCATCCTTCATACGCATCAGAAGATTGTCGCGGGTAATACCGGCATTATTTACCAGAATATCCACATCACCAAATGTTTCCTTAACGTCCTTTAAACAGTTATCAATTGATTCCTGGCTTGCCACATCAAGAACCAGCCCCTTACCGTTTTCGCCAAGATATTCTGATATCTTTGATGCACCGCTTTCAGAGGTGGCAGTACCGCATACCTTGGCACCTAATTTTGCGAAACTCTCGGCAATAGCCTTACCAATACCTCTTGAAGCACCTGTTACAAGTACAACCTTTCCTGAGAAATCCATATTTACTCCTTTACTCAGCAACTGCTGCAAGAGCAGCATCCAATGTAGCGGCATCATTCATGGAAATTGCATTAATTTCCTTGTCGATACGCTTAATTAAACCAGCAAGCACTTTACCAGGACCTACTTCAACAGCAGTCTTGATACCTTCTGCAGAAAGCTTCTGAACTGTTTCAACCCAACGAACCGGACTGTAGAGCTGACGAATGAGAGCATCCTTGATAGCTTCAGGATCATTCTGAACAGCAACATCCACATTGTTAATAACCGGAATCTCCGGAGTCTTGAAATCAGTTTTTGCAAGTTCCTTTGCAAGTTCATCAGCAGCACTCTTCATTAAGGCACAGTGTGAAGGTACACTTACAGCCAAAGGAAGAACTCTCTTTGCTCCTGCATTCTTTAGAATCTCACCTGCTTTCTCAACTGCTTCCTTGTTACCTGCAATAACTACCTGACCCGGTGAATTAAAGTTAACAGCTGAGCATACCTGATCGCCTGCAGCATCAGCACAGGCACTGATAACAACATCATCTGCAAGACCGATGACAGCAGCCATTGCACCGACACCGGCAGGAACAGCAGCCTGCATAAATTCTCCACGAAGCTTAACCAGTCTTACAGCATCCTTAAAATCAATAACCCCAGCACACACCAGAGCACTGTATTCCCCTAGCGAATGACCTGCCATAGCTGCTGGCTTCAATGATGACTTTTCCTGCCATAATCTGTATAAAGCAACAGAAGCTGTCAATAATGCCGGCTGAGTCTTAAAAGTTTTACCCAATTCCTCAGCAGGACCGTTCATTACCAGATCAAACAAATCGTAACCGAGAACCTCTGAAGCTTCAGCAAAAGTACTTTTAATTACAGGATATGCTTCAGAAAGCTCTTTAAGCATTCCTACAGACTGTGAGCCCTGACCGGGAAACACAAAAGAAAAATTAGCCATTATAAACAACTCCTAGAATCTAATTAAGGCACTGCCCCATGTAAATCCTCCGCCGAATGACTCGAGAAGAATCAGATCACCGCGCTTAATGCGCCCGTCTCTGACACCTTCGTCCAGAGCTATCGGCACTGAAGCACCGGAAGTATTACCATACTTATCAAGATTAACTATTACCTGCTCCATAGGAAGAGCCAGCTTACGGGCTGTAGCGGCAATAATACGTAAATTTGCCTGATGAGGAACAAGCCACTTAAGTTCACTGCGGTCCATTGAATTAGCTTCAAGAGTCTCAGTCACTACATGACTTAAAGTGTTAACAGCAACCTTAAAAACTTCATTCCCTTTCATGTAAAGCCATTCAGGATTAAGTGTCTCACGGTTTACTGCTGGAAGCTTTAACAGTTCGCCATATGCACCATCAGCATGAATGGTAGATGAATAGATACCAGGTTCTTCACTTGCACCGATAACAGCAGCTCCAGCACCATCACCAAACAGGATAATAGTAGTTCTGTCATTAGGATCACAGGCAGAAGACATTACATCAGCACCAACCACAAGAACTTTATGGGCAAGACCAGCCTTTATATATGCATCGGCAACATTTAGACCATATGAAAAACCACTGCATGCGGCAGCCAAATCAAAAGCAGGCTGTCCCTTTGTTCCTAAAAGATGCTGAAGCTGGCAGGCTGCAGACGGAAATGCATTCGAAGCACTGGTAGTTCCGACCACAATCAAATCCAGTTCATCAGCAGAAATTCCTGCCATTTCAAGAGCTTTAACAGAGGCCTTGTAAGCCATAACTGAAACTGTATCTTCTCCTTCAGCTATTCGGCGCTCTCTTATTCCTGTTCTTTCGACAATCCACTCATCACTGGTTTCAACCATTTTTTCAAGATCGGCATTAGTACGAACCTTTGGAGGAACGTAGCTACCTGTACCAAGAATTTTACTGTACATAGAATTCTATGCGCCCTTTAAATTAACTAAACCATCAGCAATCTGCCTAGGCATCTGATTTTTACATTCTCGATAAGCCTGAGCCATTGCATTAACCAAAGCACTTGTATCTGCAGCTCCGTGACTTTTAACGACTACCCCGTTTAAACCGATTAGAGACGAACCGTTAAAACCATCAGGCTGCATGTGAGTTATCCTGCTCTTAACAATATTCTTCAGCGGAATGAGTATCTTATGAAGTAACGAACTATTCCCGTATATTTTTTTCTCTATAACTCTGTATAACCCCTCAGCGGTCTTCAGAGCTATATTACCGGAAAAGCCATCAGTTACAACAACATCAGCATAATCTGAAAAAATATCATTTCCTTCAGCATAACCAATATAATTTATTCCCTTGTATTGTTTAAGAAGTTCTGACGCCTTCTGCAATACTTCAGATCCTTTGCAATTTTCCCGGCCTACATTTAATATAGCAACACGCGGGTTGTCAATTTTTAAATGTTCACTAGCCAATACCGATCCCATTATCGCGAATTGACAGAGCACTTCCTGATCACAGTGGAGATTTGCCCCAAGATCCAAAAATACCGTTCCGTTCTTGTTAAGCGAAGGAAGTACTTTAACTAGAGCACTGCGATGAATTCCGGAGATATTCCCGAGAAGATGATTTGCGATAGCCACCATAGCCCCGGTATTTCCAGCACTTACAGCGCCCATAGCCTTATGATTGGAAACAGCTTCTATAGCTTTCCATAAAGATGACTGCCGCTTGTGTCTTAATGCCGAAATTGGATTTTCGTCATTATACACGACATCAGCGGCATTAATAAATTCAACCCTTGAATTGTCTGTTAAATTTTCAGATCTAAGCAGACCTATTACTTCATGTTCCCGACCATAGGCGATAATATTAAGATCAGAATAAAACGTCAGTGCCTGCTTAATCGCAGGCACTGACATTCGGGGACCAAAATCACCCCCCATAAGATCGAGTGCTACAGTAATACCTTCCAAGGTGAGCTACTATAAATAAATTAACTCAGATTACTTATTGATTACCTTAACACCACGATAGTAACCATCAGCAGTTACATTGTGACGTAAATGATATTCCTGAGTGGTCTTATCCACAGATACAGTAGGGGTAGCTAAACTATCATGTGATCTGCGCATATCGCGACGTGAACGAGACTTACGATTCTGTTGAACGGCCATTGCCTTCTCCTAATTTACTTACTTCTTTAATTTACTCAAAACTGCAAAAGGGTTGGCTCGCACAGACTCAGAAACTTCGCCGGCCACCCACTCTTTTCCACCTTCAGGACAATCAGAATCTTCATGTCTTGGGGATGAAGGAAGAGCAAGAATCAGTTCATCTTCCAGTATCTGATACAGGTCGATTTCACCGAACTCGTTTGGCTCAACAAAATCATATACATCTTCGAGCCCCAGCTCCTCTACCTTCTTCACATCGGGAGTGTAGCGAATCTGAGATTCAAGACGGAGTTCAAAAAGCTCACCGCAACGTTGGCATACACACTTCACAGCAGTACCAACACTGCCCTCAATTGCTGTTATACCCTGCAAATCGACACCAAAAGTCAGATGAACTTCGGCATCATCTTTAATTTCACCAACCATATCAAGCAGTCTTTCAAGCTTTTCTTTCGGGATAATTCCATCAAAATCAAGTCTTTTAGACGCCGAATATATAGGATCCACATTTTGTGGTATTTTCACTTTTTGCATAGTGTCGCTATGATATATAAAAAACAAATTATAGTCAAAGAAAAAATTTAAAAATTACATTTTGCCCAATTACTGACCATTATATACCAACAGGTCTTTGCCTATAATTCAGATATTCACCTTTTATTTGTTATCCTCAACTCCCGGAAGATAATCCAAAAGTTCTGTAAGTGAATTAACCACAACATCAGCTCCGGCATTCATAAGAACATTCCTGTCATGTACTCCTGTAAGCACACCGGCAGTGCGAGTGTGTGCGTTAACCCCCATACTGATATCCAGACTGGAATCTCCTACCATCAGGCAGCCCTTTGGAGGAATTCTCAGTTCATCACTCAGCCTATTCAACATCTGCTGATCCGGTTTAGACCTAACCTCATCACCGGTTGATGAAACATCTACTAACGGGGCTATTTCAACATAACTCATAACCCTGTTGTACCCCATACGGGATTTTCCTGTGGCTATTCCAATCTTGTATCCACGCTTCTTTAACTCAAGAAGAACGTCGTAAGCATCAGCAAAAAGACCGGTAGGATTATCCTGTTCAAGCTTCAGATATGTCTTCTTATATACTTCTATCGCCTTCAGTACATCCTTCTCATCCCTTCCCGGCAGAATACAGGCTATAGCCTGACCTAGAGACAATCCTATGACAGCCCGGGACTGCTCACCGGAAGGAACATTCGCCCCGACCTCGGAGCATGATATCCTGATACACTCTACGATACGGTTTATTGAATCCATTAAAGTACCGTCTATATCAAATATTACAGCTCTGACATCATTAAACATCGGCAACTCCTTCCTTTTCACGAATATTCTGCAATAACTTCTCCAAATCATCAGGAAGCGGAGCATATACAGTCACTTCCTTATTTATAACCGGATCTGTAAAAGTAATATGTTCTGCATGAAGAAACATCCGGTCAAGTCCTAGTGACACATAATTTTTATCAAATTCAGCATCACCATATTTATCATCACCGAGAATCGGATGACTCTTATATGCAAGATGTACTCTGATTTGATGGGTTCTTCCTGTATGTGGCCAAGCCTCAACCAAAGTGACATTATGAAATTTTTCCCGTATTTTAAAATCAGTTACCGAAGGTTTCCCGTTAACTTCATCAACACGGACAACACGCTCACCGCTCATCAGTACATTTTTAAGTAACGGAGCACGAACAGTAGTAATTCTTTTACTGAATTCCCCGCGAACTAGAGCCAGATACTGCTTCTGCATATTCTTTTCCCTGAACTGTTCGTGAAGCTGACGAAGCACACTACGCTTCTTAGCAATAATGAGACAGCCACTGGTTTCTCTGTCAAGGCGGTGAGCCAGTTCCAAAAAATGCAGATCACTTCTTAGTGAACGTAATGCCTCAATCACTCCATACGACACCCCGCTGCCACCATGAACAGGCATAAAACATGGCTTGTTAATCACCATCAATCCGTCGTTTTCATAAAGTACAGCATCCTTAAGTGCACTGACCTTATCCAGATTGGCTGAAGGAAGTACCACCTTGGCATCAGACATTCTTAACGGAGGTATTCTGATTTCATCCCCTGACTGAAGCTTATACTCTGGCTTGATTCTTTTTTTGTTAACTCTTACCTCACCTTTTCGAAGAATACGATAAATCATACTCTTAGGAACGCCTTTTAAAACCTTTATAAGATAATTATCAGCTCTTATACCGGCATCATCCTCATGAATAGTCTGATAAGTAACACCTTTATGTTCTTCGTGTATCTCTTGCACCTTTAGTCATGCTCCGGAATATATATATCAGTTAAAAGACAGCTGTTAAGACGGAACAACATTTTGTTGTAAAAAGCACTCTGTTCCCTAAAACTAACGCATTATATCATTTTATAAATAGTTGCCGATATTTTTTACAACCATCATATATAAAGGTCCCCGTATCCGGATATTTATCCGGTAGGTTCTTTTTAAAGTACGGATAATTCCTTAAAAAAGCACCACTCATCCGTCACAAAAAATACAGGTATCATTTTCTCTTTTTTAATATATAATCCCCCTAAAAAGAGCCACCTGAAATGTTTTCCGTCTATTTATACACCAAAACATTCTAATTACCCGAATCAGTTGACTCTGATTAAAAATTTCGCATGAATATTGCATAAAAACAAAAAAATCTTCTGTATAGAATTCACTACCGACCTTTTACCCTCTGGAGCTAATCATGTCATTAACCACTGTACAGCTTATCATGATGATTGCAACAATCGCACTGATTATAGGCGCAGGAATATGGTCGGCAAGAAAAATAAAATCAGCCGAAGGATTTTCATTAAACGGCCGTAAATCATCAACCGTAATGGTGGCAGGTGCAATAGCAGGATCCTGTATAGGCGGGGGTGCTACCATCGGTACAGCACAGTCGGCATTCATGATAGGTATAAGCGCCTGGTGGTTCACTATAGGTATAGGCGTTGGTTTCGCATGCATGGCTTTGTTTTTTGCCAAAAAATTCCGGGAAAGCGGCAAGGAAACAATCACCCAGCTGCTGATGTCACGTTATGGTAGAAGCTGTGGTCCGGTAGCATCAGTTATCGCTTCATGCGGTATATTTTTTGCTGCAGTAGCCTCAGTACTTCCGGCCATATTCATTATTTCCCACCTTCTGAATATTTCTGTATACTTTGCTTCAGTGGTATTATTTCTGCTGATTACCGTATACATTTATTTCGGAGGCCTGAAAGGAGCCGGGACATCCGGTCTTATCAAAAGTATTATTCTCTGGATGATGCTTCTTGTCATATGCTGGATAGCCGGAAAACGTCTGTTCAATATAAATAACGTATCCAACATCATTCCTCACGGCTTTGATCCCTTCGCCACAGGTATTAACAAGGCTGTGGAAAATGTTGTTTCCATGACCGCTGGGCTTGTATGTGCTCAAAATTATGCCCAGGCGATTTTTGCCGCCACCGATTCCCGTACAGCTCAAAAAGGATGCATTATTGCCTCAGTCATCAGTCTGCCTGTAGGACTTCCATGTGTATTAGCCTCCATGTACATGAAAGCCACCCATCCAGACGTACTGCCGATTATGGCACTTCCTGAATTCATCATCCGGTACATGCCGGAGTCACTTGCCGGCATCACTCTTGGTGTTCTGATTATAGCACTGATAAGTTCCGTGGCAGGACTTACACTGGGAATAAGCACCCTGCTCACAAGGGATATTTGGAGCAATATATTTCATCTTAGAGAAAGTCGGCAGATACTGAGAGCCAACAGACTAACTGTAATTGCCATATCAACCGGACTCATAGTTTTTTCATTATTCAATCTGGAATCACAGGTACTGATGTGGAATCTTCTAGCTCTGGCACTCCGAGCCGGCATATTTATCCCGCTGGTTCTAGCCCTCTACCAGCCAAAACTTCTTCCTCCTCTATGGGCCATACCGGCCATGCTTATAGGAACCATGTTTGCCGGAACCGCCAACCATTTTATCAACACCGGTATTCCACCACTAATCATCGGTTTTATGGCAGCTGCGATAATCATTGCCATTGGAGCAACATGGGGAAAAAATCATAATTATGATAGCATTACCGAAGCAGACGCATAAAATCCAACTACCTAAAAAGCAAAACGGAACACATCATTTTCCGTCAGACATTCCGTTTTAAAAATTTAACTGTCTGCTACTTTCCTCACACTGAGACAGCTCTAATTAGAAACATCTCTCCTCCTTATGCTAGAATTCCGCATAAAAGATAATCATCTGAGTAAAATCGGTATATACGAAAAAAGCCCCGCACCCGTGATTATCAGCCGGCACCTTAAGTACATACCGGCCACTTATGCAAATATTATGACGTTTTCCCCAAAAGAACAGGTGGATTCGCACAACTATATACCTCCACATCTAAACATCAAAGAACAAGGAGAGCCTATTGTGAAAAGACAATTAACCGGACTGACAGCAGCCGCAATTCTCTGTTTTCCACTGACTGCAATGGCACAGCAGCAGTCCTTTATCACCGGTACACTGGTAGGACCAGACGGAGCCACTCTAGACGGAGCCACAATATACGTATGTAACGGAATTGTAAAAGCTGAAAGTGAGGCCAGGGAAAATGGTAAAACCCGCATGGTTCTATACTACAGTTCAGCACAGCCAGGGGGTGGCAAATGCGAAGGAACCGGTAAAACCAGCAAGGGAGGAGCATTCAAAGTCCGCTATCCCGAAGGAAAACAAGGTGAACTTTTTGCATGGAAGGCCGGCCACGATGCGGTGATTCTCCGAAACGTTACCTCCCCGTCCGATCTCGGACAAATAAAGCTTACAGGAACCAATGACAGCTCAGTGGTGGAAAAACGCAATATCGAAACAGTACAGGCAACCACAAAGCAGAAGACTGAAAACCGCGAGAAAGAAGGTCTGCGTCGTCAGAAAGCATGGGAGGAACAGGGGTACTGTTCTAACACCAGATGGAAAAAAGCTGGATGATGGCAATGAAAACACTGTACGGATATCATTCGGCGAAAACATCGAAGTTCAAAAATACTCACCTAAAAAGTGGTTTCTGGTCAATGCAGTAGGCAACGGAACTTTCTACGGAAACGGCAGGATTGACGTACTGCTTCCAAAGGATAAAGAGTTTGATATCTGTATTTGGGCAAAGGGCTATGAACCGCTGATGATTAGAAAGGTTAAGGCACCATTAAATCTTGGCGAGGTAAAGCTTTCATCCGAAAATCATGAACTGGAGGAAATTACACATACTGTCAAATAGTTATCCTAATTTCTGATTATTAAAAGACGGGATAATGCCTTCAGGCACCATCCCGTTTTTTTCCGTAGTCTGATGCGGTAAAACAGACCTAATTCAATTTCTATCTAACTGTTGACCTCTTTTTCAATTCTTTTTACACGCTTGTTCAGCTTAAAATTCATCTGCCCGAAAATCTTTTATCTACACAGGCAGTCGGAATTATTTCTCTCTTTTGATAAATTCACATATTTGGTTAATATTCGCCTAAACAGTTAATTTCAAGCACACTTTTAACATTTTTTATTGCTAGTTACTTACTAATAATGAGATAATACAAGCGGAGTTTTTTTTGTTTCATAATTCAAAAACAGAACAAACTCATTAAAAAATATCAATTAAGACTGAGTTCTTAATTGATATATGGATGTAAGAAATTCAATTAATAAAAGGTACGGATTACTCTTAGGCACGCATAAAGCGGAGTGAATCGACCCGAACTACGGATATTTATAAAGATTGGGAACTTACAATTCCGAGTCTGTGATCAGCACTGTGTGAGACCCGGTTCAGCATGAACCCGGCGATGGTGCCATTATGAAGTTCAGCTTTCCCCTTATCATCATCGGGAAAGAGGTTGAAAATTTTTCATTTCTCCAGTAGAAATGCTCAAAACAAGGTAAGACTTGGCATGACGGACATATAACATTCACTGATTGCAAGCACTTGAGCATTTAAAGCGTATGCCTCGGTCTACAGCCGTACTGTCAAAAAAGAGCTAATATTCAATGAAAAGAATGCTAATCAACGCAACTCAGGAAGAGGAGATGCGTGTTGCTCTGGTTGACGGTCAAAAAATCTATGACTTAGATATTGAATCAGCCGGACATGAGCAGAAGAAAGCAAATATCTATAAAGGTGTTATTACCCGTGTTGAACCTAGTCTCGAAGCAGCTTTCGTAGACTATGGCACAGATAGACACGGCTTTCTGCCTCTCAAGGAAATAGCCAAGGAATATTTCAAACCAGGCTTTACCTACACCAACAAATCCAGCCTGAAGGATGCCATCGAAGAAGGCACCGAAGTAATCGTTCAGATCGAAAAAGAAGAACGAGGACTAAAAGGCGCCGCCTTAACCACCTACATTTCTATTGCAGGTTCCTATATTGTCCTGATGCCTAACAATCCGAGAGCAGGTGGTATTTCCCACCGCATTGAGGGTGATGAACGCACAGAACTGAAAAAAGCCCTTGATTCCATCACCATTCCTGAAGGTATGGGCGTGATTGTCAGAACTGCCGGTGTCGGCAAAAGTCCTGAAGATCTCAACTGGGACCTGAATATTCTTGTAAAACACTGGGAAATGATTAAGCAGGCTGCCAGCGAACGCCCTGCTCCATTCCTTATTCATCAGGAAAGCAATATCGTTCTCCGTGCCATCAGAGATTATTTAAGACAGGACATCGGTGAAATTCTGGTTGACGTACCGGAAGTTTTCGCACAGGTTCAGAAGCATGTTTCCATGGTTCGTCCAGATTTTCTGTCAAAGGTTCATCTCTATGAAGGCAGTGATCCTTTATTCAGTCATTATCAGATTGAATCACAGATAGAATCGGCCTATCAGCGCGAAGTTAAATTACCATCAGGCGGTTCCATTGTTATCGACCCGACTGAGGCAATGACCTCAATTGACGTTAACTCTGCAAAGGCAACTAAAGGCGGAGATATTGAAGAAACTGCACTGCAGACCAATATTGAAGCAGCTGAGGAAATTGCCAGACAGTTACGTTTACGAGATGTCGGAGGTTTGATTGTTATCGACTTTATCGATATGAAGCCAATCAAAAACCAGCGCGAAATCGAAAACAAGATGCGAGAAGCCACCAGACAGGACAGAGCAAGAATCCAGTTTGCCCGTATCTCAAGATTCGGCCTGCTGGAAATGTCCAGACAGCGTATCAGACCTTCACTCGGTGAATCAACCTCTCATGTATGTCCGCGCTGTGCAGGCGTCGGTAGCATCAGAGACAACGGTTCCCTGGCTTTATCAATAATCAGAATTATTGAAGAAGAGGCAATTAAAGATTACACTGCTTCCGTTTGTGCCCGTGTACCGCTCGAAGTTGCCGCATACCTAATGAACGAAAAACGAGCCTCTCTGGACGGCATCGAAAAGCGTCATGACGTAAAGGTATTTATCATCCCTGACAAGAATTTCGAAACTCCTTACTACGAAATCAACCGTATAAGAAGCAACGAAGATCTTGAAGTTAATACCTTCAGTCTTATGAAGCGCAGCATCCAGAACAACACTCCAGCACCAAGCAACTTCCCTGCTGCAAGAGAAGATTTGTCAATGCTCTCAGCAGGCCGCGCAAGACAGGAAAGTCAGAAGCCAGCAGTAGATTTGACAACACTTAATGAACTGACTGAATTCAAGCCAAAACCTGTAGAAGTTACTCCTGTACAGTCAGTAGGCATCTTCAAGAGATTCATTAACAGTATTGTAGGTCTTTTCAGAGCTGAAGATAAGGATAACGCCAATACAACCGTTAAGCCGGAGATATCCAAGGTTAACGTCCGCAAGGATGGTGACAACAGTAAGAACTCCCGAGATAGCAGTAACGGCAATAAAGGCAAAAACTCTTCTCAGAGCAACAATAAGAACCGCTATGGTTCATCCGGCCGCAAACAGAACGCCCAGACAACCGCTGCATCCGGCAAACCAGCCAAGAACAAAAACAGACAGGTGATCGAAGAGGATGTTCAGATTAAGGGAACCGGCAAAAAGAAGCCTCAGACCGCTGAAGTAAAAGAAAACAGCAGGGAAGCCAAGGAAAACAAGCAGAATAAGAAGAATGAACAGTTAAGAAACAGTGCTGATAATTCCAATATTCGCAACAATGAAACCAAGGCCGAGAAACAGCACAAGAACAAGACAGGAAAGAAGAACGCTACCGAATCTTCTCAGAAGAAGGAACGTCGCCAGCGTCCTGCTGAACAGAAGGTTACTGACATTGTTGAAAGCCAGGCTACTGTTACTGAAGAAAAGCAGGAGACTGTTAAGCGTGTTGCACCGGAATACCGGACTCCTGCCCGTATCGGATGTATAGGCAATGTATCTCTGATATCTGTAGGCATGACTGAACCTGAACCTTGTGAGGAAATCTTTGTGGAACCAAGCGGAGATATGGAAACATCAGCACCTACAGGAGCATGTGGACGCGCCTCCGGATTTGCCTCCATAAAGAACATATACAGTGTACCGATGACTGAACCTGAATCAGCCGAACTTGCTTCTGTTGAGCCTAGTGCCGGTCGTGATGATAATGAACTGATATATGCCACACCTAGATTTGCCGGTGTAAGCAGTATCATGAATTTAACCACTGTACCGATGACTGAAGCAGGAGTTAATGCTGATGAAGCTTCGTATGCCGAAGACGAGGCTGTCCAGGATGATGCTGATATGAGTTCGGAAGAACAACAAACTGAAGCAGTTGAAAGCTCTCAGAATGAAGCTGATACTCCAGCTGTTACTGAACCAGACGCATCTGCTCCTGAAGAAGTTGTAGCAGATTCTTCTGAAAAACAGTCAGAAGAGG